>JALOLB010000021.1 GCA_025456225.1 Thermoanaerobaculaceae bacterium
AGGGGAGCTGGAAGCTGCGCTGGCAGATCCGGCCTTTCGGCACGGGGGAGTGGGAGCTCTTCGACCTCGCGGCGGATCCCGGCGAGCTGAAGGATCTCGCTGCTCAGCACCCCGACAAGCTGAAGGAGATGGTGGCGCTCTGGGATGACTACGTCCGGAGGAACAACGTGGTCCTGCCGAACCGAACAGTTTTCGAGAGCCTCGAAAAGGCCCTCCCCCAGCGCGTGCCGGTCCAGCCCGGCTATCCGCCGGCCAACCTGAAGCGCCAGTACGTGCCGCCCGCGGACATGCTCGCGGATCCGAAGCAGTGAGTGCCGAGCCAGTGCGAACAGTCGCGAAGGAGCCGACATGATGAGCCACGAGAACAGCTTGCGAGAGAACGTTGCGGCCATGGTGGTCGCCTTGGTGGTGGTGCTCGCCGCTTCCGCCCTGTGCCCGCCCGAGGCCTGGGCCCAGGTGCCGCCGCGCTTCTACTGGAAGACCTTGTCGGGCGTGAACGCCATCCCGGTCATCGTCAACTCGATCAGCGGCAACACGAACCCGTTCGACCCGGCGCACATCGTGGAGCCGGGGGCCACAATCGACGCCACTTTGGTCCTCGGGGGCTACGCGCGCACCTTCACGCTGTTCAACCGCTCGGCCATGGCTGCGGTCCTGCTGGAAATGGGACGGATCGAGGGCACCGTGACGACGGGCAGCCAGTCGGTCATTCAGTCCGCCCGCGGGTTCGGCGACCCGATGATGGAGCTCGACATCAGTCTCATCGGCCCGTCAGCCCAGGTGGACCTGGTCGCCCCCCTGCGGTACGAGCCGGGATTCTCTCTCGACGTGATCGTCGACCTGACGGTGCCGATCGGCGAGTACGACAGCAGCCGTTCCCTGAACCTCGGCCAGAACCGGTGGTCCGGGCGCCTGGGCGCGCCGATCGTCTGGCAGCTCGGCCCGTGGGTGCCAGGCAGGCGAACGACCCTGGAGCTCCTCCCTGCCGTGTGGTTCTTCGGGACCAACGACGACTTCACGGGGAAGACCCTCAAGACCGACCCGATTTTCCAGGTGGACGCGCACGTGACGCGGGACCTCACCGACCGGTTCTGGACGTCGCTCGACGGTGCCTGGTACACGGGCGGCCAGGCGAGTATCGACGGCGTCGAGGGCGAGAAGCTCGACAACCTCGCGGTCGGGCTCACGCTCGGGTACCAGATCAACGACAGCCTGGCTCTCACCTGCGGCTACAAGTCGACCATCAACGACAGCGCTCCGGGTGATCTCCAGATGGACGGCATCATGATCTCACTGGTGTCCGGATGGCACTCGATCATCGAGGGAGCACGCCGGCTGAAGGGCGGGGAGTAGGCGGTGCTGACGACGCGGCAACGTGCGATCAGGAGACGATAGCAGGGGGAGAATGTGGGACCGAGCTCATCGGCACTCGCGCCAGCCGTCCGGGGCCCGGCAGGTCCGCCCCCAGGTCGAGCCCCGCGGCACGAGCGAGTGGGCGTGGACGGAGCTCCTCGGAGCTCCATCGGAGGTCCCAAGGTCGAGGGTACAGCATCCAGAAAGGAGAGCACGTGAGAGAGCATCTGGTGTCGGGAGCCAGGTATCTGGCGGTTGTGCTGACGGTCCTTGCCGCGCTGTCCGCGGGCCCGGCATGGGCGGGAACCGAGCTCAACCCGGACGCAGACGAGATTCTCCGCTCCATGTCCACGTTCATGGGTGCGGCGAAGGCATTCAGCGTGGTGGCGGAGGTCAGCAACGAGATCATCACCCGGGACGGTGAGAAGCTGCAGTGGAACAGCTCCGCCAGGGTGCTGCTGCGGCGGCCCGCGGGGTACCACGCCGTGCTGCAGGGCCGCTTCGGTGCTGCCGAGCTGTTCTTCGACGGCAAGCAGCTCGTGCTCTACGGCAAGAGCGCCAATGCGTTCTTCCGGAAGGACGTCGTCGGTGGCAACGACGCGTTCTTCGCCGCCATCGAAAGCGAGCTCGGCTTGAACCTGCCCGGCATCGACCTGCTGGCCGCGGACCCGTACGCCGCCCTCGCCTCGGGGATCACCTCGAGCGGCTATCACGGCATCGCCTACGTGTCCGGTGTCGAATGCCACCATCCCTCGTTCCGCAAGGACGAGGTCGACTGGCAGATCTGGGTGAAGACGGGCGACCAGCCGCTGCCGATGAAGTACGTGATCACCACGAAGTGGTTGACCGGGGCGCCGCAGTACAGCGTGCAGATGCACGACTGGAAGCTCGAACCGGCAGTCCCGGCGGATCGGTTCACCTTCTCGCCCCCGCAAGGAGCGGTGAAGTGGGAGGCCCTGCCGGTCGACGAGGCCGGGGAGCTGGCGGTAGCCGGGGAGAGCAAGTGATGAAAAGATCGACTCTCGGTGTCGTGACCTTCGCGCTGGGGCTGGCCCTCGGCGGCTTCCCCGCGGCGGGAGGCTTCGAATCCTTGTCGCTGGTCTCCGAGGCCGAAGCGGTCGTGGGCCGTCCGGTCACGCCGGTGAGCTGCGCCGGCGTCGCTCGCCGCACGACGCGGCGGGTGATCCGCAGGACGACGATCTACGTGATGACTCTGCCAGCTCCCTGCACCGTGGTCGTGATCGAAGGGACCAGCCTGCACCTGTGCGGCGGGACTTACTACCAGCCCCACGGTAGTCAGTACGTCGTCGTGAATGTCGACTGACCTCGTGCCGTCGGGGGTGTCTCGGCAGGGCGCACTCGCGGGGTGGCCGCCGGGCATGCGCCCGGAGGGACGCGGCGGCCGTCGGCCGTCCCGACCTGATGGGCAAGTGCACCTCACTGACGCTGGCCGAGGGCATGACCGGAATGCTCGAAGGCGTGTTCATCAACGTGAAGAATCGCTCCAAGGTCATCACGGCGGAGATCGAAGTGCCCGCGGACGGCGGCAGCGGCACCGTGATCGCGCAGGGCGGCCGCTTCGGCGGCTGGTCGCTCTACGTCAAGGACGGCGTGCCGGCCTATGACTACAACTTCCTCGGCCTGCAGCGCACTTCGGTCTCCGGCACGGCCAAGCTGGCGCCGGGCAAGGCCACGCTGCAGTTCGTCTTCGACTACGACGGCGGCGGCCCGGGCAAGGGCGGCAAGGGCAGGCTGCTGGTCAACGGCCGAAAGGTCGCCGAAGGGCGCATCGAACGCACGCAGGCCGCCGTCTTCTCCGCGGACGAAACCGCCGACGTCGGCATCGACCTCGGCACGCCGGTGCTCGAGGCGATCGGTGCGGAAGCGAAGTCGCGCTTCACCGGGCGCATCCCCAAGGTCACGGTCGCAGTCCGCGCCGCGGCTGCGAAGACCGAGGTCGCCCGCAAGTAGTTCGTGTCGACCGGTTGACGTCATCCTCCGGCAGGAAAGGGCACCACGCCGCCCAAGGCTGGCGTGCTTTGTGTTATACGGGCGGATGTGCGCGAAGCCAGGTCCCTGATCAGCCTCCGCAACGGCCGCAAGGACATCCTCCCGTGGACCGGAAGGGGCAGCCGTGCGATCATGCGCGAGGGAGCCGGGAGCGCCCGGTGAGAGACAACTCGCGAGCCCAGGCCGATTCCCACCGACCCAGCAGCCGGCTGGTCGAACGGTCTTTCCCAGACAGCGCCAGACCGTCCAGAGGGAGAAGAGTTATGAGGACCAACACCGTACTGCTTGCCGCAGTACTCGCCGCCGCAGCCGCCACCGCTTGGGCCCAGGACCCACCGCAGGCAGCCGCTGGCAGACCGCACGATCCCAAGCACCCCGTCACGGCCCTGGTGCTGTCGGGGGGCGGCGCCCGCGGCGCCGCGCACATCGGCGTACTGCGGGTGCTCGAGGAGCTCCACATCGTCCCCGACATGATCATCGGCACCAGCATGGGCTCCATCGTCGGTGGCCTCTACGCCACCGGCTGGACGCCCGACCAGATCGAGGAGCTCCTGCAGTCCATCGACTGGAACAACGAGATCTTCTCGGATCGTGTCGACCGGACGGACCGCACCTTCCGGCGCAAGCAGGACGACTCCATCCTGATGGTCCAGGGCCGGGTCCGCTTCAAGGGGATCAAGCCCACCATCCCCGGGGGCGTTCTCGGCGGCCAGCGCCTCGAGCTGTTCCTGCAGGGTCTGGAGACGACATCGACGGGCGAGACGGACTTTGATGCCTTCCCGATCCCCTACCGGGCGGTCGCGATGGACATCAACGACGGCGCGGCGTACGTCTTCAAGTCCGGCAGCATGGCCACGGCGATGCGGGCCAGCATGTCGATTCCGGGGATGTTCGCGCCGGTGGAGATCGACGGCATGAAGCTGGTGGACGGCGGCGCCGTGGCCAACCTCCCGGGGCGGATCGCCCGCTCCCTCGGGGCGGATCGGCTCATCGCCATCGACATCTCCAGCGACTACGGATCGAGCGAGGACAAGGACCTCAGCTTCCTGTCGACAATCAGCAAGCTCAACAGCCTGCTGATCTTCTCGAACCGCGTCGAGGACGTCAAGCAGCTCCAGCCGGGCGACGTCTACATCCGCCCCGACCTCACGGGGATCTCGTTCATGGCCTTCGACCGCGCCGCCGACGCCGTGGACAAGGGTGAGGTCGCCGCCCGCGCCCAGATCGACGAGCTGCGCGCCTTCGCCTCGGACGCCGCTACCTGGAGCGCCTTCAAGGCCCGGCACCACCGCCGGCCCGCGGGCGAGCTTCACGTGGACGAGGTCCGGATCGACAACTCCAGCCGGCTGTCCGAGGCCACGGTCAGGTCGCTCCTGAACCTCCCGGGCAACCAGCCGTTCGAGCAGAAGGGCATCTCGGCCGCGGTCATGCGGCTCAAGTCGATGGAGTGCTTCGGGATGATTCGCGAGCGGTTCGAACGTGCCGACGGGCGTGGCGTGCTGACCCTGTCGACGCCCCCCAGGCCGGGAAGCCGCGGCAGCCTGCAGGTGGGCCTCGCGCTCCTCGGGGACACCCAGGGCAGCCAGGAGTTCAACCTCATCTTCCGGCACCAGCTCCTGGGCCTGAACCGGCATGCAGGAGAGGTGCAGACGATCCTCCAGCTCGGGCAGAGCATGCGCGCGAGCGTCGAGTACTACCAGCCGATCGACACGGCCCTGCGCTGGTTCGTGGCTCCGTCCGTCGAGGGCAGTCGCAGGAACCGCCAGCTCTGGGCCGACGGCAAGGCCGTCTCGGACTACCGCATGCGGCACGACCAGGTGACCGTCGCGGCGGGCCGGGTGTTCGGCTCGTGGGGCGAGGTCCGGCTCGGTGCGTATACGGGCAACGAGAGCGAAACCCGAACCATGGGGACCGTGGGTCCAGCCGAAGGCGACGAGGCTCGGGGCGGTTTCCTGGCGAGGTTCTCGGTCGACACCCTCGACCACGCGGTCTTTCCCCGCCACGGGACCTTTGTCAATCTGAGCTTCGACCAGAGCAGCTCCACGCTCCGGGCCGACACCGACTACCAGCGGGCCGTCCTGACCGCCGACCACTCCTTCTCCTGGGGCCCCAACACCCTGCAGCCGCGGATCATGATCGGCGCCAACCTCGACACGGGGGTGTCGCTGGCCAACAGCTTCACCCTCGGAGGCATGGGCCGCCTGTCGGGGCTTGGCTGGGACGAGCTCATCGGCGAGGATGCCGGGGTCGCCGGCCTCATCTACTACCGCCGCATGGCGCACCTGGACATTGCTGCGTTGCAGATCCGCATGTTCGTCGGCGGCACCGTCGAGGCCGGCAACGTCTACGACTCGGGTGATCCGATCACGGTGGACTCGCTGCGCATCAGCAGCAGCGTGTTCGTCGGGGGCGACACGCCCATCGGGCCGGTGTTCCTGGGCTGGGGCCTGAGTGAAGGCGGCCGGGACCGGTTCTACTTCATGCTCGGCCAGAGGTTCTGACCGGAGCGTTCCGCTCGGGGCCTGTCAGGACACGCTCTCGACCCGCACGGCGCGGACGATGTAGCGAAGGGGCGCGCTGCCGACGAAGTAGAACGGATAGCAGGTGACCAGCGTCACGGTCGGCTGAGCGGTTGGGGCGAGGACGGAAACGTCGCTGGGCGGCACGATGGTGATGCCCGCGACCTGGTATGACTCCGTGCCGTCCTCGGTCGCGAGGTCGAGCCGGTCGCCGACCACGATGTCCTTGAGGCCGCGGAAGAACCCGTCGCGGTGGCCGGCGATCCCGACGTTGCCCGCCTCGCCCGGGCGCGGAGTGCCTTCGATGTGGCCCACGCCGCGGTTGAGCACCAGCTCGTCCGTGCCCTCGAGCACCGGCACGACGAGGTCGAGCTTCGGGATCCGGAGGACGGCGAGCGGTGCTGCGATCTGGGCCTCGAGGCTGGCGCGATACGCCTCGATGCGCTTGGGTGACCACAGGGTGAAATCGACTCCGCCGGGATGCACCGCCGAGCCCCCGCTGCCCGCAGGGTCCTGCACGGAGCCGCTCGGAGGCTGACCGGCCGCCGCCGCCCGGAGGTCGAAGGCACGGAGGCTCGCCCGGCTCATGACGGTCCGATGCAGCCAGGCCGTGGCGAAGATCCCGACGAGCACGAGCCCGGCACCCATGAGGGCCAGCTCGGTACGGTGCAGGGGGTGTCTCATAGGCGGACGGGAAGATAGCACGCGGCCGCCCCCGCGCTCACGCGCCAGCAGGGGGCGGCCGCAGTGGGTTCCTGGCCTGAGATCAGAGCACGAAGCGCCGGACCAGCGCGAGCCCGGCACCGAGCGCGAGGAGCAGGACACCCGCCAACCCCAGGAGCGGGAGCTGGCTGGCCGTCTTCGGAAGCTCGGGGGCCGGAGCCGGCGCCGGAGCGGGAGCCGGGGCCGGGGCCGGGGCAGCGACCTCGACCGGAGCCGGGGCCGGTGCCGGCGGCGGGGCAGCGCCGAAGGCCTTCACCTCGGCGTCGGACACGGTCGCCGATCCGGTCTTGGTGATAATGGTTGCCGTCAGCAGCGCCCCCTTGCGGAGCCCTTCGATACCGACCGGCTTGCCATTCACCACGAACTTGAAGTCGGCGGGGACCTCAACCTTCTTGGTCTGGCCGTTCTCGCGGTAGAAGAGCGTGTTCCCGGAGACGTACCAGACCTCGCCGTTACGGATGGTGACCGCCTTGGTCGCGGGGTACTCCGTCGTCGTTGTCGTGCGCTCGATCGTCACCTTCTGGCCGGGCACGAGGTCGGCAAGAGTAACCGGCTTCCCGTCGATCATCGCCGTCCAGCCCGGCGGCATCTCCCGCTGCATCACCTTGCCGTCGCGCAGAAACACGACCGTGTTCCCGGTCACATAGACGACCTCGACCACTGCTGTCTCAACGGTAGTTGTGGTCTGCTGGGCAAACACGCCTGGTGCCGCCAGCAACGCCAATCCAATCACGAAGCACATGACTTTTGACTTGGACATCTCGCTGTCTCCTTCCAGAACCACTATACCGCAAGCTCCATGCCAGGGTTGGACCGATCGCGCAGCGAAGCGCTATATCTCTGTCCTTCAGCTATCTTCATGCCTTCGCTCGTGAGAGTGGACCTGGTGCGACGATGCGACCGCTGACGGAATGTCGACAAGACGACGAAATGTCGTTACCCGATCGCCGGTGGCGCCCCTCGGGGGAGCCTGTGGATGAGCGTCTAGGGAGACACCTGGGCGATCGTGAGGACTCGCGTTACCGGCGATCCGGCCAGGACCCAGGCGGAGGAATGCGAGGGCGAGGACCCGGAGCGCGGCCCACCTCGCATCCCGGCGCGATGGCAGGGCCCGGCGATTCCAGGGGTCACCCCGGCCCCGGCGTCGTGACTCCCCCGCCTCCTTCCGATCACCTTCGCCTCGACCACGCGCACAGGTCGAGGGTGACCGGACCTGCAGGACACGTCTGCCGCACCCGTGCCGGCGGGCTGGTCGCTGCGTTCTCAGGCTGGACCCGCGAGGCGGCTGCCCGTCAGCCTGACGACATTCCGTCATGGGCGACCTTCAAGAGCCGTCGGGTCCCCTCCTGGCGGTGCCCCCATCCCTTGGCTGGCCAACAGATACGATACTGCCCCTGGGTGCGCGACAAACTGGCACGCTTCCTGCCGTGGAAGTTGGGGTACGATGTGCGGGGAGCAGTTGGAGCGCCCCTGCCAGAACAGGGAGTGGAGGAAAGGGAGGCCGTATACTCCCGTTCCTCGCCCCGGCCATCGTGGCCGTGGCCGGCCAGACGGCATGACCTACGGAAGCTGGGTCGCCGCCCAGCGGGAGGAAGGGGTTCGAGATGAGAAGATCATTCCTGGTAGTGATGGCTCTCCTTGCCATGGCGGCCGCCGTGCCGACAGTGGCGCAGCCCGTCGTGAGTGAGACAGCGCGGGAGGGAGTCCGCGGCGTCCCGGACCGCTGGGGGCTCAACCTCGGGAGCTTCTGGCAGACGTTCAACACCAAGATCCGCGCGGACGGCAAGAACGGGCAGGGCAGCGACATCGACTTCGAGGACGAGCTCGGGCTGCCTTCGAGCGCGACCAACTTCGACCTGGCCGGCTTCTACCGGATCTCCGACCGCCACCGTGTCGATCTCGCCTACCTGGGATGGAACCGGGAGAACTCGCGGACGCTCGAGCGCGAGATCGTGTGGGAGGACGTGACCTATGACGTCGGAGTGACTGTCAAGTCCAAGTTCGAGGGGCGGATGGTCAACGCGATCTACAAGTACTCCTTCTTCAACAACGGCAAGGTGACCTTCGGCCTCAACGGTGGTATCAGCGCCCTCTGGTCCGATGCCAAGCTGACCGGCGAGGGCACGGTGTCTGGTGGGGGGACCGCCTCCGGGACGGTGGCGGAGAGCAGCAGCGTGGTGGTCCCGATCCCGGTGGTCGGCATGCACTTCGAGATGACGCTCGCCAAGAGGTTCTTCTGGAGGGTGGACGGGAACTTCTTCGCGGCGGACCTCTCCGGGTACGACGGTCACGTCAACGAGCTCTCGACCTCGCTCAACTACTTCTTCACGCGCAACATCGGCGTGGGCGCCGGCTTCGCCAGCAACACCATCAAGGTCAAGAAGGACGGAGACAACGGCGATGTCAACGTCAGGGTCGGGTTCAGCGGTGCGGTCGCGAACGTGATGCTGGCGTTCTGACGCCTTCGTGCTCCGACGGTCGGGGGCGTCGTCGGCCCCCGGTCGCTCAGCCGGCTTCGACCAGCCGGGCGGTCTGGGGGGTGGGTATGGCACAGGCACTGACACAGAGGTTCAGGCGGGCCCTCGTCCTGCCCGCGCTTCTTCTGCTCCTTGGCGGCGTGGCGAGCCCGCTCGCTGCCCAGCAGGAGGTGCCCGGCCCGGCGGCGCCGGTCGCGACCCCTTCCCCGGCGCCGACCACCGCGCCCGCCGGGACGACGCACCGTTCCCCCGTACGGCTCACCCTGCCTTCCCCCGACATGAAGCCGGAGCTCGGTCAGCCGCTGCCGCTGAATCCGGTGGATGTCATCGAGGCTGCCCCCGCTGGCGGTGCGACCAAGGCGGCCGGGAACGAGCTCGTGATCGCGCCGCTCCCACTGTCCAATCCGGCCATCGGCACCGGTCTGGGGCTTGCCGTCGTCTACACCATCGCGCGGCAGCAGGCGGACAGCAAGTCGCCGCCGACGACCCTGGGCGGCGGGGGGTTCTACACCGACAACGACAGTTGGGCGGGGGGTGCCGGAGTGAAGCTGTACCTGAAGGAGGATCGCTACCGGGTCACCCTCGGAGGCGCCCTCGGCAAGGTGAACTACGAGCTCTTCTCGGCAGGCCCCGACGGCGGCGGCATCCCGATCAAGCAGGAGGCCAAGGGGTTACTCGGGGAGGTCATGGTCGGCCTCGGGAAGCGCTGGTACGCCGGCCTGCGCGCGAGCTACGGCACCACCACGGTCGGGCTGCAGAGGGGCGGCAGCGGCGCGATCCCCCTCCCTCCCGGTCAGCTCGACGTGACGCTCGCCGCCCTCGGCCTGAAGGGCGAACGCGACAGCCGCGACAGCGTCTTCTACCCGACCGCCGGCTCGCACACCGAGTTCCTCGTCAGCCTCAGCGATACCGCATTGGGCAGCGACTTCACGTACACCAAGACGACGCTGAGCTACAGCGACTACATCAAGCTCGGCGAGCCGGTCGTCCTGGCGTGGCAGGCGGCGGGCTGCAGCGCGGGCGAAAACGCACCGTTCTTCGACCTCTGCCTCTTCGGGGCGGACAACATGCTACGGGGCTACACGGCCGGACGCTACCTCGACCGGTGGACGGTGGGAGCGCAGGCGGAGGTCCGGTGGCGGTTCGCCCACCGCTGGATCACGACGGCGTTCGCGGGCGTGGGAGACGTCAAGCCAATGTACGGACCGTCGGACGACACCGAGGTGCTGCCGGCCGGCGGCGTCGGCCTGCAGTGGATCGCGGCGGCCGCGAGCATGATCACGGTGCGGATCGACTACGCGGTCGGCAAGGATGGCTCGGACGGGTTCTACATCGGGATCGGCCAGGCCTTCTGAGCTCCTCCTCCCGAGGATCCTCGCGGCGCGCGACGATCTTGCCGCAACGCATTGAAGCACAGTGCATTGCAACACGTTGCTCGGACTTGGGCGGGTGGGGGACTCTCAACCCTCGACTCTCAACTCTCGACGCGCGGTTCTGCGGGCGCGTGTGGTCGCGGCCGCAGGGTTGCGCCAGGGGCTAATCCGCCGACTTCGGCCGGTCGAACCAGAGCCACTGCCACGCGACGCCGACGGTCGTGAACTTCGAGCCGATCCGGGCGGTGATGCCGTCCGTCCAGGTGAGCTTGAGCGAGTGGCGAGGCGACACCGGCACCGCGACCGTGAAGCCGCCGCGGGTGTTGCCCTGCCGGTCCTGCATCTCCACGCCCCCGACCGTGGTCTGCCCGCCCTCGTAGTAGGTGAAGTCGAGGGCGGCCCACAGGCGGGGGTTGAAGCTGTAGACGACGTGCGCCTGGTAAGCCGCGAGCGGGTCCTGCTTGCGCACCTGGCCGCCGTAGAAGTCGTCGTTCGACGTGAAGAACCAGACTCCGGCGTAGGCCTCGAACGTCCACTTCCCGGCCGGGACCGACAGCCCCAGCTCGGGCTTGAACGCCCAGCGGTTGGTGCCGATGTTGATGAGCTTCGCAGGATCGTACTGGCCGTACGGACACACGACGACGACGCTCACCCCGAGCGTGGTGCCCTGCTGGTGGGTGCGGTACTCCTGGAGGGTCAGTGCCGGTCCGCCGAGCAGGTTCGTGGCGAAGCGGAGCTGCGGGTCGCCGAGGCCGGAGCGGGTGATGCTCCGCTGCACCTCCATGACGTCGCCCGTCATGCTGCCCCACGCGTACGGGGCGACGACCGAGACGCTGGCGAGGCGGCCGCCCAGCCCGAACGTGCGCCCGTAGTACGGCACCACGCCGTTGATGCCGGCCGTGACGTTGTCGATCGGTACCGACGGGTCCAGGAGGACGCTGCCGTGCGAGTACGTGTAGCCCAGGCCGAAGTAGTTCGTGCCGATCGGGGCGGGCGAGTAGGCCCGTGGCTCGAGCTGCTGGGCCGGCAGGGTCGCCGCGCCGGCAGTCAGCAGCAGGAGTGCAACGAAGATCACGGCACCGCGGCTCTTCGCGCGGTGCTCCCGTGCCATGGGCAGCGAGGAAGCTGGCACGTCAAGGGGTCTCGTGGACGCCCGGGTGGTCCGAGGGAGGCCATGCAAGGCGCGGGCGGCAGGGGATGGAAACCACAGGCGCCCGGAGCAAGCGGCCTCCGGGCGCCCGTGCAGACGAGGTGCGGCTAGAACAGCCACCCGAAGTCCAGGGTGAGCTGGTCGAAGCGCGGCGTGCCGGTGGCCTTGCCGATGTCGAGCCACTGGCTGGTGTAGCCGAAGCGCACGAACGAGCGCGAGTTGTACTCGTACTTGAGCCCCAGTGATGCCTGATAGGAGAAGGCGTCCGTGGTCTTGGTCGGGTACGAGGTGTAGCACACGTAGCCCCACCAGGGGTCCCACCAGCAGCCGGTGGAGGGCAGGCCGTCCGGGATGTTGGTGTCGATCCATGTCCAGCCGATGCCGGCGCCGACGTAGGGGACGAGCGGTCCCTCCTTGAGGTCGTAGACCAGGTTGACCGAGGTGTTCCAGGTGTCGTAGGTGCCGGAGATGGCGGCCTGCCCGCCCCCCTCCTTCAGCACCAGGGCGTCGTAGCTGACCCCCGCCCACTGCAGGCCGAAGCTGACGGCGAGGGCGTCGGTCATGTGATAGCCGACGGAGGTCGTGAACCCGAAGTCGCCGTCGGTGTCCATGGACTGGCCATGGTCGAAGTCGAGCGAGCTGGAGAACTGGTAGAGCGTTCCCAGGGTGAACTCCCACTGACCCTCGCGGGCCTGGGCGCCGGCCACGGTGGCGCACGCCACCAGTGCCAGGACCATCCCGGCGAGTCGAAGCGTTGTCGTGCGACGTTTTGTCTGGCTGGTGTTCATCAAACCCTCCTCAGGGTGTTCGATCGATCTGGAGTGCAACGAGAGGCCTGCACGGTGGTGCGGCATCGGCGCGCCGGGGTGCGGCGCGTGCGAGCGGTGCACCGACCGTCCGCCCCCGCTGCGGCCGTCACTTCTTGGCAGCCTTGGCCAGGGGGATGATGTCTGCGAGCTGGACCTTGATGACGGCGTCGATCTTGTTCTCGATCTGGAGGAAGCGCGCCACCTTGGTCTCCGGGAGAACCTTCCGGAACCTGGGCAGGTACGCCTCGCGGACCTTGAGGTCGTCGCGCCCGATCGCCAGCATCTCGTCGACCATGCCCTTGGCCTGCTCCTCCGTCACGCTCTCGAAGACCTTGGAGTACTCCTGGATCAGCTTCTGCAGGCGATCGCCGACCTTGCCCATCTCGGCCCGATACTCCCGGTACACCGGCCAGAAGGCGGCGCCCTGGACGTCGGTCAGCCCGAGGTTGGCGGCGACCACCGCCTGGCGGTCCGCCTGGATGTCCGCGCGCAGTTGCTGCAGCACGTCGGTTTCCGTGACCTGTGCGAGCACGGTGGGCGCGCCGAGCGCGAGCGCCACGGCGAGCATGGTTCCGAATGCGAAGATCTTTCCCTTCATTGACGTCTCCTCGTAAAGGTTGGTGCCCCACCGGGGCGGTTGAAGTGGGCCGCCGTCGGGACGACAGGCGGCCTGGGTGTGGAGGCTACCACGACGCTGATCCATGGCAGGGCTCCGAGTCTCGACCTTCCAGTCGGCCAGCACAACGGACACGGCACGAGTCCGATTCCAGCTCCCGGTCGCGCCGACGCTCCGATCTGCGGTAGGTGTGCAGCTCTGCTCCATCCCTGGTCTCCTGCTGGCCTCCTCCAGGATCCTGCAAGGGCCGCGCAGGCGGTCCCGCAGGAGCACGCAGGAGCACGCAGGAGCAGGGATCGTGCCACCTGCGGGCGCAGGCCCAGCCTGCGTGGTATGTCTCTGGCCATTCGACAGATGGAGGACAGCTCCGGGAGACGCCCGACTGGCCCGGCCGACCGGCCGCGACGAAATGTCGTCAGGACGACGAACGGTCGTCTTGTGTTGCCTGCAGGTCGACCCCACCTGCTGCCCTGAGGTCCAGCCGTCTGCAGGATCTCCGTGATCCGCTCCTCGCGACCTCACGTCGTGTCGTCGACTGATCCGACACTCCGGGACACGCCCGAGACGCCGCAGCGGGTGCCGAGCCCGGGACGACGCCGGCGTGGCTTTCCTGTCGGGTAGGTTGACGAGATTTCGTCATGATGACGAGCAGTCGTCTCCCCGCAGGGAAGGGCTGCCGGGTGGCTGGCGTGCGGCCAGGCGAGTCCCCGGAATGGGACGGAACGTGCGCCCGGGGGACAGAGCAGGCACTCTGGGTGCAACCGACGTCGGCACGCACGTCCCGGGTCGGGTCGAGCGAGGACCTGACGCCCTCGGTGCGCGTGGACACGCCGCAAGTGACCTGTCCGTGGACAACGACGCACGGCGGTTGTCCGTGATGACCGCGCAGACGGTGAGGCAGGAGGGCGAGGAGAAGGTGCCGGGAGATCCTGGTCGCCGAATGTGGCACGTCGATTGCTTCGCCTGTTCTGCGGTCCATGCTCGTTTCCCGGCGCGGTCATGTTGATGCCCGCGGGGACACGGACAGGAAAGGAAGCAAACGTCATGCAGCCAACTTCGAACCGCTCCCGTTCCACCACTCCCACACTGTACGGTGCCGTCGCCGTGATCTGCGCTGCCCTGCTCGTGCCGGGCAACGCGACACTCCTGGCGCAGCAGGCGCCGACGGCATCCGAGGCCGGGGCGCTCACGGCGGACCAGCTCGACTCCCTGGTGGCGCCGATTGCGCTCTACCCCGACTCGCTCCTCGCCCAGACCCTGGCGGCGTCCACGTATCCGCTCGAGATCATCCAGCTCCAGCAGTTCCTTGCCAAGAACCCGAAGCTCAAGGACAAGGCGCTCGCGGACGCGGTGGCCAAGCAGCCCTGGGATCCGAGCATCCAGTCGATGGCGGCGTTCCCGGACGTCGTCAAGCGGCTCGCGGACGACGTGCAGTGGACGACCGACCTCGGCAACGCCTTCCTCGCCCAGCAGAGCGACGTGATGGATGCGGTGCAGCGGATGCGGAGGAAGGCAAAGGACAAGGGATCGCTCACCACGAACGAGAAAATGGTCGTCGAGACGAAGGTCATCGAGCAGAAGACGATCATCATCGTCGAGTCGGCGAACCCCGAGGTCATCTACGTCCCGGTCTACAGCCCGACGGTCGTCTATCCGCCGCCCGTCTACCCGTACCCGCCGATCTACTACCCGCCGTACTACCCCGGCGCGGCGTTCTTCACGTTCACCGCCGGTGTCATGATCGGCGCGGCCTTCTGGGGCGGTGCATGGGGCCACTGCGGCTGGGGCCACAACGACATCGACATCGACATCAACAACAACTTCAACCGGAACAACATCAACACCGGCAACATCGGTAGCGGCAACCGGGGCGGCGGGAACAACTGGCAGCACAACTCCCAGCACCGCGGCGGCGCCCCGTACGCCAACAAGTCCACGGCCAACAAGTACGGCGGCACGGCCCGGGGCGACTCCCTCTCCAGCCGGCAGGCGAGCGCCAGGCAGCAGCAGGCTCGTGGCGGTGCGAGCGCCGGAACCCAGCAGACCCGCAGCGGCGCGAGTGCAAGCCAGCAGGGACGTGGTGGCGCAGGTGGCGGCGCGAGCGCGAGCCAGCAGGGACGTGGCGGCGCGAGCGGTGGTGCCAGTGCCGGGACCCAGCAGGCACGCGGCGGCTCGAGTGGCGGCGGCAGCCGCGGCACCAGTGCGAGCTCCTCCTCCAGGGGTGGCGGATTCGGTGGCGGGGGCTCTGGCGGATACAGCGGGAGCAGCGCCCGGGCCAGCAGCTCGCGCGGCGCCTCGAGCTTCGGCGGTGGTGGCCGCAGCAGCGGCGGTGGAAGGAAGAGGTGAGGTGATGACCATGACTGCGAAGCTGTCAATCCGCGCTCTCGGACTCCCAATCGGTGCGGCCCTCGTCGCGACCGGTACCCTCGCGGCCGCACCGGCACAGCCGGCGCAGAGGACATTTTCCTCCCCAGTGGCGGCAGCGGACGCGATCGTCACGGCCGCCGAGACGTTCAACCTCCCCGCCCTGAAGGAGCTCCTCGGGTCCGACGGCATCGACCTCGTCGTCACGGAAGACCAGGTCCAGGACCAGAACCAGGCGAAGGCGTGGGCGGCGCTGGCGCGCCAGAAGCTCGTCGTTGCCATTGACCCGGCGGACCCGAACCTGGCCACTCTGAGCGTCGGGCCGGAGGACTGGCCCTTGCCGATCCCGGTCGTCAGGGACGGGAGCGTCTGGCGCTTCGACGTCGAGGCCGGCCGGGAGGAGGTCTTCCTCCGTCGCATCGGCCGGAATGAGCTCGATGCCATCGAGGTCTGCCGGCGGTTCGTCGTGGCGCAGCACGAGTATGCCATGGAGAAGCGGGACGGGTCGCGGGTGAACCAGTACGCGCAGCACGTCGTCAGCACCCCGGGCCGGCAGGACGGCCTCGCGTGGCAGAACGCGGACGGGACGCTGGGCGGGCCGCTCGCCGAGGGGGTCGCACGCGCCATCGCCGAGGGCTACACCGGCAGGAACGAGCCCTACCATGGCTACTACTTCAAGGTCCTGAAGGGACAGGGCCCGTCGGCGCCGCTCGGCGACCTGGACTTCGTCGTCCAGGGCGCGATGATCGGCGGGTTCGCCCTCGTCGCGGCGCCCGCGGACTACGAGAAGACCGGTGTGAAGACGTTCATCGTGGGCTACGACGGGGTCGTGTACGAGAAGGACCTCGGGCCGGACACCGTGGCGACGTTCCGCGCCATGGAACGATTCGACCCGGACGAGAGCTGGAGCCCGGTCGAGGAGCCTTCAGAGGGTGTGAAGTAGTCGCGCGAGGGCGTCTGCAGCCCCAGTCGGCACCGATCGCAGCCTGAACCTGGGCCTGGATGTTGGCGCTGTCACCTTCTCCACGTGGATCTCGCCCAGGTACGCCGGGGAATTGCTCCTTGCCTTCGACAGGACCTGGGGGTGAGCACCAGGTCCAGGTCAAGGTCCAAGTCCAGGTTTGGATTGGCACCCAGGAGCTCGAGGGGTTGTATCCTGGGCCGTGCCCGCGCGGCTGACGCGTCGTCGCGCCGGGCACTTCGGGCAACGGGAGGCCGTCATGAGTCGCACTGGAGTGGTGGTGGTCGCGGGTGTCGTCGCCGTGCTGTCGTCGGGGATCGTCGCGGGCCAGAGCGCGGCGCCCACACCGGTGCCGGGGTCGTTCGCCTGGAAGGGTGAGGAGGTCCCGTTCGCGGGCGGCACGGAAGCGCTGAGAGCCCACATCCGCGAGGTCGTGGAGACGAGGCTGACCGCCCTGGGGTGCTCGCCGGCAGTGGGTGCTCCCCCGGACCTCTACGTCATCGCGCGCGTGGCACGCCGCGACCCGGAGGCCCCCGTCGCCGGGCTGGCCGCGCTGGTGGTCGACCTGGTCGACGCAGCCAGCTCGCGGCTGGAGTGGCGCTCGGCCGACTCCGACCTCTCGGGCGCGGCCCTGGCGCAGGCCTCGATGGCACGCGGCAGGACGTACGCGTGGCGCGACGTGCCGTTGGAGCGGGGCGAGCAGCCGCCGTTCGTGCAGGCGGATCGCCACATCCGCAACGCGATGGAGGCCGTGATGCTCTTCCGGAGCTGGAAGGTCGCGAGCGAGCCCGCCGCGGCGGACGTGTACATCGCGTATAGGGTGATGGCGAGCGGCAACAAGGGGAAGAGCGGGATGGTCGCCACCCTGGCCATCGAGCTCGAGCGGCGCGGTGCGTCGGCCGTCGAGTGGCGTGGCGAGCGCACGGTGAAGGTGCCGAAGCCTGCCAAGCTCGAGGACGCGGTGATCGAGGGGGTGGTCGAGATCGCCCGGGACTACCGCGACGGGAAGCCCTCGACGCCGCGCTGAGCCTGGTTACCGCGATCTGAAGCGCGCCCCTGGGCTCTGGATGCGCACCGCAGCGCTGGAGCGGTGATCATGGCGGCCGGCGCCAGCGGGTGAGAATCCCCCCGGGTGCCCGGCTACCGCGCCCGGCCGTCCGCCCCTGTCGACGCAGGCCTCAGAGGGTGTGAAGAGATCGCGAGAGAGCGATCGGTCGGGCCTTGAAGGCCCTCACGGCGTAGACGTGGACGTGAACGTGACGCGATCCCGTGCGTCGGGGCGTTGTGAGGCAAGAAGTAGTCCCACGCGGTGCTTCGGTGACGGCCTTGCGGCGAAAATCAGGCTCGCAGCACGTCCGTCCACGTCCACGTCCACCTCCACGTCCACGTTGTCAGCGGTCACGATCGGCGCCCCGAACGTTCTCGCGCCATGGGTTCACACCCCCTCAAGGCTCTGGCCGCGGACCCCGACGCGCCATGCTGGACGAGGGGCTTTCCGGTCGTGCAGTCCACCTGGACCCAGCCGCCACGGACCGAGGTGCTTCCGCAGTAGGACTTGCCCGTGCTCAGTGGGTTGTTGAGATAGGCGAGGATGCTCTGACAGCTCTCGCCCTCGCCAGGAACCACCATGCAGTTTCCCTCGTACCGGTCGTTGGCGAAGCAGCACGGCTCGGCTGCACCTGCGAGAGCGGCCAGCAGCGTCGCCGACGCCACGACGACGCCAGCCACGACGGCCGCCACGCCACCCGCGTTCCTCAGCCTGAACGCCAGCTCTCTGCTCATCCCGTGCCTCCCCCAGGCCATGCCTGGACTCTCCTGGGTTGTGACTGCCTAGCGTCTCCGGCCGCCGCCACCGAGGCCGCGCGCCGACCCTCCCCACGAGCTCTGGAAGCTGCTTGTGCGGGCGCTCCCGCGCTGGCGCGCCTGGTAGTCCCGGTCGAGGCCGGCCGGCTGCTGCGACACGCCTGCTCCCTGCCGCGTCCCGGACCCCACGCCGGCGCTCGACCAGCCTCCCTTGTCGCGCTGCTGCCAGCTCCCGTCGCTGTTGCGGCGGTACACGTCGCCGTTGCGGTCGGCGAAGACGTTGTTCGCACCGCCCGTGGCGACCCGGTCGGCTGGCCTCACGCTCCTGTCGCCCGGCACGCTCGCGTTGCGGCCGGCGTTCTGCTGCCGCGCGTACAGGTTGGTGGTGTGTGGCGTGACCTGGGGCCCTCCGGGCCTCGATCCGGCCACTCCGCCCCCACCGGGCGGTCGGTAGCCGGGCGGCACGCCGGGTCTCGGCGGGTAGCCGCCGTAGTACGGTGGGTGATAGCCGGGCGGGCCGTACCAGCCGCCGTAGCCGCCCCAGCCGGCGAACCCGACCGTGATGGTGAACGGTCCGTAGCCCCAGCCCGCGCCCACGCCCCAGCCGGTCCACGGGTTCCAGCCGACGCCGAAGCCCCACGTCGGATACCAGGGGTGGTAGAAGTACGGGCTGACGTACGGAGGATAGTACCAGCCCGTGCCGTAGACCACGCAGCCGCCGTAGACGTAGCTGTTGACATAGCCCGGGTAGTAGCCCGTGTACACGACCTCCGGTGTGGAGTCGTACACGCGCACGTAGGTCGTGTTGTAGTGCGGGTTGGACGGCGGGATCGTGTAGACGTCATCCGGGACCTTGTCCGCGACCTGCCACGGTCCGTTCGGGGTGTCCGCGAGGTACCACACCGCCTGATGGCAGCAGTAGTACCGGGCGCCCAGCTTGATCACCGAGTAGCTGGTGTTGACCGCGAACTCCATCGTCGTCCCCTCGATCGGCTTGAACTGCGGAGCCCCGTCGTAGGGGACGTCGAGGGCGACCGCGGAGCGCTTGATCACCGCGGTCTGGGGGATCTGCGCGTCCAGCAGGGCGTCCTTCGCGGCCGTGGTACCCGGCACGGATGGCAGCACGTTGGCGGCGGGGGAGGTCTCCGGAATTCTCGCGAAATCGCGCGGCAGCTTGTCGGGCGGCACGAACGCCCACGGCCCGTCGAGGGACGGGGCGCCAAACCAGCGTCCGGAGAGCAGCACGTACGTCTTCTGGGTGGCGATGTCCTTGAAGATGTTGCCTTCGGAGTTGGCGACGTAGAGCAGGCCGGTGTCCTGGATGGGAGACCAGTTGGCCTCCCCGAACACGACGATCAGCTCGGTCGGCTCCGTGGCGACGATGACCCTGGGAGGCTTCTCACTCGTCGGTGTGTCCTTCGCGTCCGCCGCCTCCTCATCGCCGGCTGATGCCTGCCGTTGCCGGTCCGCTTCCCTCTTCATCGCCAGCAGGGGCTCCGGCACCTTCGTGGTTGGCGACCACGGCCCGAGCGGGTCGGTCGCTTCGTACCAGACCTCGCCGCCGCACAGGTAGAGCGTGCCGGTCGCCACGTCGCGCACCACCGGCAACGGTGTGTTGACGGCCCGTTGGTAGGCGCCCTTCTGCCCCTCGACGTCGCGCAGGATCGGCTGGCCGTCGAAGAAGAGCAGCACCGCCGGCTCGTAGGAGATGACCACCCTCGGCGGGTCGTTCTTGAAGGCGCCCGCGCCGCTGCTCTCCCTGGTCGTCTCCTCCATCGCCGCGGCGAGGCGGTCGATCGAGATGGGGATGTTGAGCAGGGGGATTTCCTTCTCGAGGAACGCCCCGACCTCCTTCTGCTTCTCCTCGGTGACGCCTGCAAACCTGAGTCGCGGCACCTGGATCGCGAGGAGCCTCGCGGTGCGCTTGTCGAAGTCGGTCTCGAGCAGCGCCCTGAACCAGAACGAGCCAAAGATCGGCTCGCTGGTGCCTGTGGGCGTGAACGACATCGCGGCCCGACCCTCGAGGACGTTGCCCTTGAAGCGGTCAATCTGCGGCTGGTAGACCAGGAGCGTCCCCCGGTAGGTCGCGATCTCCTTCGGCCAGCCGAGGTCCTCGGCAACCGCCACGACCGCCACAACCGCCAACACCGTCCACACCGCCAGAAGCCTCACTCGCATGCCCTCTCACTTCCCCGTCCGCGCGCATCCCGTGCCGTGGTGCGCTGAACGCCGTTGGTCTCGTGGGTCCCCCGGTCAGGAGCGCCTCCCGGCCAACGGGCCCTTTCGGGCGGCTGCGGTGTCCGACGCACCCGGGACCCTACCGCGTCGACCCCCGGAAAGCAGCCGTCCCGGCCAGCATAGACGCCGCTCGGCAGGAGGTCCATCGGGCCTTGCACCCGTGGTGGCCTCGACGCGATGTCACGGCCTCGGAGGCTGCTATGATCATGACGTGAAACTGCATGCGTGTCTTCCTGATCGATGCCGCGGGCAGCGGGCACCAGAGGGGGGATGCGCGGTCGTTCTCACAGGTGCCCGGCATCTCGGACAGCACGTGGGTTCGCCTCGTCGACGTGGTGCCCATCGACTCGATCACCCGGGAAGGTTCTCGCGGCCCCGGTGCGCTGGGGAGCCGACGGTCGTGGGCACATTGCTGACCATGGCGCGCTGAGGGGGGCCGATCCATGTGGGCACGGGTGCGTGACGTTGTCGTGGGAGCGACGCGGGACTTCGCCGCGGCGTGGCGGGTCCTGGTGATCGCGGACCTGGCGTACAAGGTGGTGGCGGTCGCGGTGCTGACGCCCGCGACCGATCTGGTCCTGCGCTGGCTGGTGTCGCGGACGGGCTCCCAGGTCGTCGCCGATGCCGACATCCTCGAGTTTCTCGGCACCACACGCGCCGGTGTCGTCGCGCTGCTTCTCGGGTCGACGTTCATCGTCGCCATCGCCGTCCTGGAGCTCGGCTGCCTGATGGCGGTCGGCCTGGCCACGGCGCGCGGCGCGCAGGTGAATGCCAGGAGCGCGCTGTCGTTCGGGGCGCGCCGCGCCGCCGACACGCTCCGCCTCACGGGGCACATGGTGCTGCGTGCACTGACCGGCCTCGTGCCGTTCCTCCTCGCGGTCGGCCTGGTCTACCTCTCGCTCCTGCG
Organism: Thermoanaerobaculaceae bacterium; assembly: GCA_025456225.1. Classification (GTDB taxonomy): domain Bacteria; phylum Acidobacteriota; class Thermoanaerobaculia; order Thermoanaerobaculales; family Thermoanaerobaculaceae; genus JAAYVZ01. The sequence goes on from JALOLB010000021.1 coordinate 21,304, forward strand.
TGGGCACGACATCAACTACTTCCTCGCCCACAAGCCGCCCGCCTTCTGGACGGCGGTCGCCCTCGCGGCGGTGATCGCCGGCGCCCTCGCGGTGCTGCTCGTGCGCACCCTCACGCGCTGGGCGCTGGCGCTGCCGATCGTGCTGTTCGAGGACGTCCACCCGCGGCGCGCGCTCGGCGCCAGCACCGCCAGGTCGGCCGGGCACCGAGGTCTCATTGCGCTCGTCCTCGCCGCCTGGGCGGCCTCGGCGCTGGCGCTCGGCGTCGGGGCCGAGGCCATCGAGAGCACCCTCGCCCGTGCCGTCGCGCCGCACCTCGCCGGTTCGCTGGCGACGCTCATCCTGTTCCTCACGGTGCTGGTGATCCTGTGGGCCGTGCTCGGCCTGGCGGTGGCGGTCGTGAGCGTCACGCTGCTCGGGCTGCTGATCGTCCGGCTCTATCTCCACGTGGGCGTGCCGGGCGAGGTGCGGTTGCCCGCCGCGGCAGCGCCGGCGTATGTCGGAGCCGGCCCGCTCCCCAGGACGATGAGGCTGCTCGTCGCGGGTGTCGTGGCCCTCCTGGCCGTCAGCGTTGCCCTGCTCGCGGTGGCCATCGTCCGCCGCAACCAGGCGGTGCAGGTGATCGCGCACCGCGGGGCGTCGGCGGAGGCGCCCGAGAACACCCTCGCCGCCTTCCGGCTCGCGGTCGCGGAGCACGCGGACGTCGTCGAGCTGGACGTCCAGGAGTCACTCGACGGCGAGGTCATCGTGATGCACGACAGCGACCTCATGAAGGTGGGCGGCTCGCCGATGAAGATCTGGGAGCATACCGCGGCCGAGCTCCGCACCGTCGACATCGGCAGCCACAAGGGCGCCCAGTTCAGGGACGAGCGCGTCCCCACCCTGGCGGAGGCACTGGCGGTCTGCAAGGGGTCCGCGCGCGTGCTCATCGAGCTCAAGTCGTACGGCCACGATCAGCGGCTGGAGGAGCGGGTCGCCGGGATCGTCGAGGCCGCCGGCATGGAGAAGGACTGTGCCTACATGTCCCTCGACCACTACATGGTCGGCAGGATGAAGCGTCTGCGGCCCACCTGGCGGGTCGGCGTCCTGGTAGCAAAGGCGTACGGCGACCTCACAACCCTCGGTGCCGACTTCCTCGCCGTCGAGGCGCGCATGGCCACCGCCCGGCTGTTCGTGTGGCGGACCCACCGCGCGCAGCAGGAGGTCTACGCGTGGACGGTCAACGACCCGACGTGGATGCTCTTCGCCATGGGCCGCGGCGTCGACGGGCTGATCACGGACAGGCCGGCGCTCGCGCGCCGGGTGGTGGCGGAGCGGGCGCAGATGAGCGACGCCCAGCGTCTGCTCGTGGGGATGCTGGTGCGTGCCGGCGCACGCGCCGAGGAGCTGGAGTCCGAGCATGCGCTGCGACCGTAGCGGAGCTCCAGGCACAAGGCCTGCGGGCAGAGGTGGACGCGGCGGGCCGCTCGCCGCCGACGAGACGGAGCTCGTCCTCGTCCGGCTCGGCACCCCGCTCGGCGTCGACCGGCGCCTCCTGCCTCCGGGGTCGACATGACACCCGCCAGCCTCGTGGCGGGCCAGCGGACACCGTGCAACCAGTGAAGCCGCCAGCTTCATCGTCGCTGTCCCGGTTGCCCCGGAGTCGCGGCGGCGAGCCAGAATTGATGCGCTGCTGGATCCCGATTGCCGTGTTGCTGCTGTGCGTGCCGCTGGCTGCGCGTGCCCAGGGCGCGGATCTGCCGCCGATCTCGCCGGATCGTCCCGACTTCTGCAACGGCGCGGACATTGTCCCGCCTGGCATGCTGCAGGTGGAGAGCGGCGTGTCGTACACCGCCGGCAGCGGTGATCACGGTGTCGGAGTCGGCGAGCTGAACCTGCGCGTTCCCCTGTCGCGCAACGTCGAGGTCGCGGTCCAGCTCGGTACCTACATGTGGGACGTCGCCGACAGCAAGGCCGAGTCAGGGTTCTCCGATGGCGCCCTGGGGTGCAAGATCAGGCTGTTCGACGGCTTTCCCTCCGCGTCGGGCCGCTCGCCCCGGCTCGCGCTGGTGATGCTCACGTCGCTCCCGACCGGAAGCCACGCCTTTCGCAGCCCGAGGATGCAGCCGCAGGTGACCCTCGCCGCGGACATGGACCTGTCGCCTGACGCCTCGCTGTCCGCCAATGTCGGCGTCATGAAAGCCAGCGAGGCCGGGGAGCGCTACCTGGCGGCCTACGGCGGCGCCTCGCTGGGGGTTGCCCTCGGCGGGGCCTGGTCGGGCTTTTTCGAGCTCTTCGCATGGCAGCCCGGCAGTGCCGGGGGTACGACCCGGTCCGTGGTGGACGCCGGGCTCCAGCTCCTGCTCGGGAACGACATCTCACTCGACGCGCGCGTCGGCCGCACCACCGGTGACGGCGCCACCAGCACCTCCGGCGGCCTCGGGATCTCGTTCAGATGGTGACGCCGCCCTCGAGCAGGTGGTACCCCCACGCCGGCAGGTCGATGAAGAGCCCCTGCTGCGTGAGGTCGCTGCCGTCCCGCTCGCAAAACCCCGAGCTCAACCGGTGGCGGAGCCTCCAGGTCTAGCCAGCCAGGTCGGACCACGGCAGAGCCAGATGGGACTGGCTCTGGTGGCCGGAGTAGTTGACGGCGACCACGCGGCGGCGCTCGCCCGGGCCGGTCCACGAGAAGGCCACGTAGCAGTCGTGGGTCCAGGTGCCGTCCCAGGCGGGACGTGGGTCGAGGAGCTGCCAGCCGCCTTCGCGGGTGTCGGGATGCATCTGTTGGCCATCAAGGGGTGGGGGAGTTTTGCCCGAAGGAGTCTGGCGAGTTCCGTCAGCCGGCCGTGACGAGATGCCGTCAGGACGTCGAGCGGCCGTCCTGCGGTCGTGGCGGGCTGCTTCGTCGCCCCTCGGCCCCCTGGAAACGCCGAGCTGACCCACCTCGCCATCGGGCAGGATGGGGTGGCGAATCGACCGCGCGACGCCACGGGCGGGTCCATCTCGACTTCTCCGGACGAGCCGCCCGTATTTTTTCGGTGATGGAACCAGAAGTTCTTCGGGTTCCCGGCCGTGCCTGCCTCGGCTAGCCTTGGCCTGTTCAGAGGCGGAGGTGAGGTGAAGGCACTGGTCGTGGTCCGTCAGAGGACAGTGGCAGCACCGGCCTCACCAGCCAGGTGAGCGTTCGGCGGGGGGCCCGCGGACAGCGATCCGTGGGAGAAGGAGAGCACGCATGAGAGACGCGAGGGTTGCCTGTTGCTTCGTTGGAGTCGTGCTGGCAGTGGGGTTCCTGGCCGGGCCAGGTGCATCCACGGCCGCCGCGCAAGCGCCACGCGAGGAGCCGAAGCCGTGGCTGAGCCTGTACGGCTTCGTCCAGTTGGACATGGGCTACGACGCCGGGCAGATGCACCCGGACTGGTCCGATGTCCTGCGCACGACCAAGCTGCCGTCCTTCGAAGACGAGTATGGCGAGGATGGGAGCTTCTGGGCGAGCGTCCGTCAGACCAGGCTGGGCGTCAAGGCGTCCACGCCGACGAGCCTCGGTGAGCTCAAGACGACGTTCGAGTTCGAGCTGTTCGGCACCGGGGCTGACGCCGGCCAGACGACGTTCCGCCTCCGGCATGCGTACCTCGAGCTGGGTCAGTTCGGCGCCGGCCAGACGTGGAGCCCGTTCATGGATGCCGACGTGTTCCCCAACTCGATCGAGTACTGGGGACCTGCCGGGATGGTGTTCTTCCGCAACATCCAGGTGCGCTGGATGCCGATCCAGGGTGACACCCGCCTGACCTTCGCGCTCGAGCGCCCCGGCGCGAGCGGTGACGCCGGCAGCTATGCGGACCGTATCGAGCTGCAGAACGTGAAGGGGCAGTTCCCCTACCCCGACCTGTCCGCCGAGTACCGGCACGGTGGCGACTGGGGGTACGTCGAGATCGCGGGGATCGTCCGGTACATGAAGTGGAACGACACGCTCGACGACCAGTACGACCTCTCGGGGAGCGCCACCGGGTGGGGCGTCAACCTGAGCTCCAACCTGAAGCTCGGCGGTGGCAGGGATGTGGTTCGCCTGCAGTATGTCTACGGCGAAGGCATCGAGAACTACATGAACGATGCGCCGGCGGACCTCGGCATCGAGAACAACTTCGGCGACCCGGTGCGGCCGATTGAGGGCAAGCTGCTGCCGGTGACCGGTATCGTCGCCTTCCTCGATCACACCTGGAACAGCCGCTGGAGCAGCACCATCGGCTACTCGAGCGTGGAGATCGACAACTCCGACGGCCAGGCGCCGTCCGCGTTCAAGAAGGGTCAGTACGCCCTCGTCAACCTGCTGTGCACGCCGGTCAAGAACCTCATGGTCGGCGGCGAGGTGCAGTGGGGCAAGCGTGAGAACTTCTCCGACGGCTGGAATGTGGACGACCTGCGCATTCAGTTCACCGTCAAGGCCAACTTCTCGACACTGATTGGAGGCAAGTCATGACCAGGTACACCCGCAACGCGATGGGGATGGCCGGGCTGCTGGCAGTCGCCATGCTGGCGATGGCCGTCGCTCCGGCGCTGGCGCAGTCGCCGGCCGAGGTCGACGCCGCCCTCAAGGCGGCCTATGCGAAGTACAAGGACCTCAAGGAAGGCGCCAACGCCGACTACATCCCGGCGCTCGCCAAGGTCGATCCCAACATCTACGGCATCGCGCTGGTGACCGTCGACGGCAAGGTCTACACGGCCGGCGACGTGAGCTCCGAGGTGTCGATTCAGTCGATCTCCAAGGTCTTCACGATGGCCAAGGTGATCGAGGAGCAGGGGACGCAGGCGATCACCGACAACATGGGCGTCGACGCGACCGGCCAGGTGTTCAACTCGATCGTCGCCGTCGAGCAGTACCGGGGCGCGGAGATGAACGCGATGGTGAACCCGGGTGCCATCACCGCGACGAGCATGGTGAAGGGTGCGAGCCGCGACGAGATCTGGAAGAAGATCCTCGGCTTCTACTCCGAGTTCGCCGGGCGCCAGTTGACGGTCAACCAGGAGGTCTACAAGTCGGAGGCCGAGACCAACCAGCGCAACCAGGCGATCTCGATGCTCATGTACGCGTACGGCCACATCAAGGAGAACCCGCTGCAGGCGTGCGACATCTACACCGAGCAGTGCTCGGTCAGCGTCAACGCGAAGGACCTCGCGACGATGGCCGCGACGCTCGCCAACGGCGGCAAGAACCCGGTGACCGGCAAGCAGGTGATGGGCACGGGCAATGTCCCGGAGGTGCTCGCGGTGATGGCGACCGCTGGCCTCTACGATGACTCCGGCAAGTGGCTCTATCTCACAGGTTTGCCGGCGAAGAGCGGCGTCGGCGGCGGCATTCTCGCCGTGTCGCCCGGCAAGTTCGGCATCGCAGTGGTGGCACCGCCGCTCGACAAGGCCGGCAACTCCGTGAAGGCGCAGAAGGCGATCGCCGACGTGTCCAACGCGCTCGGCGGCAACCCGTACGCCGTCAAGCCGCGCTAGGGCGCGCGGCGGCGCGGCCGAGGCGGTCGCAACCACGGTTGACCGGGGCGCGGGATGCCGAGGCGGGCATCCCGCGCATCCCCGTTGGCGACGGCGGCATACGTGAGAGTCACGGGAAGAAGATCGAGGTGACGAGATGTGGAAAGCACTCCTTGGCGCCACTGCTGTTGCAAGTCTGGTGTGGTCAGGTGCCGTGCCCGCCTGGGGCCAGGGCTCGCAGCCCGTGGCCGGGGCGGTCGCCGCACCCGGGACGGGGCAACCCGGTGCCGTGACCTGCACGTCCGGGTCCGGCGAGCGGCAGCACTGTGTGGCCGACACCTCGCAGGGGGTTGCTCTCGCGAGAAGCACCGGAGCTGCTCCCTGCCTGCTCGGCAAGAACTGGGGCTACGACGACCAGGGCATCTGGGTGTCGGATGGCTGCGGTGGCGAGTTCCTGGCTGGCCGGAGCGTGCCGGCGAGCACAATGGCGCCGGGCCCCGTGGTGGCGGAGACCCCGGCGGACACAAAGCAGCCGACTCCCCGCATCGAGTCCTGGGGCGAGTTCGAGCCGGGCGACGGCTTCCTCCTCGGCAGGAGCAGCGCCGGCGAGCTCTCGATCAGCGGCTATGCGCTGGTTCGCTACATCAACCAGCTTCCCGCCGAGCAGACGTTCGAGGATCACCTCGGCAACGAGCAATCCGTCGATGCGCGGCAGGACTTCTTCTCGCACCGCGAGATGATCTTCCTCAAGGGGTGGCTCGGGACTCCGAAGCTGGTCTACACGATCTTCTTCTGGACCGTCAACACGACGGACCAGAAGAACATCTTCGGCTCCCTCGGCTACCAGTTCAGCCGCAAGTTCAGCCTGTACATGGGGATCAATGGGCTGCCTGGGACCCGCTCGCTGCAGGGCTCGCACCCCTTCTGGCTCGCCCACGACCGGGTCATGGCCGACGAGTTCTTCCGTCCCTTCTTCACCCATGGCATCTGGGCGCAAGGCGAGGTCACGCCGGGGTTCTGGTACAACGTGATGGTCGGCAACAACCTCAGCGCGCTCGGCATCAAGGCCAGCCAACTTGACCGCAAGATCTCCAGCGGTGCCTCGGTCTGGTGGATGCCGACGACGAAGGAGTTCGGCCCCAAGGGAGCGTACGGCGACTTCGAGATGCACGAGAAGGTGGCGACGCGGTTTGGCGTGTCCACGACCTATAGCCCGGAGCAGCGGTTCACCGACTCCCTCACCGGAGCCACGGGAAACACCACGATCAGACTGGTGGACAGCGTCAATGTCTTCGATACGGGCGCGCTGGCGCCGGGCGTGACTGTCCAGGATGTGAACTACCGGCTCATCTCGATCGACGCCGGCATGAAGTACCGCGGCGTCTTTCTCCAGACCGAGCTCTACAGCCGCCACCTCGACGGTTTCAAGGCGGACGGGGCGCTGCCGGTCAAGCAGATCGACGACACGGGGTTCTACGTGCAGGCGTCGTTCTTCCCAGTGCCGCGCATGATCGAGGCCTATGTAGCGACCTCGCAGATCTTCGGCGACACGGACGCCGGCTTCGACACCAGCTCGGAGTACCTCGCGGGCCTGAACTACTACCCCTTCAACTCGCGAAACTACCGGGCGAACCTTCAGGTCATCGATGTCCACCGGTCAGCGGTCAGCAGCACGTTCGGCTACTACACAGGAGGCCAGGACGGGACGACCGTGTCCCTGGGGTTCTCGGTGTTCTTCTAGCCCGCATGTCTTGCCGGGATTCGCGACGGGAGCGCAGGTGGCCGTCATGGTGGGCGCACGGAGGGGTGGGGAGCCGAGGGACCTCGACAGGTCGCCGCAGGGGGCGTATCCCGAGGATGCCTGCCGGGGCGGCCATGTCCGCGCTCGCAGTCGAAGACCGGTGAGCAACGCAGGCTCAGAAGGAGCGGTCAGCCAAGACGGGTGCTGGCGCCTTCGCCAGAGAAAGGGAGACAACCTCATGCTCATGAGCTCAGACCACCACGCCGGCAGCCCGACCTGCCACCGGGCCGGCACCGCGCTGGCGCTCGTGCTGGCACTTGCGGGCACGGTACTGGGCCGGCCCGCTGCGGCGCAGGACACGGCCGCGGCACCCGCCCAGGCGTGGGCGAACGCCGCGGTGCACGACGCGCATGTCCACCTGACCAACTACGTGCAGGAAGGGACGGACATCCGCGACTTCCTGAAGATCATGGGTACGAAAGTCGGCCGCGCGGTCGTCTTCGGGCTGCCGCTACAGCAGCAGTGGTCGTGGGGCAACACCGGGAGCTTCGCCCCGACCTACTACCTGCAGACCGATGCTCCGCTGTACTACTACTCGTTCACGGACGCGTGGATCGCCATGGCCTACAACTCTCTCTCAAAGCAGGAGCAGGCGCGGCTCGATCCGATGATCACCGGCTTCAACCCGGCGGACATGTACGCGGTGGAGCACATCAAGCGGGTGCTGAGGACGTTCCCCGGGGTGTTCTCCGGGATCGGTGAGTTCTCGATCCACAAGGAGTTCGTGTCCGCCAAGATCGCCGGCGGGCCGGCGACCCTGAACGACCCGGCCCTGGACCGCATCCTCGACTTCGCCGCCGAAGCCGGGCTCGTCGTGATCCTCCACAGCGACATCGACGTTCCGTTCCCCAAGCCAGACCAGGAGCCGTACCAGGTCCTCCAGCTCAGGGACCTGTTCCT
>JALOLB010000163.1 GCA_025456225.1 Thermoanaerobaculaceae bacterium
AGGGAGAAGCGCTTGTGCCCCACGTACTTGGTGTGGAGGAAGCGCTCGAACGCCTCGGCAGCGTTGAGGCACGACAGGATGCGGCGCTTGTCCTCGCGGCCCAGCAGCTTCTCCCAGGCGACCCCCTCCACCCGCTGCTGGATCCAGGCTTTCTGGTCGGGCTCCTGGATGTGCATGTACTCGACGGCGATGGTGCCGCAGTAGGCCTTGCGCAGCACGGCGACGATCTCGCGCAGGGTCATACGCCGCTCGCCGGCAATGCCGCCGGTGGCGAACTCCCGGTCGAGATCCCAGAGCGTGAGGCCGTAGCGGCTCGTCTCGAGCTCGGGGTGGGTCGGCACGGAGGTGTCGAGGGGGTTGGTGTGGGCCAGCAGGTGCCCGCGCACCCGGAACATGTTGACGAGCTGCAGCACCGACGCCTGCTTGTCGATGAGGGCGTCGACGCCGTGCTCGCCAAGGTAGGGGTTGCGGTCGCGGGCCATCTGAAGCGGCGCGTGGGGCGCCTCGAGGGAGGCGAAGACCTCCTCGTAGAACCCCCCCTCGCCGGCCAGCAGCCCGGTGAGGTCGCGCAGGAAGGCGGCGCTGTCCGCCCCCTGGATGACCCGGTGGTCGTAGGTGCAGGTGAGGGTCATGACCTTGCTGACCCCCAGCCGCGCCAGGGTGCGCTCGTCCGCCTGCTGGTACTCGGCCGGCCAGGCGATGCTGCCGGCGGCCAGGATGAGGCTCTGCCCGGCCATCAGCCGCGCGATCGAGTGGGTGGTGCCCAGCATTCCCGGGTTGGTGAGGCTCACGGTGACGTCCTGGAAGTCCTCGGGCCCGAGCTGACCGCGCTGGGCGCGGCGGATGAGGTCGTTGGCGGCGGCGAAGAAGCGGTCGAAGGAGAGCGCCTGCGCCCCCTTGACGGCCGGCACCACGAGGGCGCGGCTGCCGTCCCGGCGGGCGACGTCGACGGCGAGCCCGAGGTTGACCACTTCCAGGGCGCGGCGGTGGGGGACGCCGTCCACCGCCAGGAACACCGTGCGCATGGCGGGGTGCTTTGCGAGCGCCTTGACCATCGCCCAGGCGATGAGGTGGGTGAAGCTCACCTTGCCGCCGGCCTCCTCGGCCAGGTGCTGGTTGAGGAGCGAGCGGTTCTCCTCCATGAGCTTGACCGGCAGCGTGCGCACCGAGGTGGCGGTGGGCACGCCGAGCGACGTCTCCATGTTCTCGACCAGGCGGCGGGCCGGGCCGAGGATCGGCGTCGTGTCGGCCGGCACGGCCGGGGAGGGCGGTGCCACGGCAGCGGCCGGAGCCGGTGTCGCCGGTGGTGGCGGCACGCTCCGCCCCGGCGCCGGGCGGTAGTCCGAGAAGAACTCCCGCCACCCGGCACTGACACCTTCAGGGTGCTCCTGGAGCTCCCGGTACATCTCCTCGATCAGCCACGTGTTGGGGCCGAAGTCGCTGGGGGGCCTGGTGCCGTCGCTCATGTCCGTATGGTACCCCGCGGGTGCCCCAGGCCATTCCCGCCCGCCCACCCGGGGGAGAGGGAAGAGGGGAGAGGGGAGAGGGGACAAGGAGTGGAGAGCTGACGATCAGTCGTGCCCACCAGGCAGTGGTCAGTGATCGGTGGTCGGAGGCCCCACCCGCCCAGGCTTCATACTCCCTCCGAGCACTGAGAACCTGTGAGGGTATCGGGCAGACGCGCCACAACGTGGACGTTGACGTGGACCCTTCCCAAGCTCTGAAGGCAGCTCGCACCGGACGTGCCGAGTGCACGGCCGAGACCGCAGAGCGGAACGTCGGTGGCCAGGGGGTGATCGGTGGGGTCCGCGACCAGGTCCACGACCAGGTTGTCGATGGCGAAAGGCGGAGTTGGCCCTCCACGGCATTCCTTGCGAAGCACTGAGCACCGAGCACCGATCACCGATTACCGGGTGGGCGGGGGTATCATCCCCCCACGATGAGTGAGCTCTCGTTCCTGCTGCTGGCGGGAGGCACGTTCGGGATCCTGGCGCTCGGGCGGGTACTGCGCTCGCAGGTGGTGCGGCGGCTCGCGGCGGCGCTGGCGCTCGTGTGCTTCGCTGCCCTGCTCCGGTGGGGCCTGACGCTGGCCGACGGTGAGCCACGCTGGGAGGAGTGGGCCAACGTGGCGCTGCTGCTGGCGCTCGGCTACCTCACGGCGCGCGCGGCGATGCTGCTGCTGTTCGACTGGCTGCTCGACCGGCGCATGGGCGTCAAGGTGCCGCGCCTCGCCCGGGACGTGGTGGCGTTCGTGGTCTACCTGCTCCTGACCGCGGCGATCCTGCGCGGGATGCTGGGTGTCGAGGTGACAGCTCTGCTGGCCACCTCGGCCGTGATCACGGTGGTCATCGGCCTGGCGCTCCAGGAGACGCTGGGGACGCTCCTGGCGGGCCTGGCGCTGTCCTCGGAGCAACGCCTGGCGCTCGGGTGGTGGGTGGACGTGGACGGCCTCGTGGGCGAGGTGGAGGAGCTGGGGTGGCGGGCACTGGTGCTGCGCACGACCCTGGGAGAGCGGGTGCTGGTCCCCAACTCCCAGGCGACCCGGGCGCGGATGCGGGTGCTCGGCAAGGGTGAGGAGCCGGTGGCGGTGCCGGTGGAGCTGGGTGTCGCCTACGAGGCCGAGCCGGACCGCGTCAAGCGCGTGCTCGACGCGGTGGCCAACGACCTGCCTCTCGTGGCCGGCACACCCCGCTGCAAGGCGTTCGTGCGGTCGTTCGGCGACAGCTCGATCCACTACCAGGTGCGGTTGTGGACGCACCAGCCCTGGCGGGAGGCCGACCTGCGCGACGACTTCCTCTCCCGGGCGTACGCGGCGCTCGGCCGCGAGGGGATGGAGATCCCGTTCCCGCAGCGGGTGCTGCACGTGCGACCGCGGCCGTCCGCGGGTGCGCCGGTGGCACGGATCGCCGGGGCGCTCGGGGCCTGCCCGCTGTTCGCCGGGTTGCCCGAGGACGGCCTGCGCGCCCTGGCGGAGGGTTCGCACTGGCTGACCTTCGAGCCGGGCGAGGCCGTGGTCCGGGAGGGCGAGGCTTCCCGGGCGCTCTACGTGGTTGGCGTGGGCGCTGCCACCGTGCAGAAGAACGGCCGTGAGCTGGCCCGCCTGGGCGCGGGCGAGGTGTTCGGGGAGATGGCGCTGCTCTCCGGCGAGCCCCGCGCTGCGACGGTGCGTGCCGCCGAGCTGCTGGAGGTGGTGGAGGTCGACGCGCACGCCCTGCACGCCCTGCTGGAGCGTCACGAGGAGCTGGCCGAGGAGCTGGCGTCCCGCATGGCATCGCGCCAGCAGGAGCTGGCCGCCCACATGGAGCAGCTCGACGGGACGCTCAGCCGCACCGGCCTCACGAGCTTCCTGCGCGATCGCCTGCTCCGCCTCGTCCGGGGCTGATCCCCCCCTCCCGCCCCGGCCTCAGGTCTTCCGCCCACCCGTCCCTCCGGCCTCAGGCCTCAGCTTCCCCTCCCGCCCGGGTCTATCCTGAAGTGCCTGAGGCCTGAGGCCCGAGGCCTGAGGCCGGGCGGTGGGTGGCGGCAGATGAGACGATTTGACAAAATGCGACTTGGCTGTACCATTCGCGCCCGGGGGGAGGTCGTGTGACCGAGTACATCCCTGTCTTCATATTCACAGTTGTTGCGCTTCTCTTTCCCTTCCTCGCGGTCGGGATGGCGTGGATCGTCCGGGCCGGCAAGCGTGATGCGGTGAAGCTGGAGCCGTATGAGTGCGGCATCGAGGCGACGACGTTCGCCCATGACAACCGCTTCTCGATCCGGTACTACCTCATCGCGGTGCTGTTCGTGGTGTTCGACGTGGAGACCGTCTTCCTCTACCCGTGGGCGGTCATGTACCGCAAGCTGGCGCTGTTCGGCCTGATCGAGATGTTCCTCTTCCTGGGCATCCTGATCGTCGGCTATATCTACGCCTGGAAGCGAAAGGCGCTGCAATGGGCCTGATCGAGAACCGCTTCGGGCCCAACATCCTCATCACCTCCTACGACACGGTCTTCAACTGGGCGCGCCGCTCCTCGGTGTGGCCGCTGCAGTTCGGCCTGGCGTGCTGCGCCATCGAGATGATGGCCGCCATGGACCCCCGCTACGACCTCTCCCGGTTCGGCATGGAGGTGTTCCGCGGCTCGCCGCGCCAGGCCGACCTCATGCTGGTGGCCGGCACGGTGACCGAGAAGATGGCGCCGGTCGTCACCCGTCTCTACCGCCAGATGGCCGAGCCGAAGTGGGTGGTGGCGATGGGCTCCTGCGCGATGTCCGGGGGACCCTACAAGACCTACGCGGTGACCCAGGGAGTCGACCGGCTGGTGCCGGTGGACGTCTACATCCCGGGGTGCCCGCCCCGCCCCGAGGCGCTCATCTACGGGCTCATGCAACTGCAGAAGAAGATCGACCGGACGACCATTGCGAAGAAGGCGGAGTAGCTCAATGCCAGCCCACGTACGGTCTGGCTCTGGGTTGGGGTCCGGGGTCCGGGGTCCGAAGTCCGGCCGCCCGCCCCTGGGCAAGAGAGGTTGCTGATGGCAGAGCAGGAAACCCCGACACCGCAAGCTCCTGCGGTCGCCTTGCCGCCCTGGGAGGCCAACCCTGTCACCCCCGCTCCCCAGGACGCGCGGCAGCACGGCCAGGTGGCGGAGCTGGCCGCGGCCCTGCCGGACGCCGTGCTGGACGCGGTCGACATGGCTGGCCAGGTCACCGTGGCGATCCCGGTCGAGCGGGCGCTCGAGGTGTTCCGGGTGTGCGCCGAGCGGCTCGGCTACGAGTTCCTGGTGGACTGCACCGCGGTCGACTGGAAGGACCGTCCGGAGGGGCGGTTCGACGTGATCTGGTGGATCCACCGTCACCGCGACGAGCGGCGCCTGCGCCTCAAGGTGCGGGTCGCCGACGGCGTCGAGGTCGCCTCGGCGACCCCCGTGTGGAAGACCGCCAACTGGATGGAGCGCGAGGTCTGGGACATGTTCGGCATCCGCTTCGCCGGTCACCCGAACCTCGAGCGCATCCTGACCTGGGAGGGGTTTGGCGGCCACCCGCTGCGCAAGGACTTCCCGGTCGAGGGCATCGACACCGGCGCCGCCGTCTACCCGGAGACCTACCCGCCCGGCGGCGGGCCGTCCGCGAAGCCCGGAGGTGCCCAGTGAGCACCGACCTGCACCTCATCCAGTCGATGCCCGACAGCGAGGAGATGGAGGTCTCCTTCGGTCCCCAGCACCCGGCGACGCACGGCGTCCTGCGCGTCATGGTGCGCCTGGACGGCGAGCGGATCCTCGACGCCCGGCCGATCATCGGCTACCTCCACCGCGGCACCGAGAAGCTGTTCGAGACGATGTACTACAACGGGTGCGTGCCGCACACCGACCGCCTCGACTACACCACCGCCGCCGCCAACAACCAGGCGTTCGTCGGGGCGGTCGAGAAGCTGATGGGCGTCACCATCCCGCCGCGCGCCGCCTGGATCCGCATGATGCTGGCGGAGATGCAGCGGCTCGCGTCGCACATCATCTGGCTCGCCACCCACGCCCTCGACATCGGCGCCATGTCGCCGTTCTTCTACACCTTCCAGGAGCGCGAGACGATTCTCGACCTGTTCGAGGAGTACTGCGGGGCGCGGCTTACCCTCAACGCCATGCGCGTCGGCGGCCAGCCGCTCGACCTGCCGGAGGGCTGGACCGACCGGCTGCGGGTCTTCGTCGACCAGCTTCCGGACCGCATCGCCGAGTGGGAGCGCCTGCTCACCGACAACCGCATCTGGAAGGGGCGCACGGTCGGCGTGGGCGTGATCTCTGCCGCGGACGCCGTCAACTGGGGGCTCACGGGGCCGCCGCTGCGCGGCTCGGGGGTCCGCTGGGACGTGCGGAAGGCACTGCCCTACGAGGGCTACGACCAGGTGGAGTTCGACGTCCCGATCGGCCAGAACGGCGACACCTACGACCGGTACCTCGTGCGCATGGAGGAGATGCGGCAGTCGCTGCGGATCCTCCGCCAGTGCCTGGACCGTCAGCCCGACGGGCCGGTGATGGCCAAGGTGCCGAAGGTGATCAAACCGCCCAAGGGCGAGGTCTACCACTCGGTGGAGGGGCCCAAGGGCGAGCTCGGGTTCTACGTCGTCTCGGACGGCTCGACACAGCCCTACCGCCTGCACGTGCGGCCGTCCTCGTTCATCAACCTGCAGGTGTTGCCCGAGCTGGTGCGTGGGCACCTGGTGGCCGACCTGATCGCGGTCATCGGCACCCTCGACATCGTCCTCGGCGAGATCGACAGGTAGGTGCGGAATGCGTGAGTCGATGGCCGTCAAGTGGGTGTCCGGGCCGGAAGTCGGGTGGCACGGGGTCCGGGGTCCGGGGTCCGGGGTCCGCAACGACCGCATCCCCTCGCTGTCCCCTGTCCCCTGTCCCCTCTCCCCCGGGCGGGTGGGCGGTGGTTTTCGGGAGGCGCGATGACGAATCCGTGGGTTGTCTATCTACTGGTGCCGATGGTCAAGATCGTGGTCATCCTCGGCGCCATCACCCTCGCCGCCGCGTACCTCTCGTACTTCGAGCGGCGCCTCGTGGGCTTCCTGCAGATCCGCCTGGGCCCCAACCGGGTCGGCTGGCAGGGCGTGTTGCAGCCCATTGCCGACGCACTCAAGCTCTTCTCCAAGGAAGACATCATTCCGACCCGGGCCGAGAAGCTCGTCTACCTCTCCGGTCCGGTCCTGATCATCGTGCCGGCGCTGGTGGTCTTCTCGGTCATCCCGTTCGGCCCGCCCACGAACCTCTTCGGGCTGCTGCCCCAGGCCATCCCGCCGTACCTGACCGACATCAACGTCTCGGTGCTGTTCGTGCTCGGCGTGTCGTCGTTCGGGATCTACGGCATCATCCTGGGCGGCTGGGCCTCCAACAACAAGTTCTCGCTCATGGGCGGGCTGCGCTCGGCCGCGCAGCTCATCTCCTACGAGGTGCCCATGGGGTTCGCCATCGTCGCCGTGCTGCTCATGGCGGGCTCGCTGTCGCTGGTGAGCATCGTCGAGGCGCAGCGGCAGGCGCACGTCTGGTACGTCTTCCCCGGCTTCGTGGCGTTCTTCATCTACTTCATCTGCGGGGTGGCGGAGACCAACCGCAACCCCTTCGACCTGCCGGAGGCCGAGGCGGAGCTGGTGGCCGGGTTCCACACCGAGTACTCGGGCATGAAGTTCGCGTTCTACTTCCTGGCCGAGTACGCCAACATGGTGGTCGTCTCGTCGATGGCCACGGTGCTCTTCTTCGGGGGGTGGCTGCGGCCGTTCCCGAGCTGGGGGTGGCTCGGCTTCCTCGACGTCGTGCCGCCGGTCGTCTGGTTCCTCGCCAAGGTGGCGGCGTTCCTCTACTGCTACATCTGGTTCCGGGGCACCTTCCCGCGCGTGCGCTTCGACCAGCTCATGGCGCTGGGGTGGAAGGTCTTCCTGCCGGTGAGCCTCGCGAACCTGATGGTTATCGGGACGCTGATCGTGCTCTTCGGGGGTGGGCGATGAGTGTCCGCAAGCTCCTGACCGAGGTCTTCCACCTCGACCTGCTCGGGGGGCTGTGGCAGACGGCGCGCTTCACCATGACGCGCAAGGCCACCGTCCCCTACCCCGAGAAACGCCTCGACCCGACGCCGCGGTTCCGCGGCATGTTCGGCTTCTCCGAGGAGCGGTGCATCGTCTGCCGGGCGTGCGAGCGCGCCTGCCCGATCAGGATCATCTACATCGACGGCCACCTCGAAGAGGTCGAGGTGGACGGCAAGAAGCGCAAGAAGCAGGTGCTGGACCGCTACGACATCGACGTCAAGCGCTGCATGTTCTGCGGGCTCTGCCAGGAGGCGTGCCCGACCACGCCGAAGGCGATCTGGCTCACCACGAAGACGTACGAGCTGGCGACCTACGAGCGCGACCTGTCGTTGTACTTCCGGAAGGACCGCCTGCAGAGCTGGGAGGGCGTCGTCGCCTACCCGGGCGTGGTGGCGCCGGCGGACGGCCAGACCCCCGACGACCCGGGCGGCACGGGCGGGAAGGAGCGGGGCTGATGGACTGGATGGTCGCCCACTTCGCGGAGCTGGTGTTCTTCTACCTGGCGGGCATCGCGGTCATCGGCGCCGCGTGCGTGCTCATCTTCCGCAGCCCGATCAACGCGGCGCTGGCCCTGCTGTGCACCTTCCTGGCCATTGCTGGCCTGTTCGTGCTGGCCCACGCCGAGCTGCTGGCCGCCGTGCAGGTGCTGGTCTACGCCGGCGGCATCATGGTGCTGTTCCTGTTCGCCATCATGCTGGTCAACGTGCGGGTGCTGCCCGAGCAGCCGCAGTTCATGCGGAAGCTCCTGCCGTTCGTGGTGCCGGCCGCGGGGGCCCTGGCCGCCCTGCTGCTGGTGGCGATCTGGGGCGTCGGGCATTTGCCCCTTGGCGACCTGGCGGCCCTCACCAGCGTCGAGGGCGTGGCGGCCGGCAACACCGAGGCCGTGAGCTGGAGCCTCTTCATGCAGTACCTGCTGCCCTTCGAGGTGGTGTCGATCGTGCTGCTGGTGGCGATCATCGGCGCCATCGTCCTGGGCCGCAAGGAGACTCCCGGGGAGGGCGCGTGATACCGACCTTCTACTACCTGGTGCTCTCCGTGATCCTCTTCACCATCGGGGTGGTGGGGATGGTGGTGCGGCGCAACTTCATCACCGTGCTCATGTGCGTGGAGCTGATCCTCAACGCCGCCAACATCAACTTCATCGCCTTCGGCCGCCAGCTCGGGGACATCACCGGGCAGGTGTTCCCGATCTTCATCATCTCCATCGCCGCCGCCGAGGCGGCGATCGGGCTGGGCATCATCATCGCCCTGGTGCGCCTCAAGGGCACCGTCAACCTCGACCAGGTCAACGTGATGGAGGGATGAGATGAAGAACCTGCTGTGGCTCATCCCGGTCCTGCCCCTGCTCGGCGCCCTGGTCAACGGCCTGTGGGGCAACCGCCGGGCCTGGAGCAAGCACACCACCTCCTGGGTGGCGCTGGCGGCGTCGGGGCTGTCCCTGGCCGCCGCGATCGCGGCGATCGCCGACTGGGCGCTCACCGTCGGCACCCACGCCGTGCACGTCAACCGGCTGTTCACCTGGATCCCGGTCGGCGAGATGACGACCGAGGGCGGCTTCCTGGTCAACCTCTCGATCGACGCGGCGCTCCGCATCGACCCCCTGTCCGCCGTGATGCTCTTCTTCGTCACCTTCGTCGGCTTCCTCATCCACGTCTACTCCGTCGCCTACATGCACGACGAGCCGGCGTCGGCGTTCGCGCGC
>JALOLB010000164.1 GCA_025456225.1 Thermoanaerobaculaceae bacterium
GCCGAGACGCTCGGCGGCCTGGCGCACCACCTCGATCTCCTCCTCCGAGTCGGACGGGAAGCGGTTGAGCGCCACCACCGGCGGCTCGCAGAAGGTGCGAATGCTCTCGACGTGCTTCTCGAGGTTGCCGATCCCCGCCTCGACCGCCGCCGGGCTGGGGATCTCGAGCTCCGAGCGGTCGGCGCCGCCGTGCAGCTTGAGCGCGCGCACGGTGGCCACCAGCACCACCGCCACGGTGTCGAGGCCGGCCGACTGGCACTTGATGTCGAAGAACTTCTCGGCCCCCAGGTCGAAGCCGAAGCCGGCCTCGGTCACCACCCAGTCGGCGTGGGCGAGCGCCATCTTGGTGGCGACCACCGAGTTGCAGCCGTGGGCGATGTTGGCGAAGGGGCCGCCGTGCACGAAGGCCGGCACGCCCTCGACGGTCTGCACGAGGTTCGGCTTGAGGGCGTCCTTGAGGACCACCATCATGGCGCCCACCGCCTTGAGGTCGGCCGCTGTCACTGGCTTCTTGGCCCCGGTGAAAGCGACGATGATGCGGCCGAGCCGCTGGCGGAGGTCGTCGGCGTCCTCGGCAAGGCAGAGGGCGGCCATCACCTCGGAGGCCGGGGTGATGTCGAAGCCGGTCTCCCGCGGCACGCCCTCCAGAACGCCGCCCAGGCCGATGATGACGTGGCGCAGGGCGCGGTCGTTCATGTCCACGACCCGTCGCCAGAGCACGCGCCGCGGGTCGATGCCGAGCCGGTTGCCCTGGTGGATGTGGTTGTCGAGCAGCGCGGCGAGCAGGTTATGGGCCGTGGAGATGGCGTGGAAGTCGCCGGTGAAGTGGAGGTTGATGTCGTCGGCCGGGACGACGATCGACCTCCCGCCGCCGGTCGCCCCGCCTTTCATGCCGAAGGTCGGCCCGAGCGAAGGCTCGCGCAGCGCCAGGCAGACGCGCTGCCCGATCCTCGCGAGCCCCTGGGCGAGGCCGATGCAGGTGGTGGTCTTCCCTTCTCCGGCATCGGTCGGGGTGATGGCGGAGACCAGCACGAGCTTGCCGGGCGGCCGGCCACCGTGCAGGGCAGCGAGGGCGATCTTGGCCTTGTCGGAGCCGTAGAGGATGACGTGCTCGGGCCGGATGCCGAGCTGCGCCGCCACGTCGATGATGGGTCGCACGCCGTTGCTCATGTCGCCTCCCTTCACCGCAAAGATAGGTCCGGACCGACGCGAAAGCCACGGGCCGGGACGGCACCGGCAAAACAACTCGGGGGCCTGATCCGTCTAAGGATGTGACCGGCAGCCCCGGTCCGGAGCGCCCTTGAGCCCCACGTCCCGCTGCACCGCCTGGTTGCTTGCCATCCTCGTCCCCGTCGCCGCCGCCGAAGCCCGCACCCGCGCCCAGAACGAGGCCGCTCCGGCCAAGCCGCCGACCCACCGGGTGACCCGCGCCAGCGGTCCCGTCAAGGTGGACGCCAGGCTCGACGAGGCGGCGTGGACGACGGCTCTCACCCTCGAGCTCGCCTTCGAGGTGCAGCCCGGAGAGAACGTGCCACCCCCCGTGCGCACCGAGTTCCTCATCACCTACGACACCGACAACCTCTACCTGGGCTTCCGCGCCTTCGACCCCGAGCCCGGGAAGATCCGTGCCCACATCACCGACCGGGACCGGGCCTACCGCGACGACTTCGTCGGCGTCATCTTCGACACCTTCAACGACAAGCGCCGCGGCTACGAGTTCTTCGTCAACCCGCTCGGCGTGCAGATGGACCTGTCGCGCAACGAGATGGGCGGCGGGGACAACAGCGAGGACGACACCTGGGACGCGATCTGGAGCTCGGCGGGCCGCATCACCGCGGAAGGCTACGAGGTGGAGCTCGCCATCCCCTTCAGCTCGCTGCGTTTCCCGAAGATCCCCGGCGAGCACACGTGGCGCATCGCGCCGTTCCGGGCCTACCCGCGCTCGGTGCGGCACCAGATCTTCCTCATGCCCACGGCCCGCGACAACAACTGCTTCTTCTGCCAGGTGCCCATGTTCGTTGGGTTCGAGGGTATCAGGCCCGGCCGCAACATCGAGGTCGACCCGACCCTCACCACCCAGCGCACGGACGAGCTGGAGGACACCGACGACCTCACCACCCCGTTCCACGACGGCTCGTTCGAGACCAAGGCCGGGGTCTCGGCCCGCTGGGGCGTGACGCCCAACATCTCGCTCAACGCGGCGCTCAACCCGGACTTCTCCCAGGTCGAGGCCGACTCGGCGCAGCTATCGACCAACACCCGCTACGCGCTCTTCTACCCGGAGAAGCGCCCGTTCTTCCTGGAGGGCGCCGACATCTTCTCGACCCCGATCACCGCCTCGTACACCCGCACGGTGGCCGACCCCCGCTGGGGCGCCAAGGTCTCGGGCAAGGCGGGAGCCAACGCCGTCGGCGTGTTCGTCGCCCAGGACCGCACCACCAACCTGCTGTTCCCGTCCAACGCCGGGTCCGACCTGGACACCTACGAGGAGAGCAACACCTCCGGGGTCGTCCGCTACCGTCGCGACATCGGGAAGTCGTCGGCGCTCGGCGTCATCGCCACGAGCCGCGAGGGCAGCGGCTACTCCAACAAGGTCTACGGGGCGGACGGCATCATCCGGATCTCGGACCAGGACACGGCGCGCTTCCAGATCCTCGCGTCCCGGACGAAGTACCCCGGCCAGCTCGCCGAGGAGTACGACCAGCCGACCGGGGAGTTCGACGGCTCGGCGTTCTTCGGCATCCTCGAGCACAACACGCGCACCTGGGACGCCTGGGTCTGGCACGAGCGCTACACCACCGGCTTCCGCGCCGACCTCGGGTTCATCCCGCGGGTCGACGCCGCGACCTCGAGCGTCGGCGGCCAGTACAAGATCCTCGGCAGCGCGGCCCAGTGGTTCACGCGGCTGACCTTCGGCGCCGAGCCGTGGCAGACCACCGACCACACCGGCCGCGTCACCGACCAGGCCATCCCCTTCTACTTCAACTACCAGGGCCCCCTGCAGTCGACCGTCAACATCCGGGTGGCCCGCGCCAAGGAGTACTACGACGGGGTGACCTACGACCAGGACCGCCTCTTCGTGTTCTACAACCTCCGGCTCAACGGCACGTTCACGACGTCGCTCGACACGCGCTTCGGCGACACCATCGATTACGACAACTCGCGGCCGGCGCGCGTCACCCACCTGGCACCCGGGTTCACCCTGGACCTCGGGCGGCACCTCGCGCTCACCGTGGACGACGTCTTCGAGGACCTCGACGTCAGCGGCGGCAGGCTCTACCGCGCCAACCTCCTGCAGATGAAGGCGGTCTACCAGCTCAACACCCGCGCCTTCGTGCGCCTCATCGTGCAGTACCTCGACCTGCGGCGGAACCTCGACCTCTACCTCGACCCGCCGGACAGCGCCGTCGAGCGCGAGGTCTTCTCGCAGCTCATGTTCTCCTACAAGCTGAACCCGCAGACGGTCTTCTTCCTCGGCTACTCGGACAGCCGCGGCGAGGAGGACCACATCGCCATGATGCTGAAGAGCCGCACGGTGTTCGCGAAGATCGGCTACGCCTGGCTGCTGTGACCCACCCCCCACCCAGGCTCAAGGCTTCAGGCTCAAGGCTCAAGGCGGCGCGACCGGGACGATCGCGCCCAGCTCGGGATTGCTGCGCGCTCGCGGAAGCGGCCACACCCCTTGAGTCGCAAGGCGGGCGCCGACCTCCGGGCGGCGCTTCGGCGCCGCAGGCGCCGCCGCGGCCCCGCGGGCCGCGCTCGGGTGCCAAACGCACGAGGCAGGGAAGCAGGAATCACCTCCGCCCGACCAGGCTCAAGGCTTCAGGCTCAAGGCTCAAGACGGCGCGATCGGGACGATCGCGCCCACCTCGGGATCGCTGCGCGCTCGCGGAAGCCGTCACACCCCTTGAGTCGCAAGGTGGGCGCCGACCTCCGGGCGGCGCTTCGGCGCCGCAGGCGCCGCCGCGGCCCCGCGGGCCGCGCTCGGGTGCGAAACACACGACGCAGGGAAGCACGACATCTCCCCCGCCCGCCCGGCGCGGCCCGGAGGTCCGCGCCCACCTCGGGATCGCAGCGCTCCCGCAGAAGCGGACTGGCAGGTCAGATCGTGCGGAGGAGGACGGCGCCGCGCAGGGTGCGGACCGGCTCGAAGCCGGGGAGGTGGACATCGCGCTTCGGCGGCAGCTCCACGACGACGCGGGCGTCGGGGGCCAGGACGCCCAGCTCGCGGGCCTGGGCCAGCGCTTTCAGGCCGTCGTCCCACGCGGCGAATGGCGGGTCGCACCACGCCAGGGTCGCGCGGACACCCTGGGCGGCGATGCGCGGCAGCGCCCGCTCGACCGGCCCCGGGTGCAGCTCCCATGCCTCCGGGGCGAGGCCCATCGACCCGAGGTTGCGGCGGATCAGCGCCTGGGCCGCGGCCGCCTGCTCGCACAGGATCACCCGCGCCGCGCCGCGGGACAGCGCCTCCAGCGACACCACGCCGGTCCCCGCGAACAGGTCCAGGAAGACCGCGCCACCGAGCCACGGGGCCAGGACCTGGAAGGCCTGCTCACGGAGCGCGTCGGGGGTCGGACGGAGCGGCGCGCCGCGCGGCGGTCCGAGCACGGCGCGGGAGCCCAGCGTGCCGCCGGTGATCCTCACTTCGTCTCCTCGGTCACCCGGCGCACCGCCCTGCGACGCAGGTCCTCCACGTCGAGGGACTCGCGCATCATGCTGGACCCGGCCCGGATCCACACGACACCTCCCCCGCTGGCCGTGCCCATGACATCCAGGATCGTGACGACCCGGCCGTCGTCCATCTCCACCCGCTCGCCAACCCGGGGCTCCCAGAGCCGCAGGTCCTCGGGCGGGGCCTTGCCGGCGATGATCCGCTCCTCCAGGGCGTCGAGCGTGGCACCGAGGCGGGCCGTGGCCGCCGAGGGCGACGACGCCACGGCAAGCCGGAACACCAGCGTCGCGATGCCGGGCGGCGCCAGGCGCAGCTCGACCGTGCCGGTTCCGGGGCCGTTGCCCATGGTGGCGAACTCGGTCATCTCCGGGTAGACCTCGCGCACCACCTGCTCGATCTGCCCGTACACGAGGCTTCCCACCTGGACGTGGCGCAGGTCCTCGTTGCCGGCGCCGTCGCGGCGGAGAAGGACGGCGGTCCCGTCCCGGAACAGCGTGACGCGCCGGGTCTGCCCCTCCACGCGGACGACGCGCTCGACCAGGTACGAGGGCTCCGGGGTGGCGGCCAGCACCAACGCGACCATCAGCAGCGCACTCACGGCACCACTCCTCCCAGGCGCCTGGCCACCGCGAGCGCGTGCTCCGCCGCCATCTCCGGGGGCACCTCGCCGTCCAGCACGGCGTCCCGCGTCCGCCGCAGCGCCTCGCCGAGCCCAGGGCCGGGCTGCACGCCGGCGGCCCGCAGCCTCGCGCCGGTCACCGGCACCGGGACGCGCATCCACACGGTGAGCGCCTGCCGGAGCAGCCGCCGCGTCTCCTCGCCGGCCATTGCCATCGTGACCATGACGACCGCACGCTCGGTGCGCTCCACCAGCGCCACGACCTCGCTGGGACGCATGCGGTCCTGGGCAAGCGCCGCCAGGGCCTTCTCGATCCGCTGCCGGGCCTCACCCACCATCCGCCCGATCCTGCCGCTGAGCGCCAGCCGGCGCGCCAGGACCTCGCCGCCGCTCTCGCCCGCCCGGGTCGCCAGGGCCACCAGGTAGGTCGGCCAGCGCATCGCCTCGCCGACCTCCTCGAGCGCCGCCCAGGCCAGCACCTCGTGGAGCTGGCCGACGAAGCGACGGAGGGGCTGCGACCACATAACGCCGGGGAACACCGACTCGAACACCCCGAGGTTCGCAAGCTCGCCGAGCGCCTCCGCGGGATGGTCCTCCTCGAGCAGCAGCGCCAGCTCGTCACGCAGCCGCTCTCCGGAGAGGCGGGCGAAGACGCCCTCGCTCACCGCGACGGCCACCAGATGGCGGGTCTCGGGCGCCACGACGAAGCCGAGGCGCGTCGCGAAGCGGACGGCGCGCAGCACCCGGGTCGGGTCGTCGAGGAACGACAGGGAGTGCAACACCCGGATCTGCCGCCGCTCGACGTCCCGGCGGCCGCCGAAGAAGTCCAGCAGCTCGCCGCGGTGGCCCGGGGCGAGGCCCATGGCCATGGCGTTGATGGTGAAGTCCCGGCGGTAGAGGTCCTGGCGGATCGCCGACGTCTCCACCTCCGGGAGCGCCGCCGGCCGGCGGTAGAACTCCGTGCGGGCCGTGGCCACGTCCACCCGCAGGTCCCCCGGGAGGTGCACGACCGCGGTCATGAAGGGCTCGTGGGGGTGGCTGTGCCCCCCCAGCGCCTCCGCGAGGCGGCCGGCGAGCTGCATGCCGTTGCCCTCCACCACCACGTCGACGTCCTCCACCGGCCGGCCGAGCAGGATGTCGCGCACCGCGCCGCCCACCAGAAAGGCACGCATGCCGTCGGCCGTGGCCAGCTCGCCGGCGGCGCTGAGCACGTCGAGCAACGCCGGCGACAGCGCCCGGGAGAGCAGCCGCCCCAGGTCCTGCACGACCAGCCGTGCGGAGGCGACCCGCCGGTCCAGCCGCGCCCCCTCGGCGAGCTGGCGCTCGTACAGGCGCCTGAAGAGGTCCATGCGGGTCAGCACGCCCCAGCCGGAGGGCAGGCGCACCAGCACGAACCGGGTGTGCCCCTCCATGAACAGCCGCTGCAGCTCCTCGGGAGAGGCGTCGGCGGGCGCCTCGGGGATACCCGGACGCATGGTCATGGTGACCGGCCGGTCGCCCATCCCGGCCGCCGCGGCCTGGTCGAGGACCTGGCGGGTGACGACCCCGACCAGCTCGCCGTCCCGCTCCACCGGCATGGCGTTGATGCGCAGGCGCACGATGCGCTCCTTGGCCTCGGCGACGGTGGCGGTGGCGGCGCAGGTGTGGAGGAACGGGGTCGCCAGGGTGGCCGCCGTCCAGCGCCCCGCCAGGGCCTGGCCGATCGCCGTCAGCAGCTCCTCGGAGACCTCCACCGTCGAGCGCCCGCGCAGGCGTGCCGCGGCGGCCGTGGCGTGGCCGCCGCCGCCCATCCCCGCCATGAGCTTGCCGGCGTCCACCTCCGGCACCGTCGAGCGCGCAATGATCACGAGCTGGGGGGGCACCTCGAGCAGCACCACCACGACCGGCAGGTCGAAGATCTCCGCGTAGCGGTGGACGACGTACGCGGCCTCCTCGAGGCGCTCGCTGGGGCGGGCGACCGAGAGCACGACGCGGCACCCCGCGACGGTGTGCTCCACGGCGCCCTCGACGAGCTGGTTGAGCAGCTCGAGCTGGTCCGGCTCGAGCGGCCGGAGCACGTAGCGCCGCACCCACTCGAGGCGCGCCCCGCGCCCCAGCAGCCACGCCGCGGCCTCGAGGTCGCTGGAGGTGGTGTCCACGTAGGTGAGGCCACCGGTGTCCTCGTAGATGCCGAGCAGCAGCATCGTCGCGGTCAGGGCGTCGGGCTCGACCCCGAGCCGCTGCAGCTCCCGGGTCACCACCGTGCAGGTCGCGGCCACCGGGGCGGTGAGCACCTCGGCGCCGGGAATCGTGTCGCTGCCGTCCTGGTGGTGGTCGACGACGCGCACCGGGCACCTGGCCGCGGCGATGAGCTCCCCCACCTCGGCGAGGCGTCGATAGGAGCTGCAGTCCACCACCACCGCGTCGTGGATGCGCGCCCGACGGAGCTCGCGGACCCGCACCTCAGGCAGGGAGATCCTCTCGGCCTCGAGGAAGCGCCGCACCGCCACCTCCTGGGAGCCGGGGAACACGAGGCGCGCGTCCGGGACCAGCAGGCGCATCCCCATCGCCGCGCCCAGCGCGTCGAAGTCGGCCCCCAGGTGGGTGGTGATGATCCGCACGGGAAGAGTGTACCGCCCCGCCCGCCCACCCAGGCTCAAGGCTCCAGGCTCAAGGCTTCAGGTACTACGGGAGAAAACATGGCTGAGCAGCAAGCTGTCAGCCTTCAGCCTTTCCGTGCGGGAGGGAGCGAGCTTTCAACTCTCGGCTCTCAACTCTCGACTCTCGACCGGGTGGGCGGTGGACCTTGAGCCTTGAGCCTTCCCGGGTGGGCGGTGGACCTTGAGCCTTGAGCCTTGAGCCTGAAGCCTTGAGCCTGGGCGGGCGGGGGATCAGAGGTTGTGGAGGGCTTCTTCGGCCTCGCGGCGGACGACGTAGGCGCGGTCCCAGTCGTACGCCTCGTCGGTCCCCAGGAAGCGCTCGCAGATCGTGCGCAGCTCCCCGCGCTCCTCGGCCGTCATGTGGCCGAACTTCGCGAGCTTGCCGAGGCTCCGCACGGCCTTCGCCCGGATCGCCGAGCTGGCGTCGCCGAGGTTCTCGCGAAGCCGCGCGACCACGGCACGGCGCACCTCGTCCCCGAGGTCGGCGGGCTCGATCGACTCGGCGAGCTTCCCGAGCGCGCGCGTGGCGGTGTCCCGCGCCTCGGTATGGGGCGAGGAGGCGGCGGACAGCACCACCGGCACGGCCGCAACGACCTTGGGCGACTTGATCTTGCCGAGGGCGTAGAGGATGAACACCCGCCGCTCCTCGTCCTCGGTCCTCGCGTAGGCACCGAGCAGCGGCTCGATGGCGTCGGCACCGATGCGGCCGAGCGCCGTGGCGACGGCGAACTGCGCCTTGAAGTCGCCCGCGTCCAGCTTCTCCACGAGCGCCGGGATCACCCAGTGGCCGAACCCGACCACGAGGGTGATCGCCTCGTCGACGATCGGCGCCAGGCTCGGCTGCTCGAGGGGGTCGAGGTAGAACAGGCTCGACACGACCTCGAAGAGCTCGCGCGCCTCCGCCGAGCCGACCCGGGCGATCTCGCGCTCGACCAGCTCGAGGCCCCTGCGCACGTCCTCGATGCGGGTGCTCGCCAGCAGCTTGCGAATGGTGAAATAGGTGTCCTCGGGCATCGCCAGCCTCCACGATTCGTATTCCACCCAACGCTGCGGGCGAGCGCTTCCTTCCACACCGCGTCTCCTCCGGTCCCGACCCGCACTCCCGGCACGGCATGCCGAGCGACCGACCGGTGACGCGGGTCACGTATCCGCGGAACAGCGAGAGCCGGACCACGCGTTCTCTCGGGTGTCAGGATCGCCGTGCCTCGACCCTGCAGGCCACCCCCCCGAGACAAGGAGACGATGATGGTCGGCTTCCATGCTCCGGACTCCGTGGTGGACACCCTCTGGCTCACCACCCACCTC
>JALOLB010000422.1 GCA_025456225.1 Thermoanaerobaculaceae bacterium
CGTCGAGGGTGCCAGCCTGGGAGTAGATACGGGCACTGGCGAGGACCTTGACGTTCGCTGTGACGCGGATGGCGCCGAACGCCTCGACGCCGAACATGGTCTTGACGGCGTCGTCGTAGCGCTTCGTGTCGCCGGCCGGGACGGTGTCGGTGAAGGACTTCGGGGCGAGGTTGGCCTGCCGTTCGAGCAGGTAGAACGTGACGTTGGCCGAGGTGGCGTTGGGGTTGTGGACCCAGACGGTGGTGTACCACACCGCCGGCGCCACGCCGGGCTTGGCCCCCACTGACGGCAGGAAGACGTCCGTGCCGGTGAAGCCGGCGAAAGCGCTGCCGGCGGCGAGCGCCGCCACCAGTGCGCCGATCACTGTCATGAGGTACCTGGTCGAGATGTGAGCTTTCATCGTCCCTCCCCGTCTTCGGGTTGCCTTCGGACAGGGCAGAGAGCAACCCCTGTGCCAGGTCTTCACCGCAACCGCCCTGATCGAGCGAAGAGGAAGACAGAGCGTATCTTGCCGAGCGTGGGAGGTGTCCTGAAGGTGCGTGGCGGGAGATCGGGGAGGCTTTCTAACCCCGGGGGAATCCCGACTACGGGATTGGATTCCCAGAAGCGGGACATCGCAGACGTCCTCGTCTGAGGGGTCGCCGGAAACCGGGCATGGGTAGAATGCTCGGGACATGATCCTTCTGACTCCCTGGACGAAAGCCACCGATCCTCGGCCATGAGATACGACACCGGCGTGCCGATCGGCTCGGGGGGCATGGGGACGGTCATCCGGTCGTTCGACCCGGTCCTCGGACGCCACGTCGCCATCAAGATCCTGCGCCGGGACGAGCCCGAGCTCGCGGAGCGGATGCTGCGGGAGGCCCGCGCCCAGGCCTCGGTCGACCACCCCAATGTCGCCAAGGTCTACGAGGTCGGCTACCTGGAGGACGGGCGGCCGTTCATCGCCATGCAGCTCATTGAGGGCAGGCCCCTCGACGAGGTCGCCCCGGGGCTGACCCTCGACCAGCGGATCCAGCTCGTGGCGACCGTGGCCGAGGCCGTGCAGGCCGCACACGCGATCGGGCTGGTCCACAGGGATCTCAAGCCTTCGAACATCCTGGTCGAGGAGAGCCCGGAGCACGGGCTCCGGCCGTTCGTGGTCGACTTCGGAATCGCCCGGGAAGAGGCCGCCCCTGGCCCAACGGTCAGTGGCCAGGTGGTCGGGACACCCGGATACATGGCACCGGAGCAGGCGTCGGGCGCCGCTCGCACCCTGGACCGCCGGGCCGACATCTTCAGCCTCGGGGTGATCCTCTACGAGCTCGTCGGCAGCGGGCATCCGTTCGGCGGCGACAGCGCCGTCGAGAAGCTCGTCAGCCTCCTGCACGACGAGCCGGCGCCGCTGCGGGCCCGGGCGTCGCACGTGCCGGCCGACCTCGAGGCGGTGATCTTCAAGTGCCTCGAAAAGCGGCCCGAGCACCGCTATGCCTCGGCCCGGGCGCTCGCGGACGAGCTCCGGAGGTACCTGGGCGGCGAGCCGGTGGAGGCGCGACGTGTCACGCGCATCGGGATCCTGTGGAGGCGGGCGAAGCGCCACCCCGCGATGGCCGCCACGGTTGCCGTCGCGACCCTCGCCGTGATCGTGGCGGGAGGGGTTGTCATGGCCTCGGTCGCGGGTGCCCGCCGACAGGCGAGGGAAGCCCAGGAGCTGGGCCAGCGAGTCGCCCGAACGGACGCGGTCATGCGCATCGCCCACCTGCTGCCGCCCCACGACCTCGGCCGGGAGCGGGGCCTGGTACGCGACGAGATGGCCCAGGTCCGGCGCGACATGGCGCGCTTCCGGGGGCTCGCTCACACGGCCGGGCACTATGCCCTCGGGCGCGGCCACCTCGTCCTGGGGGAGCCGGAGGACGCGCGCCGGGAGCTCGAGGAGGCGTGGCGGCAGGGCTATCGGACTGCGGACGTGGCGCTGGCGTCGGCCCGAGCTCATGCCGAGCTGTTCCGGGCCCGGCTCGACCGCGTACGGCGGCAGCGGGACGAGGAGGCGCGGCAGGTCGGTCTGGAGCTGGCGGAGCGCGAGCTTCGGCAGCCGGCGCTGCGGCTCCTGGAGGCGGTCGGAGGGCAGGCATCGCAGGAGGCGGTGCTCGTGCACGGGTTGCTGGAGCTGGCGGCGCGCGAGCCGTCCGGTGCGCTGTCTCGCGCCGACGAGCTGGCAGGGCTGGATCCGGGATCTGCCGAGGCATCGGCTCGTGCCGACGCCCTGCGCGGCGAGGCGCACCTCCAGCAGGCCAAGGAGCTGCGCTGGGGGAAGGACCGGAGCTCCCAGGGCCGGGCTCTGGGACACGCGCGTGAGGCCTTCGACCGCGCGATCCAGACGCTGCGATCGGATCCCACGTCACATCTGGGTCTCTGCCGGGCGTGGAACGCCACGGTGGAGGCGGAGGCGGACGCGGGCACCGATCCCGCAGCCAGCCTCGCCCACACCGAGGAGGCGTGTCGGCTGGCCGCACGCATCGACACGACCCACCCGGCACCACTGAACGAGCTGGGGGCGGCCCACGCCACGGTTGCCCAGTTCCGGTCGAGGCGTGGCCACGACCCGTTGCCCAGTCTCGACCGCGCCGAGCAGATGGCGGAGGACGCCCGACGGGCCGACCCGGCGAGCTACGAGGCGGCGACCCTCAGGGGCACCTCGCTCGTGCTGC
>JALOLB010000423.1 GCA_025456225.1 Thermoanaerobaculaceae bacterium
CCAACGGCCGTTGGTTCATGTCTCGGAAGGCGGTCCAAGCTCGCCTGGCTTGTAGGTGTCCACGAGGCTGGCGATTCACCCAGTGAGCACCTTCGCAGATCGCTACTCGGCCGCGCGGTGCACCTGACCGGGCGCAACGCTTGGACGATCGCGGACGATCGGGCGCCTGGCTGCGAGGTCACGGTGAAGAGGCAGCCGTCGTCGTTCAAGACCCGTCGCCAGGTCGACCTGCACAGCATGACCGCGATCGCCGCAGGGCTTCCGGGGCTGATTGGCATCGAGGCCAGATACGGGCGCGACGTGGGGGCCGACATCGGGGTCGAGAACACCGAGGTGCTCGAGGCCAACGTGAGCCCGCGGTGCGGCAGCATCGTCGTGGACAAGGTGTTCGTCGGGTCGGGACGGGTGCAGCTGGTCGTGCGGTCCGAGGCCGGCGGTTCGGTGAACGCGCAGACCGGGCCGCTGCCCGGGTCGGTGACGCACGCCGGCGGGGGGCGCGTCGTGGACAGCACCGAGTGGCGGGAGCCGCAGGCTTGGGGCTTCGGCACGCGCAGGATGGGTGACACGCCGCCCCTGGACTTGACCGTGCGCCTGCCCGGATCGGCGCCGGACGGCAGCGAGGTGACGGCTGCGATCGAGACGAGCCGCAAGGCGTGGCTCGTCGTCTTCTACCAGGAAGACGCCGGGAAGGCGTCTGTGCTCTGGCCTTCGGCGGAAGAGCCCGAGCCGGTCTCGGAGCCGGGGCGTCCGGCGGCGCTGCCGTCGGCGAGGGAGCGCGCGGCTGGGATTCGAATTCAGGCGCAACTTCGCGACAAGGCGAAGGAGGCTCACGAGTTGCTGGTCGTGCATGCCTTCACGGACAAGGCGGACTACGACCGCCACAAGCCGGCTGCCGGCGTCGATGCGGCGAACGGGCCAGCATACGTCTCGGAGCTGACGCGGAAGATCAGCGACATTCCGATGGCGCGGTGGTCGCGGGCGATCACCGCGTACACGATCGTGCCGGCGGGCAAGTAAGGGAGGGCGGGAATCGCGTGCGGAAGGCTACCGGACCGGGTATCCCCACCCCACCGGGAGGAGCCTCGGAACTCCGAGGGCCGGTCCCACGGTCAGGCTCGGCGTCTGCTCGCGACCGTCTTTCCTCGCATCTCGCGTGACCCGGGGCGTCACGTAGTCTGCCAACTCCCGCAGGCTGATTTGGCCGTCACCATCTGCGTCAGCAGCGCCAGTGCGCAATGCGGCAGTAAGGTGCTTGGAAAACAGCCCGGCGTTCTCGCCTGGTGCGGGACCGGAAATCTCGGCTCCACGGGCCGCAGCGAGGACGGCAACCTGGGCGGACGGCGACGCCTCCCTCACCCGGACCAACGGCCTGGCGCCGGCCGGCAAGACGGACCGGCCGCCGGCCCCGGAGAAGCAGCTGTCGACGAAGACGAGGACTTCTTTCGCCTTGCTCGAGGTCAACATTTGGACGACCCGCTCCAGGGGGATTCCGGAGGACTGGATTTGCTGCGGGTTTGCGTCGTAGGGAAGGATGTACGGTGTGCCCTTCGAGGCATCGGGCGCACCGTGCCCGCTGAAGAAGAAGTACGCGCGGCTTCCGTTCACCGCATTCGCAGTCAGCCAGGACAGCTGGCTCTCCACGTCAAACTTCGTGGCGCGGTCGTCCAGCGCCACGCGGACGTGAGCCGAGGAAAGCCCGAGCGTGTGTGCGAGTGCGGCAGCGAAGCGCTCAGCGTCCCCCCGCGCTCCTGGATGCGGCGGGGGCGTCGCGGTACCGGTCGATGCCCACGACGAGGGCGTAGGCGCCAGGCTGCGGGGCGGCGACCACCGCATCAGGCGCCACCGCTTGCGCGTGGGACGAGGAAGCCGCTTGCGGCTGCGCTTCCGCTTCGCTCGCTGCGGCAGCCGGTGCGCCGCCGGCCTTGCGCTCGGCACTCTTGATCCGCGCCATCAGGTCGTCACAGTAGTCAGGCAAGGCCGCTCGAGTCTTGTCGTTCAGCTCGACGAACTCGGATTCCGTCATGCTGACCGGCCCGCGGTCCGCGTATGAAGCGAGAACCGTCTGCGCCTGAGAGCAAGCTTGCTCGGCGTTGCTGCGCGCGCGGTCGAAGTCTCCCTCGCCGAGCGCGTTCTCGGCTCTCTGACGCGCCTGATCGGCGGTGTCCTTCGCCGAAAACGCCGTGCTCTTCGCCACCGAGTACTGCACCGGCGCGCAGCCCGCTGTGCAGCACACCACGGCTGCCAGCACGCTCCCTCGTCGCAAGCCTTTCATGCGTCGGACGATACCACGGATCGCATCGCCGAGGACTCTTCAAACGGCCCCTGCCGAACTCGGCCAGGCCTCTGCCCGCATGCTCGGGTCGGCGATGTGGACCCACAAGCCGTTGGCCAGGCCTCGTGGAACGAGCAGCTCCGGGCCACGATGCGGCGGCTGGCGGCGGAAGTCGAGCGTCTGACCGCCGAGCTTCGTGACCTGCGCGCGCGCTTCAACTTACCGAACCGCTCTACACCTGCTGGCCTGGACCGCCACCCGTCGAAGGCGAGCCCCGGCCCTTTCTAGCCACCGCAAACGTGGGGCTCTTCTCCTCGGTGCACGAACCCCCGCTGGTTCCCGATGTGCTGCTCAGCGTCGACGTGCGTGCGCACCCCGACTTCTGGGAGAAGAAGCATCGGTCCTGCTT
>JALOLB010000165.1 GCA_025456225.1 Thermoanaerobaculaceae bacterium
AGGTTCCCCGCCCGGCCTCAGGCCTCGGGCCTCGGGCCTCAGGTACGACAGGTCAGGAAGTGAGCCAGTCAGTGGATCGAGTGATCAGCTTGGGGAGGGCGAAGGAGCCGGGCCCCTGATCTGCTGGGTCAGTTGCCGCTGTCGAGGCCGCCGTGGATGTCGAGGAATGTGCCCAGGCCCGTGAGGTCGATGGCGATCCTGTACTCGCGGGTCTTGTACGGCTCGATGCGGTAGTCGCGGAACTCGGCGTAGGCCGTCCAACAGCTCCCGCGCCAGCGGAAGGTGAAGCGCTCCTCCATCAGGAGCCGGTTGTGGATGTCGTAGGCGGCCTGGGCCTCGAGCCGCCAGCGGCCGCTGGTGGGGGCAAGGGCTCCATACAGGCGGGTCTGGGAGGAGAGGGCCTTCTGGTTGACCGGGTTGTAGCTCGCGTACCAGGTCAGGCCAAGGCTGCTGCCTCCCTTCGAGACGCCGCCCGAGACGGCAGTGCTTCGCAGGTTCTTGGTGACCGGCTCGAAGTCGGCGCGGGCGTCGAGGTTGGTCCCGAGCCACGGCGTGGTCCTCAGCCAGATGGAGAAGGGTCCCCGCCGGCTGGGCTCGAGCCCGGACCCGGCAGCCGGGAAGAGGTCCGAGAAGGAGTACTCCTGGGAGAGCTCGAGGCTCGCCACCTCGCGGCTGCCGTCCTCGCCGCGCTTGTAGAAGAGCCGGTTCGCGAGGTACCAGCGCAGACGGTTGGTGACCACCACCGAGTCCTTCTCGTCGAAGATGGGGATTCGTGACACGTCGCCCGGGTTGGAGACGTACGAGTACTCGACTCGGGGCTCCACGAGGTGCTTGAGCTTGCGGTTCGAGTCGAGGTTCCAGATCCTTGAGATCGATGGGCCGACCAGGGACACCCCACCTGTCCAGTAGAGGCGTGACAGCGGCTCGCTCACAAGGCTGGTGCGGGTCCGGGAGTACTGCTTGGTGTAGTAGGTCTCGCGGGCACCCACGGTCGGTGTGATGTTGAGCCAGGGGAACCCCGAGGTGAGCAGCGAGACGGTCGGGAAGAGGTCGAAGCGCCCGTAGCGTCCGTAGAGCGTGGCTGACCGGTCGACCCGGAGCTGGTCGGCGAGGGCGACGAGCGACACGTAGAGCGGCGTGGTGCCGACACGGGTGGAGCGCAACCGGTACTCCAGCTCGGGGAGGCGGTCGAGGATCACCGTGGTCTGGGTCCCGGGGAGCAGGGTGGAGAAGAAGGTGCGGCGGTGGTCGGTGCGGAGGTTGAGAGATTGCGACCCCCAGTTGCGGGTCATGGTGAGGTGGGAGTACAGGGTGCGCATGGTGTTGCGGTCGAAGGTCCGCTCGAACTCCTGGAAGAAGTCGATGTCCGAGATCTCCTGGAGCTCGGCCTTGATGGAGTACCCCCCGGCGAAGAGCTGGCTGTGACGGCCGAAGGCCTTCCACTCCCAGCGCCCGTC
The DNA here is from genome assembly GCA_025456225.1 of Thermoanaerobaculaceae bacterium. Taxonomy (GTDB): domain Bacteria; phylum Acidobacteriota; class Thermoanaerobaculia; order Thermoanaerobaculales; family Thermoanaerobaculaceae; genus JAAYVZ01. The sequence continues at coordinate 1,458 of JALOLB010000165.1, forward strand.
GGGATCCCTGAGGGTGTAGAGCAGAATCTGCCCGCGGGCGCTGTCGGTGGGCGCCCACCGGGCCTCGTCGCCGATGCCGACCCAGCCCTCACTGTAGAGGTCCAGATAGGCGGTGGTGTCGACCGAGCGCGAGATCGGCCAGAAGAAGGCGTTGCCCAGGTAGGCACCGCGCCGGTTGTTGTAGCCGATGTTGGGGACCATCAGGCCCGCTGCCCGGTCGCGCTTGACCGGCCACAGCAGGCGCGGGGTGTAGAACACCGGGACGCCCTGGACGCGCAGGAAGACGCCCCGGAAGTGCCCGTAGCCTTCCTGCTCCACCGTGGCGTCCGAGATCTCGATGCTCCACGGCGGTGAGTCGTCGGTAAGCGAGCAGCTCGTGAAGACGCCGTCGTGGAACCGGTAGTGGGTCTCGTCGAGCTTCTCGAGCTCGGCGCCGCGGAAGCTGTAGGTCGGCGGCAGGAAGGCGTCCACCTGGTAGAGCGTGCCGGTCTTGTTGGCGAGGTCGAACTCGAGCCGATCACACGCCATGCGCGTGCCGGCCTGGTCGAGCACGACGTTGCCGGAGGCCTTGACCTTCATCGTCTTCTGGTCGAACTCGATCACGTCGCACTGGAGGCGGATGTCCTGGTAGGAGACGCGAACATTGCCCTGGGCGCAGATGAACTGGTCCTCCACCATCTGCTGGTGAGTCGCCTGCAGACTGACAGTCGGCGGCAGCACCGCCGGGGCTGGCGCAACGGGCACGGGTGTCTCGGCGGCGGGTGTGACCTGCGCAGGCACGGAGGGCGACGGGCTCGACGGGGATGCCGAGGGCTCGACCGGGGTGGCAGGCGCCGGTGTGGCCTCGGGTGTCTGTGCCGCGATCCCGGCATGCACCGCGAGCGACAGCCAGAGCGCCAGCCACGCGCCCGGTGCCACGCGCGCCCTGCGCGGGATCGCACCCGCACCAGTCGCCAGGGCCTTCCCTCCCATGCCGCTGGCGATTGTACCCCGCGGCCTCCCTGCGGGTCCGGGCGCACGGGGTATCCTGGATTGGTGCGATGGCTGGCGCTGGACATCGGGGCAGAGCGGGTGGGTGTGGCGGTGTGTGACGCGGGCGAGCGTGTCACCACGAGACTCCCGGCCATCCCCTTCCGAGGCTCTTCAGGGCTGGCCGAGAGGGTTGCGGCGGTGGTGAGCGAGCGGGAGACGGAGGCCGTCGTGGTTGGTGTTCCATGCACCGCGACAGGCGTCGGTCGAGGTGGGCGGCGGGTGGAGGCGGTGGTTCTGGCTTTGCGCGCGCGTCTCTCCATTCCAGTGGAGCTGGAGGACGAAGCCGGGACGACCCGCGACGCCCGGGAGCGCCTGGAGGCGGAGGGTGTGCCGCGCCGCCGGTGGGACGAGCTCGTGGACAGTACCGCTGCTGCACTCATTCTCGAGCGCCACCTGGCTCGTCGCGGCCGGGCGCAGGGCGTGCCGTTGCCCTGATCCGGGCGGGTCGTTGAGGCCGCGCACCGGTGCTCGAGTGGCGATTCCGGGCAGGTCACGCGGCTCGGGGCGGCGGTGCGGCCGGCCTCCTGGCCAGGGCCCGGCTGCGCCAGCCGGGAACGGTGTCGGGAGTGCAGCGAGGGGAACAAATCCCCGTTGACCGGGTCGAATGCGGGTGATAGCGTTGCGGTCGGACGCCGAGGAGGGCCGCCAATGCCTGATCTGTACACTACTTTCGGAAACTTCCTGCTCCTGAAGGAGCGTGCCAAGGGCGGTCTGGGCACGCTCTGGCGGGCCGGTGAGATGGAGCGCACAGGGTTCAAGCGCATCGTCTGGCTCCGTCGATTCGACCAGCCCGGGCTCGATCGCAACATCATGAGCGGCGACTTCGCCGTGACCACCCAGATTGGACAGACCCTCAAGGCCAGCAATATCGTGCGCAACGGGATGGTCGGTCGGGAGAAGGGCGTGCCGTTCCTCGCCTGGGACTATGTCCCCTCCCAACCGCTCGATCAACTGCTCGATCGGGTGTCGGGGGAGCAGTTCCCCATCGCCATCGACAACGCTCTCCTGATCGCCGAGAAGATCGCCGCTGCCCTCGCGTCGGCGCTGGCCGTGGAGGTGGGGGGTGAGCCCCTCGTTCACGGCTTCCTGGTGCCGCACATGGTCATGATCGGCAACGACGGCGAGGCCATGGTGGGTGGGTTTGGGCTCGCCAAGGGCCTGCTCGGCAACCTTGCCAAGGTCCCTGCCCTCAGGGACGCGGCAGCGCCATACCTGGCGCCGGAGGTTCTCGGTGGCAAGCCGGCCAACCGGCGCTCGGACGTCTACTCCCTCGGTGCCATCCTCTACCAGCTCCTCACCGGGGCAGCCCTGCCTGCCGACCCGGGTGCGCGACCGTCCGTCCTGGACGCGCCCCAGATGGCCTTCGAGGAGGGTGCGGTCCCGCAGGACGTGCTTGGGATCCTCCGGAAGGCGCTGTCGCCCAATGCCGAGAGCCGGTTCGGCACCGCGGCCGAGTTCAAGCGGGAGCTCGAGAAGCTGCTCTATGGCGGGGCGTACTCGCCCACCACCTTCAACCTCGCGCTGTTCATGGACCGGCTCTACCGGAACGACATCGAGCAGGAGGACCGGGAGCTGCAGAAGGAGCGCAGCCTCGACGTTGCGGGGTACTACCAGGCACCCAGGCCCGCGGGCAGCGAGGCGCCGACACCGCTGGTCGAGCAGCCCGCCACGAGCCGCACCGGTCTGTACGTGGCCATTGCGGCCGTCGTCATCCTGGTTGCGGTGGTGGGTATCCTGCTGCTGCGTCCCTCGGCGCCGCCGAGCGCGGACAGCGAGTCGGTCCGCGCCGAGGTCTCCCGGCAGTTCAAGGCGTACAACGAGCAGCTCGAGGCGCTCAAGCGTGAGGCGGACCAGGAACGTGCCCGCTCGGCCGAGCTGCAGAAGCAGCTCGAGGAGAGCCGCAAGGGGTCCGGAGCCAAGAAGCTGACGCCGGAGGAGGAGGCGAAGATCCAGGCCGACATCCAGGCGCGGGCCGATGCTGACCGGCAACGGCGCGAGCGCATCGCCCAGATCGAGGCACAGAAGACCCAGTTGGAGAAGACTCTTCCTGCGGCCCTCGCGCCGGCTGCCACGGCGGCGCCGGTGATCCCGACCCCGGCGCCCCAGCCGACCGCACCCGTCGTCGCAGCCACGGTGCCACCAGTGGCGCCCACCTCCGCTCCCGTCGCGACCGCGGCGATCCCGCCAACTCAGGCTCCGGTGGTCCCGCCTCCGACCGTGCGGGCCCAGCCCGCCGTGACGGGAGTCCTGAGCGGCGGCCCGGCCGAGAACGAGCTCATCGACCCGACCCTGGTGGACGTGCTGCCCCAGGCGCTCCAGGAGGCCAGGCCCCAGCTCTCGCGCGCGTTCCTCATGGCGCGCGTGCCCTACTCCGGAGTCGTGATCCTGAAGGCCCTGGTGAATGCCAAGGGGTTGGTGGAGGACGTCCAGGTCCTGCGCCCGTTCCAGGGGCCCAAGCTCGGAGTCGACGAGGCGTGCGTCGAGGCGTCGAAGCTGTACCGCTTCAAGCCGGCGACCAAGAGCGGGGTCAAGGTGAAGACCTGGGCCACCATCACGATCCCCGTCAGCAACAAGCGCTGACCCCCCCCCCACGCCGTGATCGAGCGCCCGGGTCACTCCCGGGCGCTTGAGTTTGGGGTAGGTCGATGCCTGGCCAGCTCCCGAGGGCCTCAGACCTCAGGCCTCAGACCTCAGGCAGTACAAGGCAAGACCGGGAGGGTGGAGGAGCTGAGGCCTGAGGCCGGACGGCCGGGAGGGCGGAACTCCTGAGGCCCGTCTTTCCTGAGGCCTGAGGCCGGGCGGTAGGGTGGTGGAGAACCTGAGGCCGGGTGGTGGGGGGGCGGGATCAGCGGCCGTTGGCGGTGCGCTGAATGCCGGCGAGGAACTCCTGGTTGGTCGGGAACTGCTTGAGCTTGGAGAGCAGCAGAAGCATGGCCTCGTGGGGTGAGAGGGAGGCCAGGGCCCGGCGCAGCAGGAAGATCTTCTCGACCTCGGCTGGGGGATACAGCTTCTCCTCCTTGCGGGTGCCCGACTGGGCGATGTGCATGCAGGGGAAGATCCGCCGCTCGAAGAGGTCGCGGGTGAGGACAATCTCCATGTTGCCGGTGCCCTTGAACTCCTGGAAGATCACCTCGTCCATGCGCGAGCCGGTGTCCACGAGGCAGGTCGCGATGATGGTGAGAGAGCCGCCGTGCTCGGCATTGCGGGCGGAGCCGAAGAAGCGGCGGGGCTTCTCCATGGTGCGGGCGTCGATGCCGCCCGACATGATGCGGCCGGAGCTCTTCTGGTTGTTGTTGTAGGCACGTGACATGCGGGTCAGGGAGTCCATGAAGACAACGACGTCGTCGCCGAGCTCGGTCAGCCTGCGGGCCCGTTCGAGGACCATCTCGGCAACCTCGATGTGGCTCTGCATCGACTCGTCCGAGGAGGAGGCGAAGACCTCTCCCTTGAGGATGTTGCGCTTCCAGTCCGTGACCTCTTCAGGGCGTTCGTCGACGAGCAGCACGAAGATGCGGGTCTCCGGCTGATTGACGGCGATCGCGTGGGCGAGCTGCTGCAGCAGCGTCGTCTTGCCGGCCTTGGGAGGGGCCACGATGAGGCAGCGCTGCCCCTTGCCGATCGGCGCCAGCATGTCGATGACCCGTGGCTCGAGGATGTCAGGAACGGTCTCCAGCCGCAGCCGCTCGGTCGGGTCGATTGACGTCAGCTCCGCGAACGGGGTCGCCTTCTGCCGGTACTCCTCGGGGGTCATGCCCTCGATGGTCTGGAGCTCCACGACGGCGGGGCGCTGCCCGCCGTTGGGCGTCGTCACGGTGGCGCAGATCGACAGGCCCATCTCGAGGTGCCAGCGCTCGATGATGGACTGGTCGACGAATGGGTCGTTGGAGGCGGGATGGAATCGGTTTCTCGCCGAGACGAGGAGGTGCTTGCCATCCTCCCTGCGCGCCAGGTAGCCGGTGTGGGGTATGGCCGGGGTCGACGGACCCTTCCTCCCACGCCGCCGCCACCCGCGCCGCCGGCGGCTTCCTGAGGGCTTTTCGCCACTCCCCTCAGGGCGATCCTGAGGGAGTTTCTCTGTCGTCTCAGCCATCCAACGGGCTCCAAGACCCTGAGGTCAACGTCCGAAACGACCACGCGGCTCCGTCGCATCTCAGGGACTTCTGGCTGTGGGGAACAGCCGCAGGCGGACCCTCGGGCCCACCAGCCGAGATCAGTGTAGACGAGTTTCTCCCCCCTGCCAAGTGGCGCGGGTCAAGCCCTGTCAACGACTGGGGTTGACCTCTCGACTCACCAGGGAGGCAAGGGCCTCGACGAGCTGCCCTTCCCACCAGCCGCGGGCGCTCTCGGTGCGCAGTACCTCGAGGCCGGCCTCGGCGGTCAGGGCCTTGCGGTAGGGGCGGTCGTTGGTCAGCGCGTCGTAGACGTCGACCACCTGGAACACCCGGGCCAGCAGTGGCACCTCGTTGCCGCAGAGGCCGTCGGGATAGCCGCTTCCATCCTGGCGTTCGTGGTGATGCCGGATGATCGGCACGACGGGCCGCAGGGTCCGCAGCGGCGAGCAGATCTTGACACCGATCTCCACGTGGGAGCGCATCACGGCCCACTCCGCCTCGGTGAGCTTGCCGGGTTTGAGCAGGACCGCGTCCGGGATGCCGATCTTGCCGATGTCGTGCAGATAGCCGGCACGACGCAACGCCTTGACGGACTCCTTGTCCAGCCCCAGCACCCCGCCCAGCTCCGCGGCCAGCTCGGCGAGCCGGACGCAGTGGTCTCCGGTCTGCTCGTCCCGGGCCTCGACGGCGCGGGCCACTCCGAAGAGCATCTTCTCGGCCTCGTCGAGATCCTGGGTGAGGAGGCGGAAGTTGACGAGGTTCCTGACTCGCACCTCCAGCTCGACGAGGTCGAACGGCTTGGACAGGAAGTCCGTGGCCCCGGCCTCCAGCCCCCGCAGCCGGGCCTGACGGGAGTCGAGGCCGGTGAGGAAGACGACGGGGATGAGGCGGGTCTCCTCGTCGGCCTTGAGCCTCTGACAGACCTCATAGCCGTCCAGGCCGGGCATCATGACGTCGAGAAGGATGACGTCGGGGAGGCGTTCCCGGGCCAGACGGAGACCTTCGGCACCACTCGCCACCGGCCAGACGTCGTAGCCCAGCGGGCGCAGGGCCTCGACCATCGAGTCGCGGCTGGAGGCCTGGTCATCGACCACGAGCACGGTTCCAACGGGTGCCATTCAGGAGTTGATTCTACACGCGGATACCTGGAAACGGCGAAGCCGCCTCGCGGCGGCTTCACCCTCGAACATACCCGTGGTCGGCGGTGCCCGGTCGTGTCACGGCACCCGGAGGAACACGAAGTCCTGCTGCTCGACCCGGGGCCGGAAGACGTAGAGGCGGACCAGTTGGCCGGACTTCGGCGTGCCGAGCGTCTTGCGGAACGACGCCACCGAGCCGACGTCCTCGCCGTTGACCTGGAGGATGACGTCGCCCTCGCGCAGACCCTTGTCGTCGGCCGGGGACAGGTCGGTCACCCCGGTGATGACCACGCCCTCGATCTCCGAGGAGATGCTGAAGGTGCGGCGGATCTGCGGCGTCAGGTCCTGGACCTGGAGACCGAGCTTGCCGACGGGAGTGGTCTCCCGGGTTTCCTCGCTGGCCTCGGCGTCACTTTCGGCACCAGGACGCTCACCGAGCGTGACGGTGAGGGCCTTTGACTTGCCCGCACGGACGATTTCGATCTCGACCCTGGTACCCGGCGCCATCGCGGACACGGTGTCGATCACGTGGCGAGTCTCCTTCACCGGCCTGCCGTTGACCGAGACGATGACATCGCCCTTCTGGAGCCCCGCCTGCTCCGCCGGGCCGTCCGGGCGGACCCTGGCGACGAACGCGCCGTCCCGACCCGACAGGTTGAACGCCTCCTGCGTCTCGTCGTCGATGTTGCGGATGTCGACGCCCATGTAGCCCCGGACCACCTTGCCCTTCTTGAGCTGGTCGAGGATGCCCTTCGCGGTGTTGACGGGGACCGCGAAGCCGATGTTCTGGCCGGCCGCGTCGATGGCCGAGTTGATGCCCACCACCTCGCCCCGCAGGTTGACGAGAGGTCCGCCGGAGTTGCCGAGGTTGATGGCGGCGTCGGTCTGGATGAAGTCCTCGAAGGAGGCATCGGCGGTCAGCCCAATGGTACGTCCCTTGGCCGAGACGACGCCCACGGTGATCGTGTGGCTCATGCGGCGGGGGTTGCCGGCGGCCATCACCCACTCGCCCACGCGCAGTGTGTTCGAGTCTCCGAGCGGCAGCCAGGCGAACGGCTTCTTGCCCTCCACCTTGAGGAGCGCCAGGTCGGTGGCCGGGTCCCGTCCGATCACCTTGGCGTCCAGCTCGGTCTCGTCGGTGAGGCGGACCTTGATCTTGTCGGCGCCCTCGATCACGTGGTTGTTGGTGATCGCCAGCCCGTCGGCCGAGATGAAGAACGCGCTGCCCGCCCCGAGGTTGCGCGGCGTGTGGCCGCGGTCGGGCTGCCCCTGGGGGGGAATGCCGAAGAAGAACTCGAACGGGTCCATCTGGTTCCGGTTGCGACCGCGCTCGCCGGGCTTGACGACATCCTCGGTGTAGACGGAGATCACCGAGGGCAGCACCTTCTCGGAGAGGCTCGCGAAGTC
>JALOLB010000166.1 GCA_025456225.1 Thermoanaerobaculaceae bacterium
CCGCCAGAGGTCTGCAAGGTCCGGCGGATCACGGCCACAAACACGCCAGTCATAGGGGCGTAGTCCCGGTCCAACCCGGATTGCACCGCCGCGAAGTACCTCGAACGAGCCTTTCCCCTCACCCCGGAGAAGTCGAGAAGCGGGAGACCGGCCTGCGCGGCCATGAGTACCGCGAGCATTCGCGCAGCCCGCCCGTTTCCGTCACGGAAGGGGTGAATCAGGATCAGCTCGGTGTGGACCACTGCCAGGGCCGAGGCAAGCCGGTCGGTGTCCATTCCGGCGCACGGCGTGTTGGCGGCCAGGACCTCTCGTTCGAAAGCCGCCATGAGACGCGGCACCTGGGCCGCCGCCGCAAACGGGAAGTCACCCTTGCTCAGGTTCACCTGGCGGTACTCGCCGGCCCACTCGTAGATCTCCCCCATCCAGATGCGATGCATGTGGCGGATGTCGGCGGCGGTGAAGCGATGCGTTGCCGCATACTCGCCGAGCATGCTCTCCATGGCGCGGTACAGGGCCTGTGCCTCGAGGCGGTCCATCTCCGTCTTCTTCGAGACCTCAAGGAGGTTCCGCAGCACACGACCGCGCGAGCCTGGCTGGACCTGGGCCTCGACAAGCCCCGACACGTCGTATCGATCCAGTCTCCTCACGACAGCTCCATCCAGCACTTGAGCGCCGGCTTGACCCCCACCGGCGCGTCGACACGCTGGAGGTAGGTGTTCGTGAGGTGCTTCTCGACCCGGGCCCGGATCTCGACGAGCGCCATCTGCTCCCCGATGCAATGGCGGGGAGTGCCGGGCCGCGACCGGATGCCAGCGACGATGTCGGCGGGCTCTTCGAGGACAACGTCGCGATCCAGGTCGACGAGGTGCCAGCGGGTGGTGCCGGCCTCCTCGGTGAGCCCGCCTCGCTCGTTGTCGAGCGCCGGGGGAGCGCCGATCTCGAAGGTGCCGGTGGCAAAGTCAAACCCCCTGGCGATCGACGCCCACTCTTCCAGGTGGCGGAGGCCCGTCTGCCCGGGGAGGCTGTTGTCGATGACAAGGAGGTCGCGGCCTCGGGATTCAGGAGGCATGGGGGGTCCTCAGACGGCTGACGGCCGGGGCGGCGACCCTGCGGGCGAGCTTCCACGAGCACAGGGGACCCGAACAGTCAGAACCGACATCTCTTGCCACGGGACGAGTGTACCCGAGCCAGCACCAAACCGAGTGATCCCAACTGAGACAGTCTTCGGTACGTCTTCTTTCGGCGTCACGGCCACCACGATTGACAGATCGCCCACAGGACTGCCGCTTCTGGCTCCACTCCAGCCTGGAGACCCCGCAAGGCAACTGATCGAGGCTGGGAGCGGCATGGCGTGTTCCCGCACGGCATGGCTGGAGGTCGTGCCCTCGGTGACCTGGCCTGACGCCTCAACAATGTCGACAAGTGTGGACGCGGTACCAAGGGTGTTGTGGTGCTCGACACTCTTGCTACTCTTGGTATTCGTGGGGAGTGCTGGGGGCAGGGAGAGCGCATGCCCAGGCGAGGATTGGTGCGTGTGGAGGAGGAATCGACCTGTCACCCCCATGCGCGCGTGACGCGCCGGCTCTTCGGCCCCCTGGCGCGCGAGAAGGGGCTAGGATGGTGGCGGAGGCAATCATGACCCGCGAGGAGCTGCTCCAGAGGATTTCGATCCGTCCCGACGTCTGCTTTGGGAAGCCATGCATCCGCGGCCACCGGATCTGGGTGTCCCTGGTGCTGGACATGCTTGCCAGCGGCGTCACCGTGACCGAGCTCCTGGCCGACTACCCGCAGCTCGAAGAGGCGGACATCCTCGCCTGCCTGGCCTACGGAGCCGAGATGAGCCGGGAGCGATACTTCGATCTGCCTCTCGGGCGGACCGCGTGAAGCTCAAGCTTGACGAGAACCTCGGGAAGGGGCACGCGGCACAGCTTCTGGCGGCAGGGCACGAGGTGGCGACGATCGCAAGCCAGGGATTGTGCGGGGCGGCGGACCCGGAGGTGCTTGCCGCGTGCCAGGCGGAAGGCCGATGTCTGGTCACGCTTGACCTGGACTTCGCCAATCCGCTCGTGTTCGATCCACGCAGCCATGCTGGTATCGCCGTCCTCAGGCTTCCGCCCCGGCCGACGCCGGAGCACCTGGGCCAACTGTTGGAAACGCTCTGCAGCGCCCTTGCAGCTCGTGCGGTGCACGGGAGGCTTTGGATCATCGAGATTGGACGCTTGCGCGAGTACCAGCCGGGCGACACGATCGGCGAGGAGTAACCCGCCGGCGCCCACACGTTTGGCTGCCTGACTTGATGAGTGGGTCGGTCTCCCGGTGCCTCGTCGGCAGCCGCCATGTGGTGAGGTCGGCCTTCCTGAGCTTGCGGAGCGGTGCGAACGACCCGGAAGCCACTCGGAAGTCGAGCGCTTCCGAGTCCAGATTGGTGCCGCATCACAAGACCGCCTTCGTGGTGGACGAGCGCACACGGTGGAGCTTCTCTCGATCGGCCTCGGTATCTTCGGTACAACCTCCACCACCATTGACACTACTCTCAGCGGACCGCCGATTCTGGCTCCACTATGGCCGAGAGGCCCGCCAAGGAGCGTCATCCAGAACATGACCGGCCTGGACTGCTCGTGCACGCCATGGCTGGAGGTCGTGCCCTCGGTGACCTGGACTGACGCCTCAACAATGTCGACAAGTGTGGACGTGGTACCAAGAGTACACGAGCCGGCCGTCGACTCCGGCGTCACTGCAGTTGCGAAGAAGGTGCGCCAGCCAGTGCTGCGGCCGGGGCAGACGCGAGGAGCTGTCGGACCTCCTCGACCGAAGCGCTGCCAACGAGCCTTCCGATCTCATGATCGTCGGTATCTGTCAGGACGAGTGTCGGAACGGCCCGCACGCCGAACCGGGAATAGAGGCCCTGTCCTCGGTAGGAACTGACTTCGACGAAGAAGAGACGGTCGCAGAACTCGGCGGTCAATCCCCTGTCGTGAAACGTCTTGTCAAGGGCTTCGGCGGGCGGACTCCCGTAGCGGTCCCCGAAGAGGTACAGGCGTGGAAGCGCCCGCTCCTTGAGCACCGGGCTGTCCGGGCGCACCCAGTCGATCCGGCGAGTGGCTGACGGTCCAAGCGCACGTTCGAGCTCCTCGCACAGCGTGGAGGAGTCTCGGAAGCCCACGATCTTCGCGAGGGTCCGGCCGGCGGAGTCAACCGCCACGAGCGTCGGGAACGAGCCGACGCCGTGGCGCCTGGCTGCCTCCTCCATGGCGGCGCCCGGTTCGCGCCCCTGCTGCTCGTACCGGATTGGCACGAACCTCTCGTTCACGATGGAACCCAGCCTGCGGTTGCGGAAGGTCGTGCGTCGCATCTGCTGGCACGGTGCGCACCAGTCCGCCGTGAAGTGCAGAAGCCTGGGCTTGCCCGCGGCGACGTGGTTCGCCTCCTCCGGGCTCAGCCAGACAATCAGCTCACGCGCCTCCGGCGGAGTGGCGACTGTGAAGTACGCCACGACAGCCAGGGCCACCAGCGTGAGGGCGACCAGGGTGCGTCCATGTGCAGGATTGCTCATTCGCGGAGCCCCAGCTCCCGATACTGAAACGCCCAGACGCCCAGTGCCAACATGAACGTCGCGTGCGCCAGCCATCCTCCCAGGAGTCGGGTCACATGCCACCCGGACAAGGCAGCGTCGAGGACCCATCCCCGAGGAATCCCCATGACCACGGCGTCGAGGACCTTGAATGCCACGTTGACCGGATGCCAGAAGACGTGTCCGGGCGCAATTGACGAGAAGTAGTCGACGAGCTTGAACATGAAGACCAGAAGCCAGTAGAGGGCGAACGACCCCAGTCTCGTACAGACCGTACCCAGCACTCCGAGCACCAGAACGACCGACTCCGAGGCGAGCAGCAGGCCCAGCCACTGGAACCACCGGTCAGGAGACATCCCCACGCCTTTCAGCAGTGCCACCACCTCGATCGAACCTATCATCACGACGAAGACCGCTCCGAGGAGAGCGGTCCTTCCCAACACCCGGGCCAGGAGGTAGCGCCATCGGACAATCGGCCGGAGCATTCCAATCTGAATCGAGCCACTCGCCACCTCCTGGCTGATCAGGCCGAAACCCAGCAACAACCCGATGGGCATCAAGAAGCCATCCGCGAACTGGAGGAACGACTCGCCGTCGTTCCTCGATTCGCTGGAGAAGGCACCTCCCTCGAGGACAGCAAAGACCAGGACCGTCACGAACAGCCCGCACACGGCGAGCAGACCGACCAGCATCCATGGGTTGCGGAGTGGCTCCGAGAAGGAGTACCTAGTGAGAGGCCACATCGTGCTCCTCCAGCCCTTGCTCGAGCCCCTTGAAGAAGGCATCCTCGAGCGAGCTGCCGCTATCGACCACCGTCCGGATTCGACCGCCCGCCGCAACGATTGCGGCGACAGCCGCGGCGATCCCGAGATCGTCCTCCGCTTCGACCTGCACGCCTTCCTCGACCACCTCGACACGGGTGCCCTGTGGCAACCCACTGGCATCGAGCCTGTCCACGGCGCTCCTGCCCGACGCCTCGGAGTCGAGCAGCGCCACTGTCACACACGGTCGCTCCGCGCGGACACGCACGACCTCGGTGACGGCGCCGCGCCGCATGATGGCCACGCGGTCCGCCACCCGCTCGACCTCGGTCAACTGATGCGAGTTGATGAAGAACGTGCGCCCCACGGCCCGCTGCTCGTCAATGAAGTCACGTACCGACCTGACCCCCAGCGGGTCCATCCCGGAGGTCGGTTCGTCAAGGAAGTAGACCCGGGGATCGTGCAGGGCGGCCTGGATGAGTGACAGCTTCTGCAGCATCCCCCTGGAGAACTTGCGAATCGAGGTGCCGAGGGCCTCCGCAAGACCGAGCCGCTCGGCGAGCTCGCCAGCACGGGTGCGGCGACGCTCCTCGGGGAGTCCGGACATCGCTCCGCAGAGGTCCAGGAACCTCCGTGCCGAGAGGTACGGGTAGTAGGCGACGTTCTCTGGCACGTACCCGATCTCGCGGCGGGCCTCCACGCTCCCTGGCTCCATGCCCAGGATGCGAACCTCCCCGCGTTCGGGCCTGAGGAGCCCCAGGCAGGTCAGCATGAGAGTGGTCTTGCCCGCCCCGTTGGGGCCGATCAGCCCGTACACCTCACCCTGCTCGACTCGGAGCGAGACATCCGTCAGGACCTTCGTGTGGCGGCGGATGCCGCGGTAGGTCTTGGCCACGTGCTCGACGAGGATCGCGGAGTCCATCTGGTGCCGCAATTATAGGCGCAGACGGCGTGCAGCCGAAATGCACCAACAACCCCGCTGGTGCGAAGAGTCCGACGTCCCCGGCTCTGCAATGACACACGGCCTTCATCCAGGCATCGCAGACCGTCCAAATCGCCTGCCTCGTGTCAAGAAGGGTGGACGTGCGACGCAGGTGCGCAGGTGCGCTTCACCGCCGCGGGGTGGCGGGGAGACGGCGGCGGATGGGCGCGGGCAGACCATCGAGCCGGAACAGCACGCCCGCATCGCCAAGACCTCCGGAAGTGGCAACGCCACAGAGACTTCTGCCGACCGGCGTCAACGACCGGGGCGCGGAGCCGTCGGCTCCCGAGAAGGCGTGCAGGACGGTGAATCCCGTGCCGTCCTCGTTGACCCGGAACGCCGTGCCTGCGCCGTGCGGGCCGCCGCTCGCTTCGGTACCGTTTCGGTACCACGGCCACCACTATCGACACAACCCCCACAAGACCGCCGGTTCTGGGTCCACTCCAGCCTGGAGAGCCGGCCAGGAAAGCGATACACCGCGTGAGCGGTCTGGCTTGCTCCCGCACCCATGGCTTGGGGTCCTGCCCTCGGGGACCCGGCCTGACGCCTCAACAATGTCGACAAGTGTGGACGTGGTACCAAGGCAATGTCGACAAGTGTGGACGTGGTACCAACGCAATGACATGAGTTCTCCATGGCGACGTCCGGTTCTCCACCTGGGGTGGCGCCGAGCCAAGGGCACCCCGTTGACGGGCGTGGTGACCAGCCCGATACTGTTCTGGGAGTTCTGACCATGACTTCAGTGACGCTCGAGGAGGCTCGGAAGACACTGCCGGCTCTCGCGGCGAAGGTTGCCGCCGATGGTGAGCCTGTGCGTGTCAGCCGGGGACGTGGGCGCCGAGCTGTGGTCATCGTCTCCGCGGTCGAGCTGGAGGCCTTGCGCGCACGTGCTGATCAGGCGGCGGACGACGACACCTTGACCGCTGCGGATGCTCGTGCCGTTCGCCGGGGTCGAGCTGCCATAGCCCGCGGTGACTTCAAGACGCTGGAAGAGATCGAGGCGGCGGCCAGGTGAGCTTCACGGCCCGGGTCGCCGGCCCGGCCGTGCGAGTCCTGTCCCGTCTCGACGCTCCGACACAAGCTCGGATCCGAGCGAAGCTCCGTGAGCTGCAAGATGACCCGTTGTCGGCGGCCCACTCAGAACCACTCCAGGGTAGGCATGACCTGCGACGCGCCCGGGTAGGCGGCTGGCGCTTGCTTTTCCGCGTGGACCGAGAGGCAGGGACCGTGGATGTTGAAGCCATCCGTCCTCGTGGCCAAGCCTACGGGCGCCGCCTCCATCGCTAGGAGCCTGTCGGAGAAAGCGGAAGGCCAGCGTTGCGGGCGCCGTGGGGCCAGATGCAAGGCGTCGCGCCGAAGGCGATGCGGTTTCATCGACGAGCCGCGACAACGCCACAGATGGCTCGACGCCAGATTCCTGCAGCCGACCACCCACCACCAACCGACCGCAATCCAGGCGAGCTCACCCTGGGTGCCCACCGGGGCACTGAACCCGACCCAATCGGCCGCCCACATGTCTGGCGGTCCTCGGGAGCTGGCGCAAGCGGGCCGAGAAGAGCCGACGAAGCAGCGCTGGGCGGGTGGGTAGACACCCCAGCGCGTGTATGGACCGCGGCTGCACACCCGGGAGCGCCGGTCCGCGAGGTAGTACCATGCCCGGTCGCGGGGTGTCGGCGCGAGGAGGTGGTGGCATGGGGCTGTTGAGCGGGACGGCGAGCGTGACGCGGTTTGCGGTGGGGCAGCGGCCTCCGGAGCCGGACTTCGAGCGGTGGGCATTCGAGGAGATCCAGCCGGGGGCCGAGGTCCGCGAGCGCGTCGGGTTCGTGCCGTTCGAGCCCGGGGCGGTGTACCGGATCGGCCACGAGCGGTGGGCGTTCCGGGTGCGGTGCGATGTGGTGCGCCCGGACGGCGGGGCGGTCCGGGAGCGGCTCGCCCAGCTCGTCGCCACCGAGAAGGAGCAGACCGGCGCCGACTCGGTCGGCCCGAAGAAGCGCAAGAAGCTGCGCGAGCTGGCCGAGGCCGAGATCATGGCGCGCACGGCGCCCCGCACCCGGATGACCGAGTGCGTGCTCGACGGCGACGTGCTCTGGGTCGGGTCGACCTCCAATACGGCGCTGTCGACCGTGATGTCGCTTGCCCGCGCGACCGGGATCGAGCCGCGCTGGAAGACGCCCTGGCTCGACCGCGGCGAGGAGGACCTGGAGAGCGAGCTGCTCCCCACCCACGGCCCGGCCCAGTCGGTTCTCGGGTGCCGATTCCTCAAGGCGCTGGTGGGGCGCGACGACATCCTCTTCGAGCCCGAGAAGGGCAACGTCACGCTGGTGACGCCGCAGGCGCGCGTCGCGCTGCGCGGCGAGGTGCTCCCCGACCTCAGCCGGTACATGCAAGGCGAGTGCGAGCTGCTGACGGCGCGGCTGCTCTGGGACGACCTGCAGCTCCGGCTCGACGCGCTCGGCTTCCGGGTCAACGGCGCCGTCATCGAGATCGAGAGGGCCAGCACCTGGGTCGAGCGCCTCGAGGCGCGGCTCGAGCGGATCGCGGCGCTGTACGCGTTCCTCGACGAGACCTATGCTGCGGTCTCGCCCGGACTGCGCGGGCTCTGACCGCGGGGGCGACACTCCGGTAGGAGACAGACATGGCACTGAGCGCCTTCGACGACAGGACGAGACCTCCCGAGGAGGCCGAGGTGCGGGCGACCCTCGGGAGCACCTGGAGCCTCTGGCAGGACCTGAGACGTCGCATCGCCGCCGACTTCCCGCCGCCGGCCGACGAGTGGGGCTTCGCGACAAAGGCCACGGGTTGGGGTTTCCGGCTCAAGCGGAAGGACCGCGTGGTCCTGTACCTGATTCCCCAGGCCGGGCACTTCCTGGTCGGCGTCGTGCTCGGCGAGAAGGCGGCGCGGGCGGCGCACGAGTGCGGGTTGCCGGACCATATTCTCGAGCTCATCGACAGTGCACGGGCCTACGCCGAGGGGCGGGGGATCCGGTTTCCCGTCACCACGCCCGGGGATGTCGATGTCGCGCTGAAGCTCGCCGCGGTCAAGATGGCGAAGTAGGCATTCGCACCGCAGGGGCAGGCCGGCCGACCTGTCTGGCAAGGACGGCGGTCGGCACGCCGAGGCAGTAGCACGGATGGGAGGCGTTGTGGAGTACACCGTGGAGGCCGTTCACCAGGAGGGTCTGCAGTTCGTGGTCACCGCAGGCCCGCACTCGCTCACGACCGACTACCCACTGGACCCGGACGCGAGCGGCGTCGGGCCGCGCCCGCTCCAGATGCTCCTCGGGAGCCTGGCCGCCTGCGCCGGGGGCTCCCTGCTCGCGTTGCTGCGGCGGGGCGGTCAGACGATCGCAGGGCTCACGGTGCGTGCCCGGGGGCAGCGGCGCACCGAGCATCCCACGGTGCTCACCCAGATCGCCCTCGAGTTCGTGGTGCGGGGCGGGGTCGACCCCTCGGTGGTGGCACGCGCGATCGAGCAGTCCGAGGCGCACATCTGCCCCATCTGGGCGATGCTCAAGCCGTCGACGCCGATCTCGTCGTCGTTCCGGATCGAGGTGTGACGGGCGTGAGGTGAGGCGGTGAGCCGTGGTGGCCGATGGGGGCTGGCCGGACGCTCTCAGGCCTTGTCGAGCAGCTCGCGGACCTTCGCGGCGCCCTCGGCGAGGGGGGTCGGCAGCTTGACCTTGTCGCGGCGCAGCGACAGCTCCACCATCCCCTGCTCGGCGCTCTTCTTGCCGACGATGACCCGCACCGGGAAGCCGACCAGGTCGGCGTCGTTGAACTTGACGCCGGCCCGCAGACCTGCTCGGCCGTCGCCCGGACGGTCGGGTCGTCGGGGTTGAGGGCGATGATCTCGGCCTCGAACGGCGCCAGCGGGCGCGGCCAGATGATGCCGCTCTCGTCGTGGTTCTGCTCGACCGCGGCGGCGACGGTGCGGCCGATGCCGAGGCCGTAGCACCCCATGATCATCGGGTTGATGCCGCCCTGGGCGTCCAGGAAGTTGCACTGCATGGCGGTGGAGTACTTGGTGCCGAGCTTGAAGATGTGCCCCACCTCGATGCCGCGCTTGACGTCGAGCGGGGTGCCGCAGCGCGGGCACGGGTCGCCGATGCGGGCGGTGCGGATGGCGGTCACGAGGTCGGCGCCGAAGTCGCGGCCCGGCACCACGCCGACGAGGTGGTAGTCGCCCCGGTTGGCGCCGGTCGCGGCGGCCGGCATCGCCATGACCTCGGGGTCGGCGACGATGCGCACGCCCTTGAGGCCCACGGGGCCGGAGTACCCCATCGCACCGCCGCTCACCTGCTCCACCTTGGTCTCGGAGGCGAGCTGCAGGTGGGTGCAGCCGAGGGCGTTGCGGAGCTTGATCTCGTTGACCTCGTCGTCGCCCCGCACCAGCGCCACGACGTACTCCTGGTCGCTCTCGAAGATCATCGTCTTGATGAAGTGCGAGGGGTCGAGCTTCAGGAACGCCGCGACGTCGGCGACGGCGCTCTGGCCGGGGGTGTGCACGGGCTCGGGCCGGGACGGCAGCGCCACGGGCCAATCCGGCGGCGGCGCGAGGCGGCCGGTGCTCGCCTTCTCGACGTTCGCGCCGTAGCCGCAGGTGCAGGCCGCCACCGCGTCCTCGCCGGTCTCGGCGAGGACCATGAACTCGTGGGACTCACTGCCGCCG
>JALOLB010000167.1 GCA_025456225.1 Thermoanaerobaculaceae bacterium
CTGGTCGGCCGCAAGCGGGCGGAGGAGGCGAGGCTCGCAGCCTGGATCACGGCCGAGCCGGATCGGCAGGCCAGGTACGGAGGCGCGATCGGGGCCCTCGAGACGGCGCTGGCCGCCACCCGGGCCACCCGCGAGCGCGAGATGGTGCTGTCGTTCCTCCCGAAACCAGGCAGCAGCGGCCGGGACAGCCGGAGCAGCTCGGTGCTCTCGTCGGCGCTGACGCTGGTGCGCTGGGCTCAGGAGAGGGCCCGACCGGACATGGATCGTGAGCAGGGGTTCCAGGCGCGCGACGAGCGGTCTATCCGCCAGCGCCTCACCACCATGCAGCAGAACCTCGACGTCGCCACCGAGAAGGCGTCGCTCGCCTACTTCCTCCGTCACGCCCAGGCGCTGCCGCCCGGGCAGGGCATCGCCGCCCTCGACCGTGCCTTGGCCGCCACTGGCAAGGAGGGGGACGAGGCGATCGCCGCCCTGCTGACGCGGCTCTTCACCGGGACCCGCCTCACCGACCAGGCGGTGCGGGTCGGCGCCCTCGATCTCGAGGCCGCAGCCCTCACCGCCCGCAAGGACCCGATGCTCGACCTCGCTGCGGACCTCCTGGTGAACCTCAAGGCGAGCGAGGACGCCAGACGGCGCCTCGAGGGCGAGATGCTGGTCGCGGGTGCCGCCTACATGGAGGCGCTGGCCGCCTTCCGCGGCACGGCCCTCTACCCGGACGCCAACAGCACCCTCCGGTTCACCTACGCCACGATCAAGGGCTACAACCCGCGGGACGGCGTGTCCTACAGGCCGTTCACCACCCTTCGCGGCGTGCTCGAGAAGAACACCGGTGAGGTGCCGTTCGCCTGCCCGGCCTCCCTGGTGCTCGCGGCGCAACAGGCCGAGCCCGGCCGCTATCTCGACCCCTCGCTCGGCTCCGTACCGGTCAACTTCCTCTCCACCAACGACATCACTGGCGGCAACTCGGGCTCGCCGATCATGAACGGCCGGGGCGAGCTGATCGGCCTGGCATTCGACGGCAACTACGAGTCCATGACCTCCGACTACCAGTTCGAGCAGGACATGTCTCGCACCATCAACGTCGACGTGCGCTACATGCTGTGGGTGATGGAGCACGTGGACGGCGCCGTGAATCTCCTCAGGGAGATGGGGGTCGCGTCCGGTACACACTGACCGGGTCGGGGGCACCTGTGGGAGCCTGCGAGCTAACCTGGTAGTTGAGGTCCGGGGTGCGGGGTCCGGGGTCCGGGACGACCCACGGTCGGTGGTCAGAGGGAGACGCCTCCCTCCCCTCCGATCACCGATCACCGTTCACCGTTCACCGGGCAGGAGCTGATGGTGATAGGTGGTCAGTGATCGGTGGTCAGAGGGAGACGCCTCCCTCCCCTCCGATCACCGATCACCGATCACCGATCACTGTCCCGGGGCGAGGGCATCGACGAGGCGGGCGGCGGCCAGCATGTCGGGGTGCAGGTAGCGGTCGGCGTCGAGCGCCGGCACCACCTTCCGGAGCGCCGCGTGGGCGCGCTCCAGCGCCGGCGACGAGCGGAGCGGGCGGCGGAACTCGAACCCCTGGGCGGCCTGCAGGTACTCGATCCCCAGCACCATCCTGGCGTGCTCGACCACCAGGGCCAGCTTGCGCGCGCCCCAGGTGCCCATCGAGACGTGATCCTCCCGGCCGGCCGAGGTCGGGATCGAGTCGACCGAGGCGGGGTGGGCGAGGGTCTTGCACTCGGAGACCAGCGCCGCCGCCGTGACCTGGGCCATCATGAACCCCGAGTTGAGCCCCGACGCGTCCACCAGGAACGCCGGCAGGTACGACTGCTCCGGGGTCACGAGGCGCGCCGAGCGGCGCTCGGAGATCGACGCCAGGTCGGTCAGGGCGATCGCGGCATAGTCGAACGCCGCCGCCACCGCGGCACCGTGGAAGTTGCCCCCCGAGACGACGCGGCCGTCCGGCAGCACCATCGGGTTGTCCGTGGCAGAGTTGATCTCGATGGCGAGCTTGCCCCGCAGGTGGGCGAGGGCGTCGCGGCACGCACCGTGCACCTGGGGGGTGCACCGCAGGCAGTAGGCGTCCTGCACCCGCGTGCACGAGACGTGGGAGGCCCGCATCTCGGAGCCCTGCAGCAGCGCCCACAGGCTGGCAGCGGAGGCGAGCTGGCCGGGGTGCGGCCGGGCCTCGTGGATGGCCGCCTCGAACGCCGTGTCGGTGCCCTCCATGGCGTCCACCGACATGGCGGCGACGACGTCGGCCGCCGCCGTGATGCGCTCGGCGTCGACGAGCGCCAGCGCCGCCACCGCAGCCATCACCTGGGTACCGTTGATGAGTGCCAGGCCCTCCTTCGGCGCCAGCTTGAGCCGCTCCAGCCCGGCCCGGCCGAGCGCCTCCTCGCCCCGCACCCGCTCGCCCTGGTAGACCGCCTCGCCCTCGCCGATCAGGACCAGCGCCAGGTGCGCCAGGGGCGCCAGGTCCCCCGACGCGCCCACCGATCCCTGACACGGCACCACGGGGTGCACGCCGGCGTTGAGCAGGTCCAGCAGGCGTTCGACGACGACCGGCCTCGCCCCGGCGTACCCCCCCGCCAGGACGTTGGCACGCAGCAGGAGCATGGCACGCACCGCGTCCTCGGGGAACGGCTCCCCCACCCCGCAGGCGTGGGAGCGCAGGAGGTTGCGCTGGAGCTGGTCGAGCTGCTCGACGGGGATGCGCACGTCGGCGAGGCGCCCGAACCCGGTGTTGACGCCGTAGATCGTCTCGCCCCCGGCGATGCGCTCCTCGATCCCGGCCCGGGTGGCGGCCATGCGCTGCCGCGCCTCGCCTGCCAGCTCCACCCTCGCGCCGCGCCGTGCCACCGCCTCGAGCTGCTCCAGCGTCAACGTCCGCCCATCCAGCACCACGCGTTCCATCTCGACCTCCAGGGGGCGGAGGATATCACCAGGGCGGGAGGTGACAGGCCTGGACAGCCTTCATCCTGGACGTGGACGTGGTCGTGGTCGTGGTCGTGGACGTGGTCGTGGACCAAGAGCACCTGGACTCCAGTCAGAATGCCTCCAGGTTGGAGCTCCCCTTGGCCACCTGCCGGGTGCGAGTCGGCCGGGTGCTGGAACCCTACCCGTCCACGACTACGTCCACGCTTCTCTCCCCTCTCCCCTCTCCCCTCTCCCCTGCTCTCGGAGTGTCGACAACCGGAACGCATTCTGGTAAAAGGATCGGGATTGTGTAGGAGCCGGGGGGAATTCTCATGGCGAATGTTGTCGTGGTCGGCGGACAGTGGGGCGATGAGGGCAAGGGCAAGGTGGTGGACATCCTGTGCCCGGCCTTCACCGACATCGTTCGCTCGGTCTCGGCGAGGAGATCCGCACCCTCGAGGAGCAGGGCATCAGCGTGCGCTCGCGGCTGCAGCTCTCGGCCCGCTGCCACCTGGTCCTGCCCGGGCACCGCGCGATGGATCTCGCCCGTGAGGCGACGCGTCCCGGAGGCAAGCTCGGGACGACCGGCAGGGGTATCGGCCCGACCTACGAGAGCCGGGCGGCCCGCACCGGCGTGAGGCTCGGCCTCGTCCGCCAGCCGCGGCGCTTCCGCGAGGCCGTCCAGGCCGCAAGCCAGGAGATCGAGCGTCAGCTCGCGCTCTACCCCGGCGCGACACCGCCCTCCGCGGGCGACATCGATCGCTTCATCGAGGCCGCCCTGGCCCTGGCGCCCCTGGTCGGTGACATCTCTCGCGCGCTGCAGCCGTTCTCCGACCCCACCCGGGCCATCCTCTTCGAGGGCGCACAGGGCACGCTTCTCGACATCGACCACGGCTCGTACCCGTTCGTCACCTCCTCCGGCTGCCTGGCCGGTTTCGCGGCTCCTGCCTGCGGCCTGCCCTCCCGCGCCATCGAGGGCGTCCTGGGAGTGTTCAAGGCCTACACAACCCGGGTGGGAAGCGGGCCGTTTCCCACCGAGCTGGAGGACGCGACCGGCGAGCACCTCCGGCGGCGGGGCAACGAGTTCGGGACGACCACGGGCAGGCCGCGTCGGACCGGCTGGTTCGACGCTGTGGCGGCCACCAGCGCGGTGCGGTGGAACGGCATCGAGGCCGTCGCCCTCACCAAGCTGGACGTCCTCGACGAGGTCTCCGAGATCAAGGTGGCACTGCGCTATCGCGTCGGCGAGCAGGAGCTCACCGAGATCCCCGACGACACCGAGGACCTGGCCCACCTGGCGCCGGTCTACGAGACGCTGCCCGGCTGGCGCGCCTCGACCTCCGGGATCACCAGCTTCGGGCGCCTTCCCGAGCTCGCGCGCCGGTACGTCGAGCACCTCGAGGAGCTGCTCGGGGTACCGGTTGTCATCATCTCCACCGGACCGCGCCGCGAGGAGACCATCGTGCGAGCCATGCCACCCCTGCAAGACTGGCTGCCTCGCGACCTTCTCCGCTGACCTCCTTCTTCTGCTGCGCCACCGGGGTTGCTACAATCCCCGAAGAAGACGACGCCGAGCGTTCAGGGCAAGGAGCGGCCATCCTGGTGGTGACGCTTCTGAGCGCTCACGGCCGGCGTTCGAGGAAGCGACGTGCACGAGGGTCTGGACATGGGCTCCGACTGGCAGTCCGCGGGCTTTCCGGCCGGCCGGGAGGAGCTCCTGGACTTTCTCGTCGACGCCCCCCTCGGCGTCTTCCGCTCCAGCCTCGACGGCCGGCTGCTGTGGGCCAACCGGACCCTGGCCCGGATGATCGGCGCGGAGGACCCGACCACCGCGATCACCACCTGCAACGACCTCTCGAGCCAGATCTACCCGGACCCGGCCGATCGCCAGCGGCTCATCGCCACGCTGCTCGAGCACGGAGTCGTGAACCGCTTCGTCACGCCCGTGCGCTCCCAGAACGGTCGCGGCGGGATCGCCAGCATCCACGCGCGCCTGCTCCGGGACGCCTCCGGCGCGGCAGTGGGCCTCATCGGCATGGTCGAGGACGTCACCGATCAGGAGCGTGAGCGGTCCATCGCCCGCCTCGACGAGGCGAGGCTCGAGGCCCTGGTGCGCCTGCAGGGCATGCGAGATGCCTCCCCCGCGGTGCTGGCGGACTTCGCCCTCGCCCAGGCCGTGACCCTCACCCGCAGCAGCGCCGGGTGCCTGGCCACCCTGGAGCCGGGGGCCGGACGGGCCAGTCTCCGTTGCCTGCGTCAGGACGACCCCGGGCAGACAGCGACGACTCGCTCCGCGGAGGTCGCCTGCGACGAGCTGGGGCTCCTGGCCGAGGTGCTGCGGGGCGAGCCGCTGGTGCGGGACGAGCCCATGGAAGGCCCCCGGCACCTGGGGAGCCTGACCGGTGTCCAGCGCTGCATGGCCCTGCCGATCGCCAGCGAGGACCGCATCCTCGGCGCCCTCGCCGTCGCCAACAAGCCCGAGGCGTACGACCAGGCCGACAGGAACCAGCTCGAGCTGCTCCTGCACGGCATTGCCCGCCTGCTCACCCAGCGCCAGAGGGACAGCGAGCGGGCGGCGCTCGACCAGCGGCTGCAGCAGGCCCAGAAGCTCGAGCTGCTCGGACAGTTCGCCAGCGGGATCGCCCACGACTTCTCGAACCTCGTCACGATGATGCACACCTGCACCGAGCAGCTCGAGCAGCAGGTGGACCCGGCGACGCCCGCAGGGGAGCTGACCGCTGTCCTGCAGCGCACCGCCCTCCAGGCCAGCGAGCTCACCTCGCGGCTCCTCGCATTCTCCCGCCCCCGTGGGCTCACCCTCGCCGAGGCGGATCTCAACGAGCTGGTCGGCCGGACCCTGCCCATGCTCCGTCGGCTCCTCCCCGAGACCGTCGAGCTGCGGTGGCTCCCCTCCCCCGAGCCCGGCATCGTGCGGGCGGACGAGACCGAGCTGGCGCCCCTTCTCGCCAACCTGGTGGCCAACTCCCGCGACGCGATGCCCGCCGGGGGCGTCATCACCCTCTCGGCCGGCGCCCGGACGGTCGGCCCGGAGTACGTCGCCACGCATCCCTGGGCCCGCCGGGGCGAGTTCGTGACCCTCACGGTGGAGGACACGGGACACGGCATGCCCCCCGAGGTGCTGGCCCGCGTCTTCGAGCCGTTCTTCACCACCAAGGAGGCCGGGAAGGGCACGGGCCTCGGGCTGTCCATGGTGTTCGCCACCGTGAAGCGGCACGAGGGGATGATCGACATTGCGAGTCGCCCGGACGAGGGCACCGCCGTCCACGTCCTCCTGCCGCGGGTGTCGCGCCCCGGTCGGGGGTCCGGCGAGGTGCCCGCCGTCTCCCTGCCCGGCGCCCGTGGGAAGCTCGAGACCATCCTGGTGGCCGAGGACAACCACGAGCTGCGGCGCATGCTCGCGCGGATCCTCAAGGCCCTCGGCTACCGCGTGCTCGAGGCGGCGGATGGCCAGGAGGCGTGGACCCTTCTCGAGGCCGGGAGCGAGCGGGTCGACCTCGTCCTGGCCGACGTCGTGATGCCCCGCATGAGCGGAGTCGAGCTCTTCCTGCACGCCCGGCGCCGCCAGCCGCACCTGGCGTTCCTCTTCTCCTCCGGTTACGCCGAGGAGGACATCGGCAGCGCCATCCCCAGGCAACCACGAGTGGGGGCGATCCCGAAGCCCTACCGCCTCGACGGCCTCGCAAGCCGGGTCCGGGAGCTCCTCGACGAGGGGCCCGAGACCGAGCCATGAGCATGGAACGGGTCCCCACCTGCGAGCTCCCCGACCTGGTGATCCGGCTGGGCCACCAGATCCGCAACCCGCTCGCCACCATCCAGTCCGGGATCCAGCTCGTGCAGGTCCTGACGCAGCCAGCCGGCGAGGTGGCGGAGTGTCTGGCCAGCGCCCTCGGCGAGGTGGCGCGCATCGAGACCATGCTCCGGGACGCCCAGCGCCTCGTGCGGCTGACGGTTGAGGCCGCGGTGCCCGTCATGCTGGCGGAGGCTGCCCGGAGGGCGGCCGACACCCTGCAGCGCAGCGCCCCCACCAAGCCCGATGTAAATCTCGACGGCCCGCCCCAGCTCCGGGTCAACACCGACCCGGAGCTCCTTCACGCTGCCCTCGGGGAGCTGCTCGCGCGGGCGGCGCACGTCACCCCGGCCGGGCGGACCGTGTACCTGAGGTGGAGCGAGCACGGGACCGACCGCGCGGCCCTGGAGGTCGAGGACCCGGGGCCGTGCCCCCCGTCCGGGGATCCCGAGCGTGCCCTCCGGGGGCTCATGGCCACCTGGCCGGGGAGCGGCCTGGGGCTCTGCCTGGCCGAGAGGGCCTGCACCCTGCTCGGGGGGCACCTGGACTGGAGCCGGCTGGACCCGCAGGGGTGCTGCTTCAGGATCACCCTGCCCCGAGGTTGAGATGGCCCTGTGTCTGGTGGTCGAGGACGAGACGAGACAACGCAAGGTGCTGGAGTCCATGCTGCGGGCTGCCGGCTTCGAGGCCGTCGGGGCGGGGACCGGACAGGAAGCCCTCGCGGCCAGCGCCCTGCACCGGCCGGAGGTCGTCCTGCTCGACCTCGGCCTTCCTGACATCGACGGGCTCGAGCTGCTGCCCCGCCTGCAGGCCCAGGCGCCCCTCACACGCATCATCGTCCTCACCGGCCTCGACAGCGTGTCCGCCGCCGTGGCGGCGATGCGGGCCGGCGCTCGACACTACCTGACGAAGCCCTGGCAGCGGGACGAGCTGCTTCTGGTCGTGGAGCGCGAGGTGCGGGCCGTGGACCTCCTCGAGAGCCAGGCGCGTCGGACCGGCGGCACCGGCGAGCTGTTCTGGGGCGTGCACCCGGAGGTCCTCACCCTGCGAGCCACGCTCGGCAAGCTCGCCGGGGCGCCTCGCACCAGCGTCCTCCTCGAAGGGGAGACCGGCACCGGCAAGGAGGTCCTCGCCGAGGAGCTGCACCGGCAGACCGCGTCCGGCGGCGCCTTCGTCCCCCTCAACTGCGCCGCCGTGCCCGCCGACCTGCTGGAGAGCGAGCTCTTCGGGCACGAGCGGGGCGCCTTCACGGGCGCGGACGCCCGGCGCCGGGGCGTCGCCGAGCTGGCCCGGGGCGGGACCCTCCTGCTCGACGAGATCAGCGAGATGCCGCTCGGCCTCCAGGCCAAGCTGCTGCGGTTCCTGCAGGGCTTCCGCTTCCGGCGGGTGGGGGGCGAGGAGGAGATCGAGAGCCCCTGCCGCGTCATCGCGGCCACCCACCGCGACCTGCAGGCCCAGGTTGCGAGCCACGGCTTCCGCTCCGACCTCTACTTCCGCCTCGCCGTGGTGCGCCTCCACATCCCTCCCCTACGCGAGCGGCGCGCCGACATCCTCCCCCTCTGCCACGACCTCCTGCAGCGCATCGCCGGCGGGCTCGGCCGCCCACCGCGCCCGCTTTCGCCCGCCGCCGAGAAGGCCGTCCTTGCCCACGACTGGCCGGGCAACATCCGGGAGCTGCGCAACCGGCTCGAGCGCGCCCTGGTCCTCGGGGACGAGGCCACCATCCAGCCCTCCGACCTGGACCTGGGCGCCGCGCCACCGATCGTCCGAGGTGGCCCGCCCGAGGACCCGGTCCGCCTGCGCCACGCCCTCGAGCGCAACCGGTGGAACCTGGCCCGCACGGCGCGCGAGCTGGGCGTGGAGCGGCACTGGCTCCGCTACCGGATCCGCAAGTACCGCCTCGACGAGCTGGCCGGAGAGTAGCCAGACGTTATCCAGAGTGGCGACTATTCGCCACATCCGACGCCGCAGGTCGTCGTGAGATCTGGCACCACCGTTGCTCAGTGTTGGCCTGATGGCCAGAGTCCTGGTAGTCGACGACGAGGCGCCGCTGACGCGCCACCTCGCGAGCTTCCTCGGGCACCACCCCGGCGAGTTCGAGGTGGCGACGGCCGCGAGCGCCGAGGAGGCGCTGGTCGTCATGGACACCTTCCGGCCCGACCTCCTGCTCACCGACATCCGCCTGCCCGGCCTGGACGGCTTCGAGCTGGTGCGGCGGGTGCGCGAGCAGCGGACCACCCTGCCGATCATCGTCATGACCGGCACCCGATCCCCGGACCTCGACCGGACCGCCCGCGAGCTGGGTATCTCCTCGGTCCTGTTCAAGCCCCTCGACCTGGAGACCGTCCGGCGCCTCATCGGCGCCTCCGTCCAGCTCGCCCGCAGCCGCGCCATCACGGAGGGAATCGACGCATGAGCGGCTCCCTCATTCCAGTGAGCACGTTGTCGCATGCCCGCACCGTTCCATCCCGGGAGGCCAGCGCCCATGCTCCCGATCGTGATCACCCGCCACTCGGAGGAGGGACGTCCCTGACGTCGCGAGGGGGGAGAGTTGACTGGCGGCTACCTTTTGCTGGACGGGCCGAGCCCACGTAGAACAACCACCTTGCAACGGCGCTTGGCCCAGCCAGCACTTTTCTCTCCGCCGCCTCCGCGCGGCGGATCTTCTTTCCGGCCCGATCTTCCCGCCATCCCCGTCGCCTTGACGGTCCCGGCTCCCTTCGGTACCCTCAGGCGGGTCGTTAGCTCAGCCGGCAGAGCAGCGGGCTTTTAACCCGAAGGTCGTGGGTTCGATCCCCACACGACCCACCACCTTCGATACCACCGTGTTACACTTCGCGGCCGGACGACGCGGCCCTGTCGTCTAACGGTTAGGACACCGGTCTTTCAAGCCGGCAGCACGGGTTCGACTCCCGTCAGGGCCGCCAATCAGATCAAGAGCTCACGGGCCACCTCGAGGTGGCCCGAGTCGTGTCCATCCATTCTTCTATCCGTACCCACGGCTTGATGCACTCCGCCGCCCCGGCCTTGCCTCGCCTTGTCAGGTGGGTGCCATCCGGGGTTCGACGCCGAACCCGGCGCCGCGACCGGGGGCAGGTCAGCCGAGCAGGTCGCCGGGGAGGTCGGTCACGACCGGCTCCAGCCGAACGATCCTCGTCAGTCGCCCGCTCTCGTCGGCGGCCGCCAGCTCCCGCGCCAGCCTGCCGTCATCGTCCCCTCTCGTCGCCGCCCCGAGCATCACCTCCGCCTCGCGAGGCACCCTGGCCAGGTATCCCTCCTCGCGGAACACACTGGGTTCCCTACTTACTGGGTACCTACTGGGTACCTTACTGGGTACCTGGTATCCCATACCACGCATTGTGTGCTGGCCTGGCGTCAGATTCCCATACTGGGTGTCGTACTTGGTACCTGGTATCCCATACCACCCATTGCATGCTAGCCTGCCGTCGCATTGCCACGGAGGTGACACATGCCACGGAAGCCGAGAGTGTTCGTCGTCGGAGGCGCGTACCACGTCTACTGCCGAGCCGGACGCGGTGAGCGGCCGTTCGCCGACGAGCAGGCTGCAGCCCTGTTCGTCGAGACCCTGGCGCGGGTCAAGGCCGAGCACGGGCTGACCATCCTGGCGTGGTGCCTGATGCCGAACCACTACCACCTCGTCGTGCGCTCGGGTGAGCTGCCTCTGTGGCGCAGCATGCGGCTCGTGCAGGGGCGGTTCACGAAGGCGCTCAACCGGCGCGACCGGGTGCTCGGCCCGTTGTGGCAGGGGCGGTACAAGTCGAGGATGATCGAAGACCCCGCCTACCTCATGCAGGCGATCGCCTACGTGCACCTCAACCCGGTGACAGCCGGCATGACCGCGGACCCGGCGTCCCACCGCTGGAGTGGGCACCGGCAGGTGCTGGGCCGGGAGCGGCGAGGGCTCGTGGACGTGGACGAGAGCCTGCTCATCTTCAGTGGCCGGCGGACCTCGGCGCGGCGGGCCTATCTCACCGTGCTGGGGCAGGGGCGCGAGGCGGCGTGGAAGGGTGCCCTGCCGGGTGGGCTGCCCTGGTGGCGGCGCGTCGCGGCGGACGACGAGGAGCTTCGCCGGGACCCGACACGCCCGGCCATGGACTGGTTGGGTGTGACCCACCGGCCGGCGCCACCGAAGGTGGATGCCAAGGAGGTTGCCCGCACCGTCGCACGGCTGCTCGGCGTGAGCGTGACGACCCTACGCGGCCGGCGTCGCGGCGCCGAGCTCGGGCGGGTGCGGGAGCTGGTGATGCTGGTCGGCGTCGAGACGTGCGGGCTGAAGGTCAAGGACCTGGCGGCGGTGATCGGGCGCGACCCGGGCTCGGCGAGCCGCCTGTACGGCCAAGCGACCACCCGGCGCCGCGAGGTTCCGGGGTACGCGGCCCTCGCACAGGGGGCGGTCGAAGCTCTGCAGAGGCACGAGCGAGTGAGAGACGATGCACAATGAGTGGAATGGGATACCTGGTACCGCACTAACTTACTACAGGGGGCAAGCAAGGAGGTGCAGCAGCCTGCGGGGCGAGGGGACCGCAGTGGCAACCTCGTGAGAGCGTATCAGGAGCGAAGGACCTGCCGCCGAGACAAGACTGGAAGCCGTCTCGTGCCTATCGCGGCTCCGGTTCGCCGGCTTCCTGCAGGTCCTGCGGCGGTGCCTCCACCACGTGGCGGTCACGCTGCGCCACGCCCCTTTCCTCCGGCAACCCGTACGCCAGGGGATCCAGGTAGAATCCCTGCTCGGCCTCGGGCTTGGCCTCCTCGACCGCCGGCGCGTGGTACCGCACCGACGGGTCGTTGCGGATGCCGGTCACCTGCCAGGACACCTTCACACCTCCCAGGTTGGTTCGGATGACGAAGCGGTTGCCGCGGATCTCCTCCTCCACGATCGCCTGGGCGAAGCGGCCGATCACCGTGAGCTGATAGCGGAAGTCACGGTTGATCGCCTCGAAGTACGCCGGCAGCTCGACCACGGCCCTCCCGTCGGCGTCGGTCACAACGTTGCCGTGGTAGACGTTCGACACCTCGGGGCTCTCGACGGCGAAGTGGTAGAGCACCTTGTGCTCGGGGTCGAGCGGGTGGTCGATCTTGAAGGGCTTGGTGCCGGTGGCGGAGAGGTTGCCCGCAACGTGGACGTTGCCCAAGAAGTAGCCGGCGTAGGTGCCGGCAGAGCCGCTGTAGCCGACCACTCCCGAAGCGAGCCCGAGGCCGCAATAACCCAGCGACCCGGACGTGTTCGCCGCAGTGTTCCTTCCGGTCACTCCGTCGTTGTTGCTGGCGCCACTTTCCCCTCGCACGCCGGGTCCCCCGGTACTCTTCCCGTACACTCCGGCGTAGCTGGTGGCGGTGCTTTCCCCTTGAACCCCGTTGCCCGCAGTGTTCTTGCCGTGGGCGCCGCTGTAGGAAGCGGACGCGCTCAGCCCGTAGATGCCGTAGCCGTTGTCGTTCCGCCCGTAGGTGGCGGCGTAGCCTGTGGCATCGCTCTCCCCGACCACACCGTTGCCCTTGTCCGCCACTC
>JALOLB010000424.1 GCA_025456225.1 Thermoanaerobaculaceae bacterium
ACCGCCCGCCACAGAAGCCACCGTTTTGGCGCGGAGCCCTGCTCTCTCCTGGTGTCGATCGTCCGAGCCCAAACTGGGCCGATCGCTCTCTCGCGATGGCCTCACGCGCGCTGGCGGTACAATCACGCCATGATCGAGCCACACATCGAGCGGGCGGACCTCGAGACCTGGGCCGGCATCCTCCTCGACCAGTCGCTGGGAGGCATCGTCCCCGGCGACCGCGTCATGATCAAGGGCGAGCGCATCTGCTGGCCGCTCATGGAGGTGCTGGAGCGCGGCGTGGTGGCCGGCGGGGGCATTCCGGATGTCCTGCTGGTGCCGCCCAACAACGAGCGCGGGCGGGTGTGGTCGGCGGCCGTGGCGGCGCTGGGCACGCCGGAGCAGCTCGCCGCCGTCCCGGACTGGCACCGGGGCCGCTACGAGGCCATGAACAAGTACATCGAGGTGCTGGGGGCCGAGGACCCGTCCGCCTACGCCGGCCTCCGGCCAGACCAGGCCCAGGCTCTGGCCGCCACCGACCGCCCCTACGCCAACCTGCGGCTGGCCCGCCGCTGGGCGCTCACCCTCTACCCCACCCCGGGGTTCGCGGCCATGGAAGGGCTGCCCCTCGACGAGTACGTGCGCTTCATCGTGCGCGCCTCCACCACCGACCCGCGCCCGCTCCGGGATGCGGAGGAGCGCCTGGCGCCACTGTTCCGGGACGGCCGGCGGATGGTCGTCACCACCATGCACCCCGACGGACGGGAGCTCACCCTCTCGCTCGACATCACGCCGTCCATCCCCACGCTCTCCTACGGCCTGCGCAACTTCCCCGACGGCGAGATCTTCACGAGCCCGGACGCCCGCGAGACCCGCGGCGAGATCTTCATCGACCTCCCGGTGCACTACGGGGGCCACGACATCCGGGGTATCCACCTCCGGTTCGAGGGCGGTCGGATCGTCGGGTACGCCGCCGAGGAGGGGCATCAGCACCTCGCGGCGATCGTCGAGACCGACGCGGGGTCACACCGGCTGGGCGAGGTGGCGCTGGGCATGAACCCGGGGCTGCAGCGCGCCCTCAAGCACCCCCTGCTCGTCGAGAAGGTCGGCGGCACGCTCCACGTCGCCATCGGCCAGAGCTACGAGGGCTGCTATGTCGAGGATCCGTCGAGCGACGAGGGGCGGGCCCGCATCGCCGAGCTCGAGGCGGCCGGGATCCTCAACCGCTCGGCCCAGCACGTCGACATCGTCGCCGACTTCCGCCCCGGCGGCTGCGGCCGGCGGGTCGCCATCGACGACCGCGAGCTGGTGGTGCGGGACAACGTGTGGGTCCCCGCCTGAGAGGTCGTGAGGCTGCCGAGCGAGGGCGCCGCTGACGCCGTTCGAAACCGGGGGCACCGTGGACACCGTGGACGTGGTCGTGGACGTGGTCGTGGACGTGGACAGGCACGGAGCGAGCCTGAAGCACATTGAGGGAACGTCACCGCAGCACCTCGTGGGGCCCCTCTCTGCCGCACGACACGCACTGACGCACGCGACCACGTCCACGTCCACGTCGACGTCCACGTCTGGATCGGCGCCCGGGAGCCCGCGGGCGAGCGCCTCGCTCCCCCGTCGCATCCTCCGGCGCTCTGACCCACTCTTCAACGCTTGATGAAGGTGCCGGCCCGGTACTCCCGGAAGGCGGTCTCCAGCTCGTCCTGGGTGTTCATGACGATCGGACCCTGCCAGGCGACGGGCTCGCGCAGGGGCTTGCCTGCAAAGAGCAGGAACCGCATACCCGTGTCCCCCGCCACCGCATGCACCACCTCGCCACCGGAGAGCACGACGAGCTGGCCGTCAGTCAGGACCCGCGCGGAGTCGGCATCGAGGCGCCCCGCCCCCCCGATCACGTAGGCCAGCACGGTGTGCCCACCGGCCAGCGCGTGGCCGAAGGTAACGCCGGGGTCCAGCCGCACGTCGAGGAAGGTCGGGTCGGCCACCACGTCCTGCACCGGCCCCCGCACGCCGCCGACGAGACCGGCGATGATCTTGACGCGGACGCCTTCTGCTGGAACGACATCAGGGACCGTGGACGCCGTCACCTCCCGGTAGCGCGGGGCCGTCATCTTGTGCGCCGCCGGGAGGTTGACCCAGAGCTGAAACGCCCGCGAGCGTCCCTCGTAGCGCTGCGGCATCTCCTGGTGCACGATGCCGCTGCCCGCGGACATCCACTGCACGTCGCCGCCGCGGATCACGCCCCGATTGCCGAGGCTGTCCGCGTGCTCGACCTCGCCCGCGAGGACGTAGGTCACGGTCTCCATGCCCCGGTGCGGGTGCCAGGGGAAGCCGGCCAGGTAGTCGGCCGGGTTGTCGGAGCCGAAGTCGTCGAGCAGCAGGAAGGGGTCGAACGCCGGGTCGGCCTTGCCGAACACGCGGTGCAGCCGCACGCCTGCACCTTCCATGGTCGGCGTGCGGGTGAGGACTGCGGAAACGTGTCGCGCCTGGCTCATGAGCACCTCCGTTGCGGCGTCACCAGGGGTTGGCGACGTGGCAGGCGCGGCCGGTGCTCGCGATGTAGTCCTGGTGGTAGTCCTCCGCCGGCCAGAACGCCTTCGCTGGCTCCACCTGGGTGACGATCCTGCGGCTGCCGTACTTGCCCGAGGCCTGCAGCTCCTGGATGGTCGCCTTCGCC
>JALOLB010000425.1 GCA_025456225.1 Thermoanaerobaculaceae bacterium
AGTTCACGACGGCTGCCCGATCGCCGGACGAGGAGAAGGTGGAGCTTCCGTGACGCATCTCGAGACGCCGGGCCTGGTGGCCCCGAGCGGCCGCGCCCCGCAGGGCACCGGCGCGGGTCTGGACGACTCGGTCTACCAGCGACTCCTGCGCGAGCGGATCATCTTCCTCGGCTCGGTCGTCGAGGACACCAACGCCAACGCGATCGCGGCGCAGATGCTGCTGCTCGCGGCGGAAGACCCGGACAAGGACATCTTCCTCTACATCAACTCCCCGGGCGGCTCGGTGTCGGCGGGCATGGCGATCTACGACACCATGCAGTACGTCCAAAACGACGTGGCAACGGTCGCGATGGGGCTGGCGGCGTCCATGGGCCAGTTCCTGCTCTGCGCCGGCGCGCCGGGCAAGCGCTACGCCCTCCCGCACGCGCGGATCATGATGCACCAGCCGTCTGGGGGCATCGGCGGGACGGCCTCGGACATCCGGATCCAGGCCGAGCAGATGCTCTACACCAAGAGGAAGATGGCCGACCTCATCGCGTTCCACACCGGCCAGCCGGTGGACCAGATCGAGCGTGACTCCGACCGGGACCGCTGGTTCACGGCCGAAGAGGCGCGTGAGTACGGCTTCGTCGACCACGTCGTCCGCACGGCCGGCCAGGTGGCCGGCTCCGGCGGCACCGCCGCCTGAGAAGGGACCCCACCCCGTGAGCGAGCTGCTGAGCCCCCTGCCCGCCCCCCAGGCGCGCATCATCCCGAAGTTCATCGAGCGCACCGCCAACGGCGAGCGCCAGTGGGACCCCTACACCAAGCTCTTCGACGAGCGGATCATCTTCCTGGGCATCCCGATCTACGACGAGGTCGCGGACGACATCATGGCCCAGCTGCTGTGCCTGGAGTCGATGGACCCGGATCGGGACATCCAGATCTACATCAACAGCCCCGGGGGCTCCTACACGGCCATGACGGCCATCTACGACACCATGCAGTTCGTGAAGCCGGACGTCCACACCGTGTGCCTCGGGCAGGCCGCCTCCGCAGCCGCGGTCCTGCTGGCCGCGGGGACGCCGGGCAAGCGGTTCGCCCTGCCGCACTCGCGGATCCTCATCCACCAGCCGTCCACCGAGGGCGGTGGCCAGGGCTCGGACATCGAGATCCAGGCCAACGAGATCCTGCGGATGCGGACCGAGATGGAGGGGATCATCGCCCGGCACACCGGGCGCGACCTCGAGGTCGTCCGCAGAGACATCGAGCGGGACAAGATCCTCACCGCCGAGCAGGCGCTGGAGTACGGGATCATCGACCGGGTCATCTCCTCGCGCAAGGCGTCGCTAGTCGGCTGACGGACTGGTCCAGGCGGGGTTCCGCTCTCAGCGGACATCGCGACGCGCCCGGGTGATCAGGGACCCAACCCGGTGGGCGGCGGGGTACCGTCGTGGCGTCTCGACTCTCGGCGTTAGGGGATCCACCCGGTGGCACGCATCGGCGACGGTGGCGACCTGCTCAAGTGCTCCTTCTGCGGGAAGAGCCAGAAGCAGGTCAAGAAGCTCATCGCGGGCCCCGGCGTGTACATCTGCGACGAGTGCATCGACCTGTGCAACGAGATCATCGAGGAGGAGCTGTCCGAGTCCTCCGACCTGCAGTGGGACGACCTGCCCAAGCCCCGGGAGATCTTCGAGTTCCTCGACGGGTACGTCATCGGCCAGGACAACGCCAAGAAGGCGCTGTCGGTGGCCGTCTACAACCACTACAAGCGGGTCCAGGCGGGCGGTGAGGGCCGGGGCCGTGACGAGCAGGTCGAGCTGACCAAGTCGAACATCCTGCTCCTCGGGCCCACCGGCTGCGGCAAGACGCTGCTCGCACAGACCCTGGCCCGGATGCTCAACGTGCCGTTCGCCATCGCCGACGCCACGGCGCTCACCGAGGCCGGCTACGTCGGCGAGGACGTCGAGAACATCCTGCTCAAGCTCATCCAGGCTGCCGACTACGACGTGAAGAAGGCCGAGCAAGGCATCATCTACATCGACGAGATCGACAAGGTCGCACGCAAGAGCGAGAACCCGTCGATCACCCGGGACGTGTCGGGCGAGGGCGTGCAGCAGGCCCTGCTGAAGATCCTCGAGGGGACGAGTGCCAGCGTGCCGCCCCAGGGCGGTCGCAAGCACCCGCACCAGGAGTTCATCCAGATCGACACCACCAACGTGCTGTTCATCGTCGGCGGCGCGTTCGCCGGTCTCGAGCACATCATCGAACAGCGCGTGGGACGCAAGGGGCTCGGGTTCGGCGCCGAGCTGCACGGCAAGGAGGAGCGGGAGAGGTCGGACTTCTTCTCCGAGGTGATGCCCGAGGACCTGCTCAAGTTCGGCCTCATCCCCGAGTTCATCGGCCGTCTTCCCGTCATCACCACAGTCAGCCCGCTCGATCGTGGCGCGCTCGTCGAGATCCTCACCGAGCCGCGCAACGCCCTGGTGAAGCAGTATCAGCGGCTGTTCGACATGGACGGTGTGCAGCTCGAGTTCACCGCCGACGCGGTGGAGGCCATCGCCGACCTTGCCATGTTGCGCGGGACGGGCGCGCGAGGACTGCGAGCCATCATGGAGGAAGTCCTCCTCACCGTCATGTATGAGGTG
>JALOLB010000426.1 GCA_025456225.1 Thermoanaerobaculaceae bacterium
CGGCCGCGAGGACGCCGTGCCCCATGAAGACGCGCTCGTCCAGGTCGGTGATGCCGCGCAGGAGGGCCGAGTAAACGGTGAACCACTGGAGCGGCACGAGGAGAACGAAGGGTGTCAGCAGGGGGTGGAGCCCCGGGTAATCGGCCGCGTCGATGGCGAGGATGCGGGCGCCGGCTGCCGTGGCAATGTCGATCGAGCGCTGGGTGACGGCGCGCGTCTCGTCGGTACCGAGGAGCGCGACGATGTCGAGCCGGGACCGCTCGAGCGCCTCGACCGGGCCGTGGCGGAACTCCGCGGACTCGACGAACGAGCCGTTGACCCGGATGTTCTCCATGAAGACGGTCAAGGCGAACTTGTACCCCAGGCCCACCAGGGGGCCCGCCGCGAACACGGTCAGCGCCGTCGAGCTGAGGAACCGGCGGGCCTGCTGGAGGCCGTCGGCCTCGCCCTCGCGGTAGGCGCGGCCGAGCATCGCCGGCAGCTCCGGGAGCTGGGCGAGAGCCGCCTCCGCCTCGGCGAGCTTCGGGCTGCCCGTCTCCCGAGCGAGCTCGAGGGCGAACAGCGTGACCGCGGCGAGCGGGATGATGTAGAGCGCCGTGGAGTCGTAGTCGAGCAGCTCCGCGGACTCGGCCGCCATGGGGCTGGGCCGGCGTCGGGCGATCGCGACCGTGTGGGCCCCGACGCCGTTGGTGTGGCGGAGCGCCGCCAGGGTGTCCTCGGTCGCGCCCGAGTAGGAGGCGAGGAAGACGAGCGAGCGGCTGCCGAGGCGCGGTGGGTTGCGCCACACCAGCTCGTAGCTGGTCAGAACGTCGGACGTCACCCGCGTGAGGCGGTCGAGCAGGTACTTCCCCGTGTACATGTTCGCCCAGGACCCGCCGCTGCCCACGAAGTAGACGTGCTCGAACTCCCCGGCCGCCGTCCGTCGCGCGAGCTGGCGGATCCGGTCGCCGTGCTCGGCGAGGAACCCCGGAAGGTCGGCCTCGAGGCGCGGAGCCGTGAAGAGCTCGCTGGATCGGGCCGTGTCGACGAGAGCCGTGAGATCTGCCACCGGTGCTGCCTCGCTGGGGCCATCGATTGAGTGAGAAGGTTCTCACTCAGGTCATGAGAACGATCTCACATCCCCCGCCGTTGTCAAGCCCCGATCCGCAGGCAGACCGGTGCGGATCGGCGCGACAGGGGTGCGGGACCGCCGCGCTCGCGAGATTGCCGAACTCGGTCGCTTCGGGCTACCCACATCGTCGCCGCCGGGCTATCCTCGAGCCCGTGGCTTCCGATCACCCTGAGCTGCACGACGATGAGCCGAACCCGCCGGAGGGCCCGCTCGGCGCCGCCTTCGCGGGCGGTCGTCGCCTCGGGCTTCGGCCGGGGGCGGTCCTGTTCGACGAAGGAGACGCCTCCAACCGGGTGATCCTCCTGCTCTCGGGCCGGGCCAAGGTCTCGGCCTTCTCGGAGGACGGCCACGAGACCGTCCTGGGGTATCGCGGCGCCGGCGACGTCCTGGGAGAGCTCGCAGCGATCGACGGTGGGGAGCACCTGGCGACCGTCACGGTCATTGAGGCGGGTGAGGCGCGCGTGATCCCGGCGGAACGCTTCCTCGCCGCGCTGGATGGGCAGCCTGGCCTCGCGCTGGCGCTCCTGCGCTCGATGGTGGGGCGTCTGCGCGACGCCGACCGGAAGCGAGCCGAGTTCACCGCGCTTGACGTGGTGGGGCGGGTCGCCCACCGGCTGGTCGAGCTCGCCGAGCGCTACGGCAAACCCGCCGGCGAGGGGATCCTGATCGACCTGCCGATCTCGCAACGGGAGCTCGCGGGATGGGTGGGCTCATCGCGCGAGGCCGTGAACAAGGCTCTCCAGCAGCTGCAGCACCAGGGTCTCGTCTCCGCCGAGCACCGTCACCTCACGGTCCTGGATGTCGATGGCCTCCGAAGGAGCGCACGTCGGGGGTAGCCTGGTGCCCACACCCGGGCGGTGCCACTCGTGCTGTGCGCCACTCATGTCAGTCGGCCTCACACTGGCGATGCCACCTGCAATGCGGGCGCGGCCCGGGTCGGTGCCGCTGCCGAGGCGGCCCATTCAGACAAGACGCCCCACAACCATCGGGGATGGCACCTGGGGCGCCGGCCCCCGCGCACAGGACCCGGATGTGCAGCCCTCGTGGCCCGGAGTCCACGTCCGGAGCAGCGTCTCCACCATCAGGGCCGCCCAGCGGGGAAGACCGACGCAGTCGCGGAGGCTGATGACCGGGGAGCGGGGCATGACGAGCTCGTCCGCGGTGGCCACCGCCACCTGGCCGGCAATGATCGGGGCCGGCGTGGGCAGGCAGGAGCGCGTGGTGCAGGGCTGGCGGGCCGGCGCGCCCGAGGAGACGGCCAGGCTCGCCGCGATCAGGGCCGCAAGGATCGTGCGCTTCATCTCGGACCTCCCTCGTCAGCCCTGCCACCCGGCTCTGGGGCGCCTTGCTGACGGGGTCAGCGTGCAGCTGGCGGGTAGTGCCACCCAATGGAGCCGGTCACTCGCGGCGCGGTATTCCGTCACACACGGACCGACCCGCCGGAGGGCCGATGGAGGCCGCGATCGGCCGGCAGCCACCACCGCAGCTCGCGGCCGTGGGGGTAGATG
>JALOLB010000022.1 GCA_025456225.1 Thermoanaerobaculaceae bacterium
GTCTCTCCTTGAGCCTTGAGCCTGAAGCCTTGAGCCTGGATGGGTGGGGGAGCTGATGCGCCTCTACTTGCGCAGTGCCTTGTAGAGCAGGAAGGCGCCGGCCAGCACCAGGGCGGCGGGCCACCAGGTCCGGACCGCGGTCTCCACCGCGGGAGGGAAGAAGTCGAGGCGGCTCGCGTACTGGGCCCCGCCGGCGACCAGCAGGACCAGGCCGGGGACCAGGGGCCACCAGTGCCTGCTCGTTCCCAGCAGGAGGCCGAGCAGGAAGATCGCGAGGAAGGACGCAGCCAGGCACAGGAGCACCCAGTTGGAGGCGGGGATGCCGAGGGCTCCGCCGCGACCGAGCGCCATCCCGGCGCCGAGCCCCAGCAGGAGCATGCCGACCACGAGGGTTCCCTGGCTGCGCTGGAGGATGGCCATGGCCGCGAAGGCGAACCCCAGGCCCAGCACGAGGGCAGGTCTCCAGTCGAGGGGGAAGAAGCGGGTCGACAGCAGGACGCCGCCCACGGCAAGCAGCACCAGACCAAGAAAGAGATGGGACGATCGTGTGCGGGCCATCAAGCTCTCCTCACGGCACAGGCCGTTTGCCGGCCCACAGGATAGCAGTGCCGACCTTTCCGGAGGTCATGTCACCGGACGGTCGCCCGCCCCAGCGAGCTTGACCGTGGCAGACGGCATGCAATAGCCTTGCGGACCCGGAGGTCCGCACTGTCCGACCTCCCGAAGGGATGTACCTGCATGCGCTCTTCTCGTTCCATGACGTCTGGTGTTGCACTCGCACTGGTTCTCGGCCTTGTCGCCGGGGGTGTGGCCGTGAGCTCGTTCGCCGGCGTGCGCCGCGCCGGGGAGGGGATGGGTACCTCGGTCGAGGCCGCCTGGCCGACCAAGCTGACGCCCGGCCTGCGCGCTCGGGTGCTCCAGCCGGGGGAGAAGCTCGACCTGCTCGTGCAGCTCCGCCTCCCGTCCGAGCTCGATGCGGGAGGGATCGCGGCCATCGGTGCCGCGCCCCGCCTGCGCTCCATCCGCGAGACGGGTGACGAGCTGGCCCGGGAGTACCGACCGTTCGGAGCCGTGATGGTCACGCGGCTCCGATACCTCCCTGTCGTCCAGATGACGATTCCGGCGGAGATGCTCGAGGCTCTGGCCGGCGACCGGCGCGTGGTGTCCATCGAGCCCGCGCATGTCTTCAGCGTCCAGCGCAGGAACGGCAAGACCCTCATGAACGTGGGGCCGGTCGCCACTGCAGGCTACGACGGCACCGGCATCACCGTGGCGGTGCTCGACAGCGGCGTCGACTACCGCCACCCCGAGCTGTCGCCCGGCGGCACGGACCTGGCGGCGAAGACCGTGAAGATCTGGGACACCATCGACGACGACGACGACCCGATGG
Organism: Thermoanaerobaculaceae bacterium; assembly: GCA_025456225.1. Taxonomy (GTDB): domain Bacteria; phylum Acidobacteriota; class Thermoanaerobaculia; order Thermoanaerobaculales; family Thermoanaerobaculaceae; genus JAAYVZ01. Next base: position 1,391 of record JALOLB010000022.1, read on the forward strand.
ACGCCAACGGCCATGGCACCTCGGTGGCGGGGATCATCGCGGGCTCCGTCGACGGTGTGGCCCCGAAGGCACGCATTGCAGCCGTGCGCGTCATGAACACCGAGGGCAAGTCCCAGAACGGCTCGGTCCTCAAGGGCGTCGACAAGGTGATCGAGAGCGTCATCGGTGGCAACCCCCACAACATCCGTGCAGTCAACCTCTCGATTGGCGGCCTCAACTCCGACGTCTGGCCGCCGAACGAGGGGAACTGCGACGAGGAGCTCCCGTCCTACAAGGTCGCCTTCGACACCCTGACCAACGTGGGGGTGCTGGTGCTGGCGGCCGCCGGCAACGACGGGTGCTCGACCGGCGTCGCCTTCCCGGGCTGCATCAGCTCGGCGATGACCGTCGGTGCCGTGTACAACACCTACCGGGGCTCCCGCGAATGGACGACCACCTGTGGAGGCGGCTGCGAGGACGCGCCCGCACCGGTCAAGCAGATCGCCTGCTACTCGAACTCCGGGACGAAGCTGGCAGTCTGGGCGCCGGCCGACTGCACGGTCACCGCGGACTACCAGCAGGAGGGGCAGATCCAGCCCGTGATGACCTACTGCTTCAACGGCACGTCCGCCGCGACGCCGTACGTGGCCGGTGTGGCGGCGCTGTTGGCCGGAGCCCAGCCCGGCGTCTCACCGCGTGCCATCCGCGACGCCCTCACCAACACCGGCGAGGCCATCACCGACAGCCGCAACGGCATCACGCGCAATCTCGTGAACGCCCAGGCCGCCCTGCAGCGGATGCAGCAGGGGTGCGCCGCCCCGGTCGCGCCGGCGGGCCTCGCGTCCAGCCCGGCAGCGCTGTGCGAGACCCAGGACTTCACGGTCTCCTGGAACGCCGTCGACGGTGCCACCTCCTACACCCTGGAGGTCGCCGACAACGCCGGCTACGCGAGCCCGACCTACTTCGAGCAGACGGCGACCTCGATTGCCCTGACCATGAGCGACGAGGCGGCGGTGACGCTGTACTTCCGTGTGCGGGCGAACATCTCGTGCGGCAGCTCGGCGTGGTCGCCGAACCTGGTCGTGCAGTACACGCCCCAGTGCGGCGGCACGACCTTCACCACCTTCGTGTCCGGCATCGCGCGGACCCCCGGCTTCGCGCCGGCGATCTGGTACTCGGACGTCGCGGTGGCGAACCCCACCGACACGGCCTCCGACCTCACGCTGACGTTCTACGGCAACTCGGGCTCCCCGTCCGCGACGGCCCGGGTCGAGCCCCACCGCCAGGCGAGCTGGCAGAACATCGTGCAGGGCCTGTTCCAGGTCGCTGGCAACGACGTCGGCGCCCTCAAGGTGGAGAGCACCCAGCCGTCCCTGGTGGTGGCACGGACCTACTCGCAGGTGGCGGCCGGCAGCCCGACCTACGGCCAGGAGTACGTGGGCATGGCTCCGGCCCAGGCGCTCGCCGGGGGCCAGGTCGGTTACCTCGCGAACCTCCGCAGTGACAGCGGCTTCTACACCAACTTCGAGGCGGTGAACGTCGGGCAGGTGCCAGCCAGCGTGGAGGTGCGGTTCTTCGAGAGCACCGGCGGCTCGATCAGCACCCTGACGAAGAACGTCGACCCGAACCGGCGGGTGGGCTCCAGCAAGGTGCTCCCCACCGGCAAGTCCGGCGTCTGGGCCGAGGTGCGGGTGACGCCGGCCGATGCCAGGGTCCTCGTCTTCGCCTCGGTCATCGACGACGCCTCCAAGGACCCGACGACGGTGCCGCTGTTCATTCCGGCCTCGGGCGCCGTGGAGCCGTTCTTCGTCTCCGGGATCGCCCGCTGGCCCGGGTACGCGCCGGCGATCTGGTACTCCGACCTGGGGGTCCTCAATCCCTCCGACATCGCGGTGACGGCTCAGATCACCTTCTACGGGACCAGCCAGGCCTACACCCGGAGCCGGGAGATCGGTGCCAGGCAGCAGCTCTTCTTCCCGAACGTCCTGCAGAGCCTGTTCGAGGTTCCCGGGAACGACGTCGGGGTGCTGGTCGTCACCGGGAACGGCTCCCTCTACCCGCTGGCGCGCACCTACTCCCAGGTCTCTGCGGGGAGCCCGACCTACGGGCAGGGCTACGTCGGCATGACCGCGACCCAGGCCCTCAGCCACGGCAATGTCGGCGTCATCGCCGGCATGCGCGCCGACGCGCCCTACTACACCAACATCGAGCTCGTGAACGTCGGGAGCGTCGCCACCAACGTCGAGGTCCGCTTCTTCGACAACGGCGGCGCCCAGGTCGGCTCCCTGACCCGCAGCGTCCAGCCCAACAAGCGCGTGGCCGCCAGCAAGGTGCTGCCGTCCGGCACCGGCTTCGCGTTCGCGGAGCTGCGCCTCGACACGGCCGGGGCGAAGGTCATCGCCTTCGCCTCCGTGGTGGACGACCTGTCGAAGGACCCCACGACGCTGCCCATGTTCGCCGGCCCGTTCTGACCGGCCAGCCCCGGCCCCAGGGGAGAGGGAAGAGGGGAGAGGGGAGAGTGAACGACATGCGGGCGGGCGGACTCTCCCCTCTCCCCTTTGTCCTCTCCCCCGGGTGGTTGGGGGAAGGGTGCTATTGAGCGGGGCAATGACCATGCACTCGCAATCCGAGGGAAGAGGCACCGCCGGGAGGGCGGGCGGACTCTCCCCTCTCCCCTCTGTCCTCCCCCCTGGGTGGAGGGGAGGGGGATGACCGATCACCCGCTCCTCGAACGGGCGCAGCAGGCGCCGGAGCAGCCGGGCGTGTACCGGTTCGAGGACGCCCGCGGCAAGGTGCTCTACGTCGGCAAGGCCAAGCACCTGCGCAAGCGGGTGCTCTCGTACTTCGCGAGGGACCTCGCGCCCCGCATTGCGGCCATGATCGGCCGGGCGCGCCGGATCGAGTTCGTGGTGACGCGCACCGAGGTCGAGGCGCTGATCCTCGAGAACCGGCTCATCAAGCAGCACCGGCCGCGCTTCAACGTGCTGCTGCGCGACGACAAGACCTACCCCTACGTGAAGATCACCACCGGCGAAGCGTGGCCGCGGGCGTTCCTGACCCGCCGCGTCCTGGACGACGGGAACCGCTACTTCGGGCCGTTCCTGGGGCGCCACATGGCGGCGCGGGTGATGGACATCATCCGCACCCGCACCCAGGTGCGCACGTGCACCCTGGAGATCGACGGCACGGCGCCCCGGCCGTGCCTCTACCACGCCATGGGGGCGTGCCTGGCGCCGTGTGTGGCCGGCATGACCACGCCCGAGGCGTACGCCGAGGCGGTGGAGGAGGTGGAGCTGCTCCTGGACGGGCGCCACGAGGAGCTGCGGCCGCGTCTGGAGACCCAGATGTGGCGCGCCTCGGAGCAGGACGAGTTCGAGCGGGCGGCGCGCTACCGCGACCTCCTGCAGGCGCTGGAGGAGCTGTCCCGGGGGCAACACGTGGAGCTGGCCGGCTCCGGCTCGGTGGACGTGGTCGGCGTGGCGGGGGACGGACGCGACGCCACGGTGGCGGTGCTGCTGTACCGCGACGGCCGGCTCGTGGACAAGCGGGAGTTCCACTGGGAAGGGCTCGACCAGCCGCCGGACGGCGAGCTGATGTCGAGCTTCCTCGTGCAGTACTACGAGGCCAACCCGGCGGTGCCGGAACGCGTCGAGGTGTCGGTCCTGCCGGAGGACCACGAGGTGGTGGCCGACTTCCTGCGCGGGCTGCGCGGGACCAGGGTGACGCTGGCCTGCCCGCAGCGGGGCGAGCGAGCGCGGGTCCGGGACCTCGCCGCGGACAACGCCCGCGAGGCGTTCCGGCTCCGCTTCCGCCATCCCCGGCGCGATGTGGATCGGGTCGCCGAGGCGGTAGGGTCGTCCCTTGATCTGCCCGGGCCGGTGCGGCGCCTCGAGTGCCTCGACGTCTCCCACCTGCAGGGCGAGGCACAGGTGGTCTCCCTCGTGGTGTGGGAGAACGGTCGCATGGCGAAAGGGGAGTACCGCTCCTTCAACGTGCGGGCCGGGCAGGGGGCGGACGACCCTGCCGCCATCGCCGAGGCGGTGCGGCGTCGGTACGCCCGGCGGGTGGCCGAGAGCCAGCCGCTGCCGGACCTCGTGCTCATCGACGGTGGAGCGCTGCAGCTCGCCGCCGCCCACGACGCGCTCGCGGAGCTCGGGTGTGCCCTGCCGGTGGCCGCGCTCGCGAAGCGTCTGGAGGAGATCTACCTCCCTGACCGCAAGCAGCCTCTCCAGTTGGGCGGTAGCCACCCGGTCCGCCTGCTGCTGCAGCAGGTGCGCGACGAGGCGCACCGTTTCGCCGTCACTCGCCACCGCCGCCGCCGCAAGGCGCGCCGCATGGCCACCCAGCTCCTCGCCATCCCCGGCATCGGCCCGACCCGCGCCCAGAAGCTCCTGACCATCTTCGGCTCCCTCGACGGCGTCCGCGCCGCCTCCCAGGACGCCCTCGCCGAGGCCGTCGGCCAGAAGGCAGCAGCCTCGGTCCACCGCGCCCTGCACGAGGCCGTCGCCCCATGAGCCACTGCCCGAGATCGGAGAGGACCGAGAGCCGGGTTGGTGATACCTGCGGTGCCAGGTCCGTCACTCTTGATACTCCTGGTCTGGGTGGGTGAGGTGGGGACAGGGAGATTGCACACAAGGACGGGGGCGGGTGCTCGTGGAGGGGCCGATGTACCACGTGCATGCTCGGGTGACGTGGCGGGTGGGGACCTTCACCCATCCGGAGGAGGCCGACGTCTTGGCGCCCCCGCCCCCACCTATCGTGCAGAGTGTCAAGAGTGACGAACCGGGCACCCCGAGTTCGCCTCCGCGGTGGTGCCGGTACAATCCGCTGGTGTTGCGGGTGATCCCTTCGATTCGTGACTGGCGCCCTGGCCCGCTGCCGCGGGTCTGGGTCGCCCTCGCGCTCTCGGCCGGGTTGTTCTGTGTGGGCGGTCGGGCGTTTCACCCGTTCACCGGGGTGGTGCCGCACATCGACTCGGGGGTGTACCTGGCGGCGGGCAGCCAGATCCTGAGCGGCAAGGTGCTGTACCGGGAGGTCTGGGACCACAAGCCGCCGCTCGTGCACCTCGTCAATGCGGCAGCGCTGGCCGCGGGTGACCACACGGTGAACGCCGTTCGGAGCCTCGAGCGGGTGCTGGCCGGGGTGCTCGCAGTGGTCGCCTTCTGGACACTACTGCTGGCGTTCGAGAGCCCGTTCGCGGCGTCGCTCGGGAGCCTGCTGCTGGTGTTCCTCTTCTACAGCCGCCGGGTGATCCGCGGCAACCAGCCGGAGGAGTACGGCGCGATCCTGGCGATGCTGGCTGTCCTGCTCGTCCTCGCGGCTGCGCGGGAGGGGCAGCGGCGGCCGGTCCTGCTGGTTGTCGCGTCGGGGCTCGTGTTCGGACTCTCGTCGCTCGCCAAGGAGACGTTCGCCCTCGGGGCGATCCCCTGGTTCGTGTGGGTGTGTGCGCTGGCGTGGCCCGACCGGAGGGCGGTGCTGACCCGTGGCGTCGCGTTCCTGGCGGCTGCCGCCCTGCCGTGGGTCGTGTTCTACGCCTGGCTCCTGGTGTGGGGCCTGCTGCCCCAGTGGATCGAGGTGCTGCGCTTCAACATGGGATACCTCCGCTTCGATGCCTCCAACGCGCCCAACCCGGGGTTCTGGGGCCGGCTGTGGCTGGGGTGGGGGAGGGTCTGGCTTCTCGTCATCGTCGTCTCGAAGGTGACGGCCGGCCTGGCGGCGCTCGGGGTGGCGGGGTTGGCGATCGGCGCGTGGCGACGTCGGACGCGCTGGCTGCCGCTCGTCCTCACGGGGTTCTTCCTCGCCTGCCTGGTCGCGGTCTCCCAGGGGCGCCGGTACGACTACTACCTCGTCCAGGTGGTGGGCAGCTTCGTGCTGCTGGCGGCCAGTGGGGTAGCGCTCCTGCTGTGGCTTGCCCGGGGACGGCGGCTGGTGCAGGTCGGGGTCGGGTGCGGGCTCGTCCTGGCACTGGTGCTCGTGGACCGGGTCGAGCTGGCGCGCTTCGCCCGCGGTCTGGCCGGTCCGCGGCAGACGTTCGGGGAGCAGGACCCGACGGTGGCGGCGATCGTGGCCCGAAGCGCGAACGGCGAGACGGTCTGGAACCTGGCTCGCGAGACCGGGTGGATCTATGCCCACGCCGACCGGACGGCCCCGACGCGGTTCTACTACCTCTCGGCGAACCTCTTCCGCGACCTTCCCGACCCGGAGGCGGCGCGCCGGGAGATCCAGGCCGATGTGATGACGCATCCGCCCCGCTTGATCGTCCACGACGGCCAGCCTGCCTGGCTCGACAAGGTCGGTCTCCGCGCCTGGTTCGAGGCCCACTACGCCCCCACCGACATCCCCCGCCTCTTCGAGCGCAAGCCCAACCCTGTCGCAAGCCCCTGACGCCCAGACTCCGCAGCCTCCCGGGTGGTTTCGGGGTTTCGGTGCGAGGTCCGGCAATCTTACTACTCTTGGAGTCGTCTAGCGTTCGGTCAGCGCTTCTCAGCGGCGGCCTTGGCTGAGCGGTCGTGGCCCAGGACGGCTGAGAGGACACGGTCGAGTGTCGTGCGGTCGTCGTCGCCGAGATGGCCAAGCTTCTTGATGACCAGGCCGGTGTCGAGGGTGGCGATGGCCGGCTTGATCACCGAAGGGTTGAGCAGGCCGGCTTGCTTCCAGTGGTTGATGTCGGCCTCGGTCTCGGACGCAGGGCGTGCCTGACTGCTGATGGCCATGACGATGACGCTGCTGTGCTCGCGGTGGAAGAGGTCGGAGCTCACGACGACCGCGGGACGCTTCTTGGACGTGGATTGATCGGTGAACGGGAAGGGGACGAGAACGACGTCCGCGAACCTATAGCTGGTCGTAGGCGGCATCGTCGGGGTTGTCCCAGACCGCAGCGAAGGCCGCCTCGGAGAGTCGGGCCGCCGCGGTCACCAGGTGCCGGTCGTCGTCTCTGACGCGCAGGAAGTCAACGAAGTCCTCGACCTCCACAAGCTTCTCTGGCGGGAGGGTCCGCAGCTTGCTCACCAGCGTGTCCACGAGATCGGTGCCCTGCATGGCGATTCTCCAATGCCGTCCCCACGTCTACTAGCCTCACGGCAGGCCCGATACCTCGATGCCGTTCGGGCCATATCCCCCAGTATTGTAGGCGCGGCTGCCGAATTCGGCAAAGCTGCGGCGCCACGGCCGCAAGCCAGTGTCCATGATGCCCGCGACTCCCGGGCGGGCGGCGACCCTTGAGCCTTGAGCCTGCAGCCTTGAGCCTGGGCGGGCGGGGGTCGGGGGGCCCCAGCCTTTGACGCACGGCCCGGTTCGCGGTAGCCTGATGGCCATGCGAGGGTTGTCAGCGGCCAGCTCGCTGGCCTTGTGGGTCGGACGGAAGGGTCGTGGGGTTGCACGCCTGCGCTGGGCGCAGGGTGAGCTGCTCCTTCACATGGTCGGCCTGCAGATTGTCAAGGTCGAGGGCGACGACAAGGAGAAGCTCTCGGCGGCATTCGGCCTGACCAGTGGGGGGGAGTGGTTCGCGGAGGCGCGGAGCGCCGTCAGCGGCGGGCTCGTCACCCAGGGGGAGGCCAACGCCGTCGTCAAGCGGGCCGTGGCCGAGCGGCTGCTCGAGTTCTTCCTGGCGCCCGATGCCGAGGTCACCTTCGACAGCAAGGTGGAGGTGGAGCCGCACGGGCTGACGGTCTCCTTCCCCCATCTCATGGTGGAGCTGGTGCTTGGCCCGGGCGGGGAGGAGCTGGTCGAGCGGTTCCTGCCCGATCCCGAGCTGGTGCTGCGGCGGCTTCCCGACTTCGCCCGCCGGGTGGGCGCGCTGGGCCTCACCCAGGAGGGCATGGCGGTGCTCGCCAAGATCAACGACCACCGCACGGCCCGCGAGATCGCCGACCCGTCGCCCCACGGGCGCGACATGGCGCTCCGCCTGCTGGCGGCGGCCGTGGGCGCGGGCATCGCCGAGGCCGTCGCGAGGGTGGCCGAGATCACGTTCAGCCCCATCGCCGCCGAGCCCGAGGTGCGACCGCGCAAGCGACGGTGGTGGCTGTGGCTGCTGATTCCGCTGGTCGCGCTCGCGGTGGTGGCGGTGATGTGGCTGGTGGGAGCCGAGGGCAGGCCCGCCCCGGCGCCGAAGCTGGGGCCCTGGGGGCTCGCCATCGACGGCGGCTGTCAACCGGCCGAGCTCGAGAGGCTCTACCGCAAGCAGGAGCAGAACCGGGCCAGCCTGCGGGTCGTGCCCTACGGTCAGGGGCAGGACCAGTGCTACAACCTCGTGTGGGGCGGGTTCGCGACGCGGGAGGCTGCCGCGGCGGCGCAGGGGCAGGTTCCCGCCGCGCTCGTGGCTCGCGCCTTCGTGGTGCACGTCGTGACCGCGGAGCAGAAGGCGCCGTGAGGCTCCGATGACGGGACACCCGCCCGGGTCGGGCAGCTTCACCACCGGGGCCTTCCCGGCGACGCTCCGGGGCTTCGTCCAGGCCGCGGCCGATGGCCGTCTCGACGTCATCACGGGAGCGATCACCTCTCGGCTGTGGCTCGAGGCGGGCCAGGTGCGTGCCGTCGTCTCGGATGCCGAGGAAGAGAAGCTGGGGCAGTGGCTGGTGAGCCGCGGGCTCATCGATCGGCAGCAGATGGCAATCCTCCTGCTGCGGCAGCCGGACGGCGTGCGCTACGGGACGTTTCTGGTCACCGAGGGCGCCCTCGATGCCGAGCGGCTCGAGAAGGAGCTGGAGGCCCAGGCGATTGCCATCGTGTCCCGCCTGCTGTTCGAGGCCGGGAGCTTCAGCCTGGATCGGGACGACAGGGTTCCCGGCGATGCGGCGACACTCGGGATGACCACGGCCAGCCTGCTGGCCGCGGCCGTGCGGTCGGCGCCGGATCTCCAGCCCCTGGTCGCCCTGGTGCCGGCGGACAGCTTCGTGGCCAGCACCGAGGATGCGCTCCTCCAGCAGCAGCACGTGCAGCTCACGCCGGGCGAGGGGTACCTGCTGTCGCGGGTGGACGGCGCCGGCACGGTCGCCACGCTGCAGCACCTGGTGCCGATGGCCCGGGAGCAGCTCGTGCGGGGCCTCGTCGCCCTGCTGGTGACCGGGCTGGTGGAGCTGCGGAGCAAGCCGGTCTCCAAGCCACAGCCGGCCTCGGAGCTGGCGGTGCGGGCGCGGCCCGAGCCGATGCCGGCGAAGCCCCCCGAGGAGGACCTTGCCTACTCGCCGCTCGAGCAGCGCGAGCACGAGGAGGTCCTCCGGGTGGCCCCCGGGATCGAGAAGCAGGACTTCTACCTCCGACTCGGGCTGACCCGAGCCGCTGGGAGCTTGCAGATCCAGACCCGCTACCGCGAGATGGTCCGCACCTACCACCCCGACCGGGCCAGGGAGCGGCACCTGCGCTCGCTCCAGGCCGAGCTCGGGACGATTTACCGCGCCCTCCAGGAGGCGTACGAGACACTCTCGAACGCGGAGGCCCGGGCACGGTACGACAAGGCCCTGCTGGTGTCCGCCCAGCCGACATTCGCCAGCCTGTCGAGCGACGGGCAGCAGGAAGAGGTGCGGCGCAACATGGTGCGGACCAGCATCGTCGAGGCCCGTCGGCTGATGGCCCGCAACGACTTCGGGCAGGCGGCGCAACTGCTCGACCAGGCGGTGAGGCTGATGCCGGACCCGGAGACGCTCCTGCTCCTGTCGCAGGTCGAGTTCCGCAACCCCATGTGGGCGCAGCGCGCGCTCGACCGGCTGCGGCATGCCGTGGCGCTCAACCCCAAGTTCACCAAGGGCTGGCTGGAGCTGGCGAACTACTGGGGGATGCGGGGACAGACCGACAAGCAGAAGCAGTGCCTCGAGAAGATCCTGGCCTACGACCCCGGGAACAAGGACGCGAGGGGCGCCCTCAACGCGGTCATCCAGTCGCAACCCAGGCGCCGGCTCATCTGACCCGTGGCTGTGATCGGTGATCAGTGATCAGTGATCAGTGTTCAGTGACCGGAGGAGAAGCCTCGTTGCAGCGCCGCGGCCGTGGGTCCAACGTCGGACGGAGGAGTGCTCCCGGAACAATCCTGGCGTCGCTCCTCCAACCACCAACCACCGACCACCGATCACCGGGTGGGTGGGGGACAATGGCTGGCGGAGGGGGACGATGCCCTGGATCCTGGACGGCAACAACCTGGCGCGGGGGCAGGGGCGGGAGCAGGTGCGGACCGCGGCCCTCGCCCTGGCGCGGCACGAGCGGGTGCGGATCGTCCTCTTCTTCGACGGGGCACCCCCGGCGGGCTCGCCCCAGGTGGAGCGGCTGGGGAGCATCGAGGTCCGCTACGTGCCACACGCCGACACGGCCATCCTCGCGGTCGTGGCCGGGGGCGGCCGGGGGTGGAAGCTGGCGACCGACGACCGCTCCCTGGCGCTGCGGGCCCGGGACTCCGGAACCGAGGTGGTCGGCGCGTCCAGCTTCTGGTCCCGGGTCGCACGTGCCGAGGCGGCGGCCCCGGCCGAGGAGGTGACTCCCCAGCAGGATGCCGCGGGCGCCACGGCGGGCGAGCGGCTGCCCGAGGGCGCCTCGCGTGTCCGCCGCACACCGCGCCAGCGCCGACGCTGGTAGAATCGGAGCGGCGGTAGAGGGGCCAGGTGCCCGCGGTGCAGCTCGCTGCATCGAGGAAAGTCCGAACTCCGGGTGGCAGCACGCTGGGTAACGCCCAGCCGCGGCAACGCGAGGGACAGTGCAACAGAAAGCAAACCACCCGACGGCCGCCGTCGGGAAAGGGTGAAAGGGTGGGGTAAGAGCCCACCGCCCGGCCGGTGACGGTCGGGGCACGGCAAACCCCGTGCGGAGCAAGGCCAAATAGGGGAACCGACGGGCGCCACCACCGGTTTCGCCTTCGGGCGATGGGTTCCCGGGTAGGCTGCTTGAGCCGGACGGCAACGTCCGGCCCAGAGGAATGGGCACCACCCGCAAGGCGGGTACAGGATTCGGCTTATCGGCCCCTCTGCCGCCGTTTCCTCCGCCCACCCGCCCGGCCTCAGGCCTCAGACCTCAGGCCTCAGGCCTCAGACCTCAGGCAATGACAGGCCTCAGGTTCTCCGCCCGCCCGACCACCCGGCCTCGGGCCTCAGTTCCCCCGCCCTCCCCGGCAGTCCCCTGTCTTGTCGTTCCTGAGGCCTGAGGCCTGAGGTCTGAGGCCTGGGAGGGTGGGAGGGGACGGCGGTACAATCCGCGCGTGATGCGTGGGAAGCCGCTGCCGCCGGCGTTGAGGCCGGGAGCCCGCGTCGGCGTCGTGGCGCTCTCGGGGCCGGTGCACGAGGGCGCCCTGGCCTCGGGCCTGGCGCTCCTTCGGGACGAGGGGTTCGTGACCGTCGAGGCTCCCAACTTGCGCTCCCGCGACCGCTATCTGGCGGGCGACGACGCGGCGCGCGCGGCGGGGCTCGAGGCCGTGCTGGATGCGGGGGTGGACGCGGTCTGGGCTGCCCGGGGAGGCTACGGGTTGACTCGACTCCTGCCTCGTCTCCCCTGGGATCGCCTCGCGGGGTGGGGAGGGTGGGTGATCGGGTTCTCGGACGTCACGGCCCTCCACGCCGGGCTCGCGACGAGGGCGCCCGTGGCGTGCCTGCACGCGCCGATGGTGCAGTCCCTCACCCGCCATCGGGCCAGCACGGCCGCGACGCTGGCGCTGCTGCGCGGGGAGGCCTGCCAGCCGTTGATGGGCGCGGACCGGGGTCAGGCCGTTCGTCCCGGTCGCGCCAGAGGTGTGGCGGTGGGCGGCAACCTGGCGGTCCTGGCGGCTCTCGCCGGCACGCCGTTCGAGCCCGACTACGAGGGCGCCGTCCTCTTCGTCGAGGACGTCGGGGAGCCGCTGTACCGCCTCGACCGTTTGTTGACCCAACTGCGCCTGTCAACTAGACTCGACTCCGTCAATGCGGTCGTGGCAGGTCGGCTTGCGCGGTGTGGTCGTGGGGAGGTCGCCTGGCGGGTGAGGTGGCGGGAGCTGCTGTGCGAGGTCGCACCGCCCGCCGTCGTCGTCATGGAAGGGCTGCCGTTCGGTCATGGGGCCGCCAACATGCCGATCCCCCTCGGCGCGGAGGTCGAAGTGGACAGCGAGCGCGGCACGGTGACCCTGGGAGGTAGCTAGGTGGTCAAGGTCCGGGTCGGCGGCGGGGTGGTGAACCCCAGCATCAGCGAGTTCCTCAAGCGTTTCCAGGCTGGCACGGTGATCTTCCGTGAGGGCGAGCTGGGAAGCGAGATGTTCATCATCCAGAGCGGGCAGGTCATGATCTCCCGCAGCGTCGGCGGCCAGCAGCGCGAGCTCGCGGTGCTCGAGAAGGGCGATTTCTTCGGCGAGATGGCGCTGCTCGACGAGAACCCCGAGCGCTCGGCCACCGCCACGGCGATCTCCGATGTCGAGGCGCTGCAGATGCGCTCGGCTGACCTCGACAGCATGCTGCGGCGCAAGCCGGACATCGCGATCCGCATGATGATGAAGCTCGCCGACCGGCTGCGGGAGACCAACCGCAAGTACGAGGAGCTGGTGGGGAAGTCGGCGGAGGCCGCCAACCTGACCGGGGCGCCCGCCAACCAGGGAATCATGGCGTGGGCGCTGCTGACCCACGAGGCGTCAGGGGTGTTCTTCCCGATCAACCCGACCGGCGAGACGACGCTCGGGCGGCACGACCCGGTCACCGGCGTCACGCCGGACATCGACCTCTCGGGGCTCGATCCGGAGCGCACGGTCTCGCGGCGGCACGCCATGATCCGGGCCGGCGAGCGTTCCCTCGCCCTGACCGAGACGAACCCTTCGAGCAACGGCACCTTCGTCAACGGCAAGAAGCTCGCCGGCTTCGAGCCGCACCCCATCGTCCACGGGGACATCGTGCAGTTGGCGCTGGTCGCCATGCGTGTGCACGTGCTCCCGGGCGGGGAATGACGCTCGCTCAGTCCATCCCGCTACGTGCTCTCAAGGGAGTCGGGCCGGCGCTCGAGCGCACCCTCACGACGGTCGGCCTGGAAACCGTCCTGGACCTCCTGTGGACCGTGCCGTACCGGTACGAGGACCGGTCGAACCCGGTCCCCATCGCCCGCCTGACGTCGCCCGAGCCCGCGGTCACGGTGTGCGGGCGGGTGGTCGCCGTGCAGGAGCGTCTGGCCCGCGCCCGGCGGCTGCGCCTCACCGAGGGCGTGGTGTCGGACGACAGCGGGTCGCTCTCGGTGGTGTGGTTCAACCAGCCACACCTGCGCACCACCCTCAAGCCGGGCATGAGGGTGTGGCTGTACGGTCCCCTGCGACCTGCGCCTCGCGGGTGGGGGCTGCAGCTCGTCTCCCCGGAGTGGGAGGCGGAGGAGGAGGACGGGGAGGAGCAGCTCCACATCGGGCGGGTGGTGCCGGTCTACCGCCGTCTCGGCCGGCTGCCCACCCGGCGGCTGCGGCTGCTGGCGTTCCGTGCGCTGGCCGCACTGGACGAGCTTCCCGAGCACCTCGACGGTCGGCTCCTGGCCGACCTGGGTCTGCCGCCGCTCGAGCGCGCCATCCGGGAGGTCCACTTCCCGGAGCACGAGACGGTGACCCTGGGGCCGCAGGCCCTGGACGAGCTTGCCGGGCGGCGCTCCCCGGGACACCGGCGGCTGGCGCTCGAGGAGCTGCTCGGCCTGGCCGTGGTCCTGGAGCGCGAGCGCCTGCGCCGGGCGGAGCGGCAGGCGCCGGCCTGCGAGATCACCGAGCACGCCCGCGAGCAGGCGCGCCGCCTGCTGCCGTTCAAGCTGACGGCAGCGCAGCGTCGGGTCGTGGCGGAAATCGTCTCCGACCTCCAGAGGCCGGTCCCGATGGCGCGTCTCCTCCAGGGGGACGTGGGCTCGGGCAAGACGGTCGTGGCGGTGCTCGCCGCCCTGGTGGCGCTGGAGGCGGGGTGGCAGGTGGCGCTCCTTGCCCCGACCGAGCTGCTGGCCCAGCAGCACCACGGCACCCTGAGCCGGTTGCTCGCCCACACCCGGCATCGCCCGGGGCTGCTCATCGGGTCCCTCCCGGCGCGCGTCAAGGGCGAGGTCCGCGAGGCCCTGGCCCGGGGGGAGCAGGGCCTGGTCGTCGGGACCCACGCGCTGATCGAGGAAGGCGTGAGCTTCCCCAGGCTCGGGCTCGTGATCATCGACGAGCAGCACCGCTTCGGCGTGGCGCAGCGCCAGTCCATGGTGGAGAAGGGCGAGGCGCCCCATCTCCTCGTGATGACGGCGACGCCCATCCCCCGCTCGCTGGCGCTCTCGGTCTACGGTGACCTGGAGGTCTCGGTCCTCGACGAGCTGCCTCCCGGCCGCACCCCGGTCACCACCGTGTTGCGGGACGACAGCGCCCGCGGGCGGCTGTTCGAGTTCCTGCGGCGCGAGGTGGGGGAAGGCGGGCAGGTCTACTGGGTCTTCCCGCTCATCGAGGAGTCGGAGTCGATTTCGGCGCGGGCGGTGCAAACCCACGAGCGCACGGTACGGGCCGCGCTGCCGGAGGTGCGGGTGGCCGTGGTGCACGGCCGCCTGCCCGCGGCCGGGCGCGAGGAGGTCATGGCCGGGTTCGTGCGCGGCGAGGTGGGCGTGCTGTGTGCCACCACCGTCATCGAGGTCGGGGTGGACGTGCCAAACGCCTCGGTGATGGTGATCGAGAACGCCGAGCGCTTCGGCCTGGCCCAGCTCCACCAGCTCCGCGGCCGCGTCGGCCGGGGACGCCGGCGCTCGTTCTGCGTGCTGCTCGTCGGGCCAGACTGCCCGCCCGAGGCCCGGCAGCGGCTCGAGTTCTTCGCCTCCACGAGTGACGGCTTCGCCATCGCCGAGGAGGACTTCCGGGTGCGCGGCCCGGGCGAGCTCACCGGGCTCCGCCAGTGGGGGCGGCCGGAGTTCGCGGTGGCCAGCCTCTGGAGTCACCGGCGGGAGCTCGAGGCGGCGCGCTCGATTGCCCGACAGGCCGCGGCGGCCGGCCGGCTCGAGGTGCTGGCCGGCTCGCTGCTGTGCCCCCGCGGCGTCGGCCCGGAGGTCGGGTCGGCGTGAGCCTTCCTCGTTTCACCACCGGGGGATACGATGATGACGTGACGGCGACCGATCCCACCCGACCCGGACTGGATGTCCGGCGGCTGGTCGTTCTTGCGATCGGCCTGCTGGTGCTCGGCGTGGGGTTGGTCCGGGTGGGGCCCGGGGAGGGGTTGGGGGCGCCTTGGCCCTGGCTGCTGCTGCGCGACACGGCCCTGGTGCTCGTGGTGGCGGCCTCCGCCTGGGGCCTGGGCGGGCTCCCGGCCCGGTGGTGGCGCGCCGACCTCGATATCGGGGAGGACCGGCTCGCGCGCATCGCGGTGGGGCTGGGAGTGATGGGGGTCGTCGAGCTGGGGCTGGGGGTCGTGGGGCTGCTGGACCGACGTTCAATCTCCGCCCTTCTCCTGGCTGGCCTGCTCCCGGTCGTCTGCCGGACGCTGCACCCGAGGACGGGCGAGGTTGATCCGGTGTCGCCGGCGTGGACCCGGAGCGAGCTGGCCCTGGGAGCGGCGCTCGGCGTGGCCGGTGCCGTCGTCCTGTGCGGGGTGGTCGTCCCGGAGACCTTCTACGACGCGCTGTACTACCACGATGCGTTCCCTGCACAGTACCTGCGGCTCGGGAGGGTGCAGGTGTTCCCGCACGCGGTCCACAGCGTCATGCCGTCGCACGTCGACCTGCTCTACGCGCCGCTCCTGGCGTGGGGCGGAGCCTCGACCGTGAAGCTGGGGCACTTCGCGCTGCTGGCGGGGACGCTGGGGTGGGTCGGCGTCCTGGGTCGACGGCTGGGGAGCCGGCTGGGCGGGCTTGCCGGAGCGCTGGTGCTCGTCACCCTGCCGGGCGTGGGGGTGATGGCCGGGTTGGGCGCGGTGGACCTTGGCGTGACCTTCTTCACCACCGGCTGCGTGGCGCTCACGGTGGCCGGCCTGGCCGGTGCACCGGCGAGCGCGCCGCTGCTGGCGGCGGCGTTCCTGGCCGGCGTTGCGGCCGGCTCCAAGTACACGGCACTGCTGTTCGTCCTGGTCTGGGGCGCCGTGGCCGTGGTCGTGCTCGTCTCCCGTAGCTCCCCAAGGCGGTGCCTGGCGCTCGGCCTCGGCGCCGGGGCGCTCCTGCTGGCCGGCGGCGGCGGATGGTACGTGCGGAACCAGGTCGTGCTCGGCAACGCGATCTACCCGGCGCTCTCGGCCCCGGGGTCGACGGCGAGCGAGGTCACGGCCAGGCTGCAGTCCGACTCGGGACCGCCGGGACCCTGGCTGGACACGCCGCGGGTGCTTCTGGATGCCGCTCGCGAGAGGCGGGGCCTGGGTGCCGGCGCGGAGGTGTGGCCCGGGGTCCTGCTCCTGGCGCTGGGGGTGCTGTGGGCACTGCTCCGCCGGGGGTGGACGCGCTGGTTGGGCGTCATGGTGGTCCTCATGCTGCTGGGGTGGTCCCGCTGGGTGCTGATCCTGCGGTACGCCTACCCGGCCCTGGCAGTGGCGGCGGCGCTCGTCGGATGCACCTGCGCCGCCGCGCCCCGGCGCGGTCTGCGCGTGGGGCTGGTGGCGGTCGTGATCTGCGTCGGCGGGCTCGGTCTGGTCCGCACGGTCCGGCTCATCGACCTGGTCCACCGGCAACCCTGGGCGTTCCTGGCCGGGCGTCAGGAGGCGCCGGAGTTCCTCTCCGAACGGGTGCCGCACTTCCGGGCGGCGCAGTGGGTCGCGACCAACACCCCGGAGCGGGGCACGCGGCTGTTGCTCGTGGGGGAGACGCAAGGCTACTACTTCGCCCGCAACTTCGAGCCCGTGAGCGCCTACGACCGGCACCCCCTCGCGGGTTGGGCCGGGGCCTGCTCCAGCGGTGGCGAGCTGGCCGACCTGCTCCGGGGCGAGGGCCTCACCCACGTCGTGGTCAACGCGGCGGAGCTCGACCGGCTCAACCGGCGGTACCAGCATCTTCCCCTGGGCCCGCGCGAGGCCCAGGTGGTCCGGGAGATGCTGGCTGCCTGCACGCGCGCCTGGGCTGGCGCGGGCGTGTCGGTCTACGCCCTGAGTCCGCCGGCCTGAGCCTGGAGGGTGACGCGCACGACGCCGCCGCGGCCGGACGCCGCGGCGAGCAGCTCGATCGCCGTGGCAAGGCCCAGGCCAGCGGCCAGGAGTGGGCTCAGGAGCAGGTGCAGGCGCATGGCCGCGCGAGGCCTGGCAATCTCCCCGGTGGGTCGCAGCAGGCGCGTGAACAGGACGTGATCGAGCCCCGAGGCGGCCAGGGTACTCTGCAGCAGGGAGTACGGGCCGTACTCGAGCGAGAAGTGCTGCACGCCGCGGCACGTCAGGCCGAAGTCCGAGGCCATGCGGACCAGCAGGGCCGGTGTGAAGTGGTGGCGGTGCCGCGGCACGTCCAGGTGGAGCCAGTGGTGGCCGAACCACCTCGCCTGCCAGGACGCCCAGTTGGGGAGCTCCACGATCACGTGGCCGTCGGGCTGAAGGAGGCTGGCAGCGCGCTCCATCGACTCGCGCGGCGCCGCGAGGTGCTCGAGGGCGTGGAAGAACGTCACCACGTCGAAGCGGCCGGGGCCCAGGTCGGCTGTGAGGAAGTCGCCGGTGGCCACCCGCTCACCCAGGGACTGGCGGGCGGTGGCCGCCACCTGGGGGTCGATCTCGGTGCCCCAGGCGTCCCAGCCGCTGCGTGCCAGGGCAGCGAGCATGATCCCGCGACCGCAGCCGACGTCGAGGATCCTCCCGGGCCGGGGGCGGAGCCGCTGCACGGTCCCCGCCCGGCGGCGGCGGAGCACGCGCTCCACCGCCTCGATCACACCGACGAAGCGCCGGCCGGCATCGCGGCCGCCCGGGTAGTCGTAGTAGCGGCCAAGATCCTCGGGTGCGAGCCGGTCGGCGGTGCGCCACAGCCCGCAGGAGCCGCACCGGGCGATGGGGAACCACTCCGTACCGTGCATGTCCCGGGCCTGCATGACGGGATACCAGCTCCCGTCGCCGCAAACGGGGCACGGCGGACCGGCGGCCGGGTCGTGTGTCATGTCCGGTCGGCCCCTCCCGCTGGCCGGGCGCCCATCTCGAAGCCGTCGCGCCGGACCCGCAGCCGCGGCAGGGCGTCGGCCGGCACGCCGAGCGCGGCGAGCAGGTCGCGCAGCCCCGGGGTCGGCCCGTCGGTCTGGCGGGCGTTCAGGACGACGTGCAGTGTCTGCCCGTCCACCTCCCACCGGTAGATCCCCGGGGCCATGGCCTGCAGCTCCGCGCCGGTCCCGGGAACCGCGAGCGCCGTGTCGAGGGTGGCGGGCCAGGGACCCAGCTCGACCGGGCGCACGATGCGGACCCGGAGCGCTGCGAGCTGCTTCCCGAGAGACGGTGTCCCGTCGGCCAGCGGCTCGCAGGACGTGATCTCGAGGCCCTCGGGGAGGAGGCGGTTGGCGCGCGACACCAGGCCCAGCTCGACGGGGGCGTGCAGCTCCAGGTCGAAGGGCTCGGCCAGCGCCTCCGCCCCCAGCGGCAGAGCTGGCCCCATGGAGACGCGCACGTGGGGGTTGAACCCCTCGGTGAAGCGCACCGGGAACCCGGAGGCGCGCAGCGCCCGCTCCAGCAGGTCCATGACGTTGCGGTGGGAGAGCCAGCGGGCATCGCCGGTCTTGGCGTAGGTGAGGCGGGCTCTCAGCCGTGCGTCGGGCTGCGGCTCCGATGCGGGACGGTGCCTGCGGGCCCGGGACCCGAGCTCGGCGAGCCGGGTGGGTGGGAGCGAGGGCGTGGCGAACCGCAGGTCGCTCCCGGCCCCGGGGATGCCGCAGCCGGTGCAGCGGCCCTGCCGGCAGTCGGGTGTGGGTTCCTCGCGCATCGCGCGCTCGCGCTCGAGGCGCATGTAGGCCCGCGTGACCCCCGGGTCGACGATCTCCCAGGGCAGGGTGGCGTCGAGGTCGCGGGGCCCCAGCTCGGCGGCCAGGTCGATGCCGTGCTCCTCGAACGCCCGGCTCCAGGCGTCCGGCCGGCGCTGCTCGTTCCAGCCGTCGAAGACGGCTCCGATGTCGTGGGCACGGGCGATGACCGCCCCCAGCCGTCGGTCGCCACGGGCGAGCAGCGCCTCGAGCCGGGCGTCGGCGTGCTCGCCCCACCCCAGCTTGACGCCGCGCAGCGGCCGGCAGCGGTCGCGCAACAGCCGCACGCGCCGCTCGTAGTCCGCCTCGCCGATCAGCGGCTCCCACTGGAACGGCGTCCACGCCTTGGGCACGAAGGAGTTTGCGGCGACCTTGATCTCGGCCTTGCGGCGGCCGGCACGGCGCGCCTCGTCCAGAAGGTCGGCGGCGAGGTCTGCCAGGGCCTCCACGTCCTCGTCGGTCTCGGTCGGCAGCCCGAGCATGCCGTAGAGCTTGATGAGGTCCCAGCCCTTGCCGAACGCCGCGGCGGCGGCGGCGCGCATGTCGTCGTTGGTGATGTCCTTGTTGATCACCCGGCGCAGCCGTTCGGAGCCGGTCTCCGGGGCGAACGTGAACCCCGACTTGCGGACCCGCGAGACGGCGTCGGCCAGCTCGACCGAGAACGCATCGGCACGCAGGGAAGGCAGCGACACCCCGACGCGGCGCCCCGAGAGGCGGTCCGCGAGGCCGGCCGCGAGGGGCCCGATCTGCGAGTAGTCGGCCGAGGAGAGCGACAGCAGCGAGACCTCCTCGTAGCCCGTGGCGTCGACGTGGGTCGCCAGGCGCTCGAGGACCGCGGCCGGGTCGTGCTCGCGCACCGGGCGGTACCAGAAGCCAGCCTGGCAGAATCGGCATCCCCGGGTGCAGCCGCGGGCCACCTCGAGGCCGAGCCGGTCCTGGACGGCCTCCACCGCCGGCACCAGGGGCAGGGGAGGGATGTCCCGGGGGTCCAGGTCGTCGACCCAGACCCTCTTGACCCTGAGGGGAGCCCGCGGTTCCTCGCGCTCGTGACGGCCCCCGCGGCCGGGATGGCCTGCCGGTATCCAGCGGTAGAGGGAGGGCACGTAGAACCCGTCCTGCTCCGCCAGCCGGCGCAGCAGCTCGGCGCGCGGCAGCCCTTCGGCCTTGGCGTCGCGCACCGCGTCCAGCATGCGAGGCAGCAGCACCTCGCCGTCGCCGATCGCCAGCACGTCGAAAAACTCGGCCACCGGCTCGGGGTTGGCCATGCACGGGCCGCCCCCCACGACCAGCGGCTGGCCGTCCCGGCGGTCCCGCGCCCAGCGGGGCAGCCCGGCCAGGTCGAGGAGGTACGGCACGTTGACGAGGTTCAGCTCCGACTGCAGCGTGATGCCGACGATGTCGAAGTCGGCGGCGGCGTGGGTGGTCTCGAGGGAGTACAGCGGCACGCCGTGCCGGCGCATGGCCTCCGCCATGTCCGGCCAGGGTGCGAAGGCGCGCTCGGCGAGGGTGTCGGGGCGCCGGTTGGCGATGTGGTAGAGGGTGCGGGTGCCCTGGTGGGACATGCCGATCCCGTACTCGTCCGGGAACGCCAGGAGGAGTCGCACGGCGATCTCGTCCCAGGGCTTGCGCACCTGGTTGGACTCCAGGCCGACGTAGCGGCCGGGACGCTGGACGCCCGGCAGGATCAGGTCGAGGGCTGCTTTGATCTCGTGAGGCTGCACCGTGTTCCCCCAGCGGGCATTGTAGCGGCTCGTGGAAGCTGCCCCGGCGGCTACAATGGCGGCGTGACCGCGACGGTGCGTATCGCCGGGGGTGGGGTGTCCGGGCTGGCAACGGCCGCGCTCCTGGCCAGCCAGGGTGTGGCCGTCGAGGTTTTCGACCGCCACGTCGGGGGCGGCGGGCGGTTCCACGGCGGCTGGCAGGTGCTGGACAACGGCCTTCCGCCCTGCGACGCGCTCGACGAGCTCGCATCGCTCGGCCTGACGGGCCGCCCGCCCGTCATCCCGGTGCACCGCGCGGTGTTCCTCGATCCACTCGGAGGTCGACACCAGGTGGCGAGCCGCGAGCCCTACACCTACTTCCTGCGCCGGGGCGGCGTCGGGAGCCTGGACGCGTGGCTGCGGGACCAGGCGCTGGCGGCGGGCGCGACGCTGCGCGAGGGGTGCGAGGCGCCCCCCGACGCACAGGTCGTCGCCACGGGCCCCCGCCGGGCCGACGGGGTGGCCCGGGAGATCGTGTTCTCGTCGGACTTGGCGGACACCGTGATGGTGCTGTTCGACCCGGCCGTGACGCCGTCGGGCTACGCGTACCTCTTCTGCCTGGAAGGTCACGCGACCTTCGGTGTCGCGCAGGTCCGGCGCCTGCGCTCCCTGGCGGGAGCGCGGGACGTGGCGTGGGCGCGGTTCAGGCGCGAGCTGGGGGACTTCCAGGTCCGGGACCGGCGCGAGAGCGGCCAGTTCATGACCTTCTCACCGCCCCCGACGCTGCGTGCGACGGACGGCCGCTGGTATGTGGGCGAGGCCGCGGGCATTCAGCACTTCCTGTTCGGCCTCGGCATCCGCTTCGCGCTGCGCTCGGCCTCGCTGGTCGCGGAGGGTGTTCTGGGACGCTGGGACCAGGAACGCTACGAGCGCGAGCTGCGGCGGCCCATGCTCGCCTCGGTCGCCATGCGGTGGGGGTACGAGCGGCTGGGGCCCCGGGCGTTCCGGAGGCTCTGCCGCATGGCCTCGACGCGGGACTTCCGGGAGCTCCTCCTGCGCGCCCAGCGCCCGTCGGTGGCGCGGCGCGCCCTTGCCAGGGTGGTGATGGCCGCCTGGGCGGACCGACCCGGGAGCCGGGGGCCGCTCGGCGGCTGGCACCGGCGGCGGGAGGCGGCGTGAGCGACCAGGCCGTGGTCCGGCGCATCGCGCACACCCGCGGGAGCAACTTCTCCCTCGGCTTCCGCCTGTTGCCAGCCGCCAAGCGCGCGGCGGTCTACGCCGCGTACGCGGCCTGCCGGATCCCCGACGACATCGTCGACGAGGCCGGCGCGGACATGGCGCCGGGCGCGGTGGAGCAGCGGCTGGACGCGTGGGTCCGGGAGCTCGAGGCGACCTACGCCGGACGGCCTGGCACGGACGCGACCCGGGCGCTGGCGGACGCGCTCGAGCGCTTTGCCATCCCGAAGGCCGCCCTGCTCGGGCTGGTCGAGGGTTGCCGGATGGACCTGCGGTGCCAGCGCTACCCGACGTTCGCCGAGCTGGAGCGGTACTGCGAGCTGGTGGCGGTTACCATCTCCGACATCTCCCTGTCGATCTTCGGGGTGGTCACCCCGGAGGCCGGCCGGCACGGCCGCAACCTGGCCATGGCGCTGCAGCTCACCAACATCTGCCGGGACGTCGGCGAGGACGTGGGACGGGGCCGGATCTACCTGCCCCTCGACGAGATGGCGGCCCATGGCGTGGCCGAGGCGGACGTGGTGGGGGGCCGGGTCGACACCCGGGCCTACCGCGCCCTGATGGCGTCCCAGTGCGGCCGCGCGCGCTCCCACTTCGTGGCCGCCAACCCGCTGCCGCCCTGCGTCGAGCCCGACTCCCGGACGGCGGTGCGGGTCATGGGCGGCGTCTACCGCCGCGTCCTCGACCGCGTCGCCGCCGACCCCGTGCACGCCTACGCGGTCCGCGCCGATCTGCCGCGCTGGCAGCGCCTCTGGGCCGTCCTCGCCGGCCACCTCGGCCTCCCCTTCGTCTGACCACTGCCCCGCGGTCCGGTGGCCGGTCGGCGCTGCGGTGGACCGCGGGCCTCCAGGCCCGCTCCCTGTCGTGCAGGAGCACGGCGGCGCTCGAGCCCAGGGATGCGGGGCTGGAGCCCCGCGATCCGGGGTGTGGTCGTGGAGCCGAGGTCGGGCCCTCGCTCGAGCCCGGTTACAATCCCCGGGTGCCGACCGAGCTGCCACCGACCGACTTCTTCCAGCGCCTGCTGCCGGACTACCTGGCGGTGCTGCTGGTAGAGCGCGGGCTGGCGGCTCACTCGGTGTCGTCCTACCGCAACGACCTCAAGAGCTTCGGGCTCTGGATGGCGAGCAAGGGGCTGGACGCGCCGGGGTGCGAGCGGGCCGACTTGCGGCGCTACATCTCGGAGCTGCGCGGGCGCGGGCTCTCGGCGCGCTCCACGGCCCGGGCGCTGGCGGCGCTGCGCGGGCTCTACCGGTACCTGCTCGAGCACAACGAGAGCAAGCAGGATCCCACCCTCGAGCTCGAAACGCCAAAGCTCATGAGAGCCCTGCCGTACTTCCTCTCGTCGGATGAGGTGGAGGCGCTCCTGGCGGCCCCGGACACGGCGACGCCACTCGGGATCCGGGACCGGGCGATGCTGGAGACCATGTACGCGACCGGGGTTCGGGTGTCGGAGCTGGTGGGGCTCAAGGTCGGCCAGCTCCGGCCGGACCCGGGATACCTCCGGGTCTGGGGGAAGGGGAGCAAGGAGCGGATCGTGCCGGTCGGCTCCTCGGCCCTCGAGTGGCTGGAGCGCTATCTCGGGCAGGTCCGGCCCAGGCTCGACAAGGCCCACGTCGAGGCGCTGTTCCTGACCCAGCAGCGCCAGGGCATGAGCCGGCAGATGTTCTGGTACATCATCAAGCGTTACGGCAAGGAGGCCGGCATCACGACCCACCTCTCGCCCCACGTGCTCCGCCACTCGTTCGCGACCCACCTGCTCGAGCACGGCGCCGACCTGCGCGCCGTGCAGGCGATGCTCGGCCACTCGGACATCTCCACCACGGAGATCTACACCCACATCACCCGCGAGCGCCTGCGGCAGCTCTACGACCGCGCCCATCCGAGAGCGTGATGGCTGGGGGTCGAGTGCGGCAGAGGGAGTCCCCGGTCAGGCTGATGGGTTGGGGTCCGGGGTCCGGGGGAGGGGATGCCTGGGGGTCGGGAGGGGCAGAGGGTGTCCCTGGCCAGGTTGATGGGTTGGGGTCCGGGGTCCGGGGTCCGGGGTCCGTTTGTCGCACGCAGCAGTGCTTGCCGGAGACCTCATGCCGCCGCCACCACGCCCCTCTCCCCCGGTCCTCCTGTCTCAATTCGCGGACCCCGGACCCCGGACCCCGGACCACAACCAGCTGGATCGCCCAGCGACCCCGCATGCTGCTCTCGCCCCCCGGCCTCCTCCCTCCCCGGACCCCGGACCCCGGACCCCAACTTCCCTTTCTGCTGATACTCCTCGCACTGATGCTGGGGGGCTGGGTCGAGGGGCAGTATCTGGCGGTGTTCGTGGACGGGCGGATCCTGCCGATCGGGGGGGCACGCTTGCTGGACGAGCGGAAGATCCGGCTGGAGCTCCCGAACGGAGGCGGCATCGTGGTACCGGTGACGCGGGTCGACCGCATCGTGGAGGCCGCGGTTGAGCCGGACCCGCAGCCGGTGGTCGCCCCCCTGCCTGCCTGCGGGTTCGCCTACGTCGAGGCCGAGCCGCCTGCCGGCACGCCCTTCGCCGGCGAGATCGTCGCGGCGGCGAAGGCTGCCAACCTCCACCCCGGGTTGGTGGTGGCGGTCGTGCAGGCCGAGTCGGCGTTCCAGCCCTACGCGATCTCGCGGGTCGGGGCCGCCGGGCTCATGCAACTGATGCCCTCCGTGTGGCTCGGCGCCGGGTTGCAGACGCCCTTCGAGCCCGCCAGCAACCTGCGCGCCGGCAGCACGCACCTGCGGGCGCTGCTCGAGCGCTTCAAGGGCGACCTGACACTGGCGCTGGCAGCGTACAATGCGGGAGCGGCAGCCGTGGAGAAGTACGGTGGCGTGCCACCCTACGCCGAGACCCGCGGCTACGTGCGACGGGTGCTGGGTCGGTTCTGCCCGGAGCTCCAGGCCCGGCCGACCTCTGGCCCGGAAGAGCCGCTCGCGGCAGGGGGTTGACCGGTATGGATGGGGGAGGGTGCCATGGCGAGGCCCGTGATGTCGATCAGACCTGACTCCGGAGCGGGCGAGGCCGCTGCCCGGCAACCGGACGGCAGCCAGGTGTTTCTCACCACCAAGCTCGACGCCCTGCTCGACATGGCGCGCAAGAACAGCCTGTGGCCGTTCCCGTTCGGTACGGCCTGCTGCGCCATCGAGTTCATGTCGGTGATGATGTCCCACTACGACCTGTCGCGCTTCGGCGCCGAGGTGGTGCGCTTCTCGCCGCGACAGTCCGACCTGCTCCTCGTGGCCGGCACGGTGACCGACAAGATGGCGCCGGTGATGGTGCGGATCTACGAGCAGATGGCCGAGCCCAAGTACGTCATCTCGATGGGCGCCTGCGCCTGCACCGGCGGGTTCTACCGCGCCTACCACGTCGTGCAGGGGATCGACGAGTTCATCCCGGTCGACGTCTACGTTCCCGGGTGCCCCCCCACGCCGGAGGCGCTGCTGAGGGGCGTGGTGCACCTGCAGGAGATGATCCAGAGGGGCGAGACGCACTACCAGCGGATGGCGGCCGCCGCCCGGGCCGCGGCGCGAGGAGGGGCCGATGGCAACTCGTGAGCAGATCGTCGCCTCGGTCCGCCAGGCCTTCCCGGAGGGGGTGCGGGCGGTCGACGGCGGGGACATCCAGACGTTCGTGGTGGATCGTGCGCTGCTGCCGCGGCTTGGCCGGCACCTGAAGGACGAGCCGTCCCTGGACTTCAAGCTGCTCTCGGACGTCTGCGGCGTGGACTTCCCAGGCCGGGCGGAGCGCTTCGAGGCGGTCTATCACCTGTACTCGGTCCAGCACGGCCACCGCATCCGCCTCAAGGTGCCGCTGCGCGAGGACGACCCGGTGGTCCCCTCGGTGATCGGGGTGTGGAAGGCGGCGGACTGGTTCGAGCGCGAGGCGTTCGACCTGCTCGGCATCCGCTTCGAGGGCCACCCCAACCTCAAGCGCATCCTCTGCCACATGTCGTTCCAGGGGCACGCCCTGCGCAAGGACTACGACCCCGGCCAGCGGTGGCTGCTGCGGGAAGGGGAGCAGGACGAGCCCGTGTGGGCGCGCCAGGCCCAGGAGGACGACGACCACTTCGAGACCCAGGTCCTCAACCTGGGCCCGTCGCACCCCGCCACCCACGGCACCCTCCGCACGGTGGTGCGCCTGGACGGCGAGGTCATCACCCAGGCCGAGGTGGAGATCGGCTACCTCCACCGCTGCTTCGAGAAGATGTCGGAGCGCCACACCTGGAACCAGGTGATCCCGTACACCGACCGCCTCAACTACTGCTCGCCGATGATCAACGGCGTCGGCTACTGCCTGGCGGTGGAGCAGCTCGCGGGGATCGAGGCGCCGCCGCGCGCCCAGACCATCCGGCTGATCCTCTCCGAGCTCTCCCGGGTCATGGACCACCTCGTCTGCATCGGCGCGAACCTCAACGACCTCGGGGCGATGACGCCGTTTCTGTACATGTACGAGGCGCGGGAGGAGATCTACTCGGTGCTGGAGGCCTGCGCCGGCGGCCGTCTGACCATCTCCTACGCCCGGGTCGGCGGCCTGGCCAACGACGTCCCGGCCGACTTCGTCGAGTCCGTGCGCTGGCTGCTGCAGCGCATCCCTCGGCTGGTCAACGACATGGAGAAGCTCATCACGGGCAACCGGATCTTCCGGGACCGCACCGAGGGAGTCGGGAGGATCTCCGGGGAGGAGGCACTCGACTGGGGTTGGACCGGCCCCTGCCTGCGCGGATCGGGCGTGGCCTATGACGTCCGCAAGGCCCATCCCTACCTCGGATACGAGACCTACGACTTCAAGGTGCCGATCTCCACGACCGGCGACACCTACGGACGGTACCTGGTGCGCGTCGAGGAGATCCGCCAGTCGCTGTCGCTCATCGAGCAGGCGCTCGGGCGGCTGCAGCCTGGCCCGATCATCGCCGACGAGCACCACCTCGTGCTGCCGCCCAAGGAGCAGGTCTACACCGAGATGGAGGCCCTCATCTGGCACTTCAAGCTCATCATGGAGGGCGGAAAGGTGCCGGCCGGCGAGGTCTACGGGTTCACCGAGGGGGCCAACGGCGAGCTGGGGTTCTACGTCATCTCGGACGGCGGCGGCAAGCCCTACCGCATCAAGGTCCGGCCGCCGTGCTTCGCCGTCTTCCAGGCCTACCCGCACATGCTGATCGGGCAGATGGTGGCGGACTCGGTGGCGATCCTGGGAAGCATGAACGTGATTGCCGGGGAGCTGGACCGATGAGCGCGAAGCCCGACGTCGTCGTCTGCGATCCCAAGCCGATGGGGTTCCTCCAGCGCTTCTACCTGGTCGAGATCGTCAAGGGGCTCTGGGTGACGCTGCGGCATTTCCTGGCCAACGTGTTCCGGCGGAAGTACACCGTCACGGTGGAGTGGCCGGAGGTCAAGCGCGAGTACTCCGAGCGGATGCGAGGGCGCCACATCCTCCTGGCGCGGGAGGACGGCTCGCCGCGCTGCGTGGCGTGCTACATGTGCGAGGAGGCGTGCCCGGCCGACTGCATCCACATCGAGGC
>JALOLB010000427.1 GCA_025456225.1 Thermoanaerobaculaceae bacterium
AGGTGGGTCAAGCTGGCGCTACCCCTCTCGCCCCGACCAACTCTGTACCTGGAGGGGCGGCTCCACGGATCCGTAGTGAGCCGTCACCCGCACCATGTCGAGGGCCAGCGATCTTGACCGCAGAGTCGGCCAGCGAGAATGTCACCGGTTGACGGCCGCAGGATAGCGGCGCCAGGGGTGGTCGGGGGCCGGCCGATGCGGGACCCGCACGACCGACGCCGCTGGCTCGTCGGGTATGCGTCCCTGGCGGCGGAGGGCAGCCGGGCGCTCGGGCGCAGGCACGACCGGATGGAAGGTGCCGTCCACCTCCACCCAGCGGCTGGCATCCAGCCGCTGGCTGATCAGGAGCCGCCGCCCCAGACGACGCGGCTCGACCCGTCCCGGTACGAGCATGAGGCTCTGCCCGTCGAGCGTGAAGGTCCCGTCCCGGGCCACCCGGCGGTGGTGGCGGAAGCAGAAGAGTTCCTCCGGCTCCAGATCGCCGGGCAGCGTGCGCCAGGCCGGCTCGGGATCGGCGGCCGCGACCGCGAAGCGGGCGTTGTGGCGGGGGATCCAGGCGGCGAGGACGAGGTTCGCCTCCTCGCGCGTCGTCGCCCCCGCCAGGCGCAGTTCGACCCGGAGGCGGTCCTGCGCGGTGCCCCACAGTCGCTCGACGCGACCCTTGGCCTGGGGGCTGCGGGCCGCCACCCAGGCGATGGCGGCGGCCTCGAGGGCCTGGCCCAGCTGCGTCGTCGAGCGCTTGCCCGCGAACTGCTCGGCGAGCGTGGGCAGCGTGCGGCCCCGCCAGAAGATCCCGTGGCGGTCCGAGTAGAGCCCGAGGGGCAGGCCATGGCCCTGGGCCGTCTGGACGAGCACCTCGAGGTAGCCAGCGCTGTCCTCCTGCTCGCGGAAGGTGGCCCCGGTCACCCGCCCGGTGGCATCGTCGATGCCGCCCACCAGCGTGAGCCAGGGCCCGCGCCCCTCGAGCCAGTCGTGGCGGCTGCCGTCGACCTGCAGGAGCAGGCCCGCCTGGGTCATGCGCTCGCGACGGAGCCGATGCCCCCGTGGTCGCCGTCGTCGTACCGCCGGCAGTCCCGCCTCGGCGAGGACCCGACGCAGCGTGCGGGCCGGCACGACGAGTCCCTCGCGCTCGGCGAGCAGTTCACTGAGGTGCTCCCGGTTGACACCGCTGTACGTGGTCGAGGCCAGCCCGGCGAGCCGGGCCCGCAGGTCATCGCCGAGCCGGTTGGCCGGGACCCGGCCGCAGTTGCCGTGGACGAGCGCCGCCGCGCCCTCGCTCCGGTAGCGCGACAGGAGCCGGCGTACCGATCGCTCTGCGAGGTGCAGGTATCCGGCCGCCTCGGTGACGGTCAGCTCACCGGTCAGGACATGGTTGAGGACATAGAGCCGTCGTTGTGCTCGCTGGTCCAACGTGATCGCCTCCCTCGTCTCCATGGGATCGAGGGTGACAAAGTCGCTGGCCGCTTAGGGCTGACAGATTCGCTGGCCGTTCACATGTCGACGGCTGTCGATTGACAGCGCCGCAGGCGGTCGCTACTGTCCGGGGCAGATGACCGCGTATTGGTACTTTAGCTAGCGGGTACGAGGCGGCCGGGTACGACCCGGCGGCAGAGGCACTCGTGCCCGCGACCGCAGGACCCCAAGGGGCCTGCGTTTTTTGTTGCCTCGCACATCCCACCGAGCACGACACGACGCCACCGACCAGGGCATGACGCCACCGACCAGAGGATGAGGGTGACAGCAAGATGATCATCGTGATGCGCACCGGGGCTGCGCAGGAGGAGATCGACGCGGTCAAGAAGGCCGTTGCCGAGGAGGGCCTCGAGACCTACGTGATGGTGGGCGAGGAGCGCATCGTCCTGGGCGTCGTCGGCGTCGGAGTCGAGCGCGTCCAGCATGTGGAGCTGATGGCCGGCGTGGAGCAGTGCATCCGCGTCAGCAAACCCTACAAGCTCGCCTCCAGCGAGCACCACCCCGACCGTTCCAGCATCCGCGTTGGCTCGGTCGGCATCGGGGCCGGGTCGCCGCTGGCCGTCATCGCCGGCCCCTGCGCGGTGGAGTCGCGCGAGCAGGTGCTGGCCACCGCTCGTTGGGTCAAGCGCGAGGGCGCCACCGTCATGCGCGGCGGCGCCTTCAAGCCACGCTCATCCCCCTACGCCTTCCAGGGCCTGGGCGTGGAGGGGCTCAAGCTGTTGGCGGAGGCACGCGAGGAGACGGGCCTGCCGGTGGTCAGCGAGATCACCGACCCGGCGGACGTGGCGGTCTTCGAGCAATACGTCGACATGCTCCAGGTCGGCGCTCGCAACATGGCCAACTTCGTGCTGCTGAAGGCAGTGGGCCGTTCGCGCTTGCCGGTGCTGCTGAAGCGCGGCCTCTCGGCAACGATCGACGAGCTGCTCATGGCAGCGGAGTACATCCTGAGCTCGGGCAACCCCAACGTCATCCTCTGCGAGCGCGGCATCCGCACCTTCGAGACCGCCACCCGTAACACGCTCGACCTCAGTGCCGTGCCGGT
Source organism: Thermoanaerobaculaceae bacterium (assembly GCA_025456225.1). Lineage (GTDB taxonomy): Bacteria > Acidobacteriota > Thermoanaerobaculia > Thermoanaerobaculales > Thermoanaerobaculaceae > JAAYVZ01. The sequence goes on from JALOLB010000427.1 coordinate 2,516, forward strand.
CATTCAGGAGCGGACGCACCTGCCCGTGGTGGTCGATCCCTCGCATGGCACCGGGCATCGTCCGCTGGTGCGGCCGTTGGCCGTGGCCGGGGCGGCGGTGGGC
>JALOLB010000168.1 GCA_025456225.1 Thermoanaerobaculaceae bacterium
CCTGAGGTCTGAGGCCCGAGGCCTGAGGCCGGGGTGGGCGGGGGATCTTGAGCCTTGAGCCTGAAGCCTTGAGCCTGGGCGGGCGGGCGGCCGGTAGTACCATCCCCGCATGAGCGATCGCCCCCGCCCCCTCGTCATCGGCATCGCCGGCGGCTCCGGCTCCGGCAAGTCCACCGTCGCGAGCGTCATCCTGAGGCGCGTGGGCGCCCGCCGCATCGCCTTCCTCATGCACGACGCCTACTACCGGGACCTCAGCCACCTGCCGCTCGAGGAGCGGGTGAAGGAGAACTTCGACCACCCCGACTCCCTCGACACGCCCCTGCTCGTGCAGCACCTCCAGGAGCTCCGCGCCCGGCGCGCGGTGGAGATGCCGGTCTACGACTTCAAGAGCTACACCCGCACCGCCGAGACCCAGCGCATCGACCCCCGGGCCGTGATCATCGTCGAGGGGATCCTCATCTTCGCCGAGCCGGAGCTGCGGAAGCTGTTCGACGTCAAGCTGTTCGTCGACACCGACGCCGACATCCGCTTCATCCGCCGCCTGCAGCGCGACATCGCCGAGCGCGGGCGCACCGCCGACTCGGTAATCCGCCAGTACCTCGGCACCGTCCGGCCGATGCACCTGGAGTTCGTGGAGCCGTCGAAGCGCTATGCCGACGTGATCATCCCCGAGGGTGGGCTCAACGCCGTGGCCATGGACATGGTCGTCGCCCGCGTCGAGTCCCTCCTCCACGCCTGAGCCCCCACCCGCCCAGGCTCACGGCTCAAGGTCGCCCCGCTCCCACAGAAAGGTGGGCGCGGACCTCCGGGCCGCGCATCGGCGAGCTCCGCTCGCCGGCCGGCCGCTCCGCGGCCGGATGCGCCGCACGGAGTGCGGCGCCCACCTTTCGCACTGTCTGGAAGAGGCACGATCGAGGTCCGAGCGCGATCGTTAGCGCAGTCCCAAGGTGGGCGCGGACCTCCGGGCCGCGCATCGGCGCCCGCAGGGCGCCGGCCGGGCGCGGAGCGCCCGGATGCGCCGCACGGAGTGCGGCGCCCACCTTTGGGTCACTCGTGCCAATGCCGTCACACCCCTCGACGCGAAAGGTGGGCGCGGACCTCCCGGGCCGCGCATCGGCGAGCTCCGCTCGCCGGCCGGGCGCGGAGCGCCCGGATGCGCCGCACGGAGTGCGGCGCCCACCTTCCGAGTCCAACGCCAAGGATGTCGCCGGCTCACCGCCCGAGAGGTGGACGGGACGACCGCGCCCACCTTCTCTACAGGTCGAGGGTGGCGTTGACGAGGCCCTCGTCGGCGTTCTCGAGGGTGAAGCCGCGCTCGCCCAGGATGGCGATGACCCGGAGGTTGTCGCTGGAGGTCTGGGCGGTAACCCGCGTGATCCCCCATGAGCGGGCGATCGACAGGCAGTAGTCGGTCAGCTCCTGGCCGAGGCCGCGGTTCTGCCAGGCGTCGGTGACCAGCACGGCGTACTCGACGCTCGCGAGGTCCGGCTCGGCGACCAGCCGCCCGACGCCCACCAGGCGCCGCTCACTCCCATCCCCGACCTCGGCGACGATCGCCACCTCGCGGTCGTAGTCGATGAAGCAGTAGCGCGTCGCCACCTGGTGGCTCGACCACTGGAAGAGGTAGCGGAAGCGGGCGTAGATCGTCTCCTTCGAGCACGAGCCGAGCAGCTCGAGCCACATCGGCTCGTCCTCGGGGCGGATCGGGCGCAGCAGCACGGTGGTGCCGTCCCGCAGCGTCGCCTGCTTCACGTACTCCTCGGGGTACGGCCGCAGCGCCAGGTGCGCGTAGTGCCGCTCGACGACGGCGTCCGCAGGGGCCGGATCGACGAGCACCCGTGCGTCCAGCGCCAGCACCCCGCGAGGGGTGACGAGCAGGGGGTTGACGTCCAGCTCGCGCACCTGGGGGAGGTCCGCCACCAGGTACGACAGCCGGATGAGCGTCTCCACGAGCCGGTCCATGTCCACCGGTGGGCGGCCCCGAAACCCGGTGAGCAGCGGGTACGAGCGCAAGGACTCCAGTAGGCGCCGGGCCAGGCGCTCGTTGAGCGGCGGCAGCCCCAGGGCGCGGTCGTGCAGGACCTCGGCAGCGATACCGCCCAGGCCCGCCAGGATGACGCTCCCGAACACCGGGTCGCGCTTGGCGCCGAGGATCAGCTCGACGCCGTCGCGGGCATCGGCCATGGGCTGCACGGTGACGCCCTCGATGCGGGCCTCCGGCCGGGCCTCCCGTGCCGCGGCGACGATGCGCTCGAACGCGGCCCGCACGGCGGCGGCGTCCGCGAGGCCCAACGCCACGCCGCCGACGTCGGACTTGTGGGTGATGTCCGGGCTCGCGAGCTTGAGGACGACCGGGTAGCCGATCGCCCTGGCGGCGGCCACGGCGGCGTCCGGGTCGGCGGCGGGCCGGGGCCGCGTCGTGGGGATGCCGTAGGCCTCCAGCAGCTCCTTGGCGTCGGCCTCCGAGAGCCAGCCGCCGCTCGCCGAGGCCATCGCCTGGACGCGCGCACCGATCCGCGCCCGGTCCAGGGTGAAGCTCACCGGCACGTCCCGGGGAGTCTCGTAGAGCGTCTCGAGGTTGCGGCCGTACGCCACCAGGGTCATGAACGCCTTGATCGCCTCCTCCGGCGTCTCGAAGGCGGGGATGCCCGCGGCCGCCAGGGCCCGCAGCCCGTCGCGCATCGACGCGCCGCCCATCCACGCGGCCAGCACCGGCTTGCGGCCGGCCTCCACGAGGGCGGCCAGCTCCTTCGCCGTGCCGGTGGGGTTGGTCATGGCCTGGGGCGTGAGGATCGCCAGCACCGCGTCCACGCCGGGGTCGGCCATGACGATCCCGACCGCCTTGGCGAAGCGCTTGGGACGGGCGTCCCCCAGCACGTCCACCGGGTTGCCGTGGGACCAGGCGGAGGGCAGGTTCTCGTCGAGCGCCGTCATGGTGGCCGCCCCCAGCTCGGCGAGCACGCCGTCCCGCGCCATGAGCGCGTCGGTGGCCATGACCCCGGGCCCGCCGGCGTTGGTGACGATCGCCAGGCGCGCCCCGGCCGGCCGGCGGTGCCGCCCCACCAGCTCGGCGCAGTGGAAGACCTCGTCGATCTCCATCACCCGCACCACGCCGGCGCGCTCGAACGCCGCCTCGAACACCGCGTCCTCGGAGGCCAGCGCCCCGGTGTGCGACGCCGCGGCCTTCGCCGACTCGGCGAACCGCCCGGCCTTGAAGGCGACGATCGGCTTGGAGCGCGCGAACGCCCGCGCCGCGGTCATGAAGGCGCGCGCGTTGGTGAGCGACTCCATGTACAGGATGATCGACTCGGTCGCCTCGTCCTCGGCCACGTAGTCGATGAGGTCGGCGAAGTCCACGTCCAGCATGTTGCCGACCGAGACGAAGTGGGAGAACCCGATCCCCTGCTCGAGCGCCCAGTCCAGCACCGAGGTGCACAGCGCCCCCGACTGCGACAGGAACGCCACGTGGCCGGGCTTCGCCATGGCGCCGGCGAACGTCATGTTGAGCGCCAGGCGGGGCACCATGACGCCGAGGCAGTTGGGGCCGAGCACGCGCATCGCGGGGTAGCGCTTGACGGCGGCCCGCAGGTCGGCCTCGATCGCCCTGCCCTCGGCGCCGGTCTCGCCGAACCCGGAGGTGATCACCAGCACGCCGCCCACCCCGAGCTGCCCGCACCGGTCGATCACCGACGGCACCTGCTGCGGCGCCGAGGCGACCACCGCCACGTCCGGTACCCGTGGCAGGCTTGCGAGATCGGGGTAGCACGGCACGCCGAGCACCGCCTCGAGGGACGGGTGCACCGGGTACACGACCCCCCGGAACCCGGATCCCACCAGGTTGCGCAGGATCGTCCCGCCGACGGCCTTCGGGTTCTCGGAGACCCCCACCAGTGCGATGCGCGTGGGGTTGAAGATCGGGTCCAGCCGGTGCACGGTCATCCCCTGCCCTCCCGCCCCGCCAGGCCGGCGGGCGCGTCGGAGCATCCCAGCGTGCCGGCGCCGGCGTGTCAAGGGGCCGTGCCGGGAGGAGCGGGCCGGCCACTGGGCGATGGGGAATCGGGATATGATCGGTTGCCCGGGGGCCGCCTCCGGCGCCTCACGGGTTGCGGGCGGTGCACGACGGAGGTCATGGTGGTCGAGATGCGTCGTCGGCCGTGGAGGCCCGGGGCTGGCAGCCAATGAGGCTGCGCCTTCGCGATGTCTCGCCCGGGGCGATCCCACTTGTCGTTGCCATGGTCGCCGCCCTCGCCTGGCTGGCGCTGAGCGGGCGCGTGCCGCTCACCTACGACGAGGCCTGGAACTTCCTCTTCCTCTCACGCCACGGGCCGCTCTACTCCCTGACGCACTACCCGGCCCCGAACAATCACATGGTGTTCACCGCCCTCCAGGCAGCCTTCCTGCCCGAGGCTCTCGTCCTGGCACATCCCCTTGCCCTGCGCCTGGTCAACCTGGCCGTGCTCCTGGCCATGGCGCTGGTGCTCTGGCACCTGCTGCGCCGCCACGGTGGGTACGGCTCGTTCCAGGCCGCCGCGCTCGGCACCGCGCTGGTTGTCTGCTGTCCCCTCGTCGCGACCTACGGCCTGGTGGCCCGCGGCTACCTCCTGGGGACGCTCCTCCTGCTGCTCGCCTGCCTGGCCGCCACGACCGAGGGCCATGAGGCGCGGGTTGGGGTGCTCTCCGCCCTCTCGGCGATGACCGTGCCGACCTTCGCCTGGGCGGTACCGGGGCTGCTCCTCTGGCAGCTCCTCGACAGCCGCCACCGGCCCGGCTGGTGGCGAAAGCTCGGCCGGCCCCTCGTGACGTTCGCCTGCTTCGCCGCTCCGACGGTCCTGCTCTACGCCCCGTTCGCCTCCTCCTTCAGTCACTTCGGGAAGGCCACGGCGTGGCCGACCTACACGGCCGGGGTGTACATCCGGTCGCTGCTCGGCGAGCTCGGCAACGGCAGCGCAGTTGCGGGGACTGCCGTCCTCGCGGTCGTCCTGGCCATGGTTGGGGTCGGCCTGCGCCGGCCCTGGGAGGCGGCGAGGGCCGGTGCACCTGCGCTTGCCGGGACGCTGCTGTGCGCGGCCGGCAGCTTCCTGCTCCTCGGCCTGCTCAAGCCGCTCGTCTCCGGCGGCGGTCCGCCACCCCAGCGCAACGCCCTCTTCCTGCCTCTCTTCCTCTGGCTGGCCTGGCTGGTCCTCGCACCGGCCCGTCCCTGGATGCGCCGGAGCGCGGCCGGTGCCGTGCTCCTCGCCGCGGGCCTCACGGCCACGAGGATGGCGATGGCCTTCCTGGTCACCACCCCCCTGGACTTCCCGCTCTTCACCGACCTCTCGCCAACACCCATCGAGCGGGCACACCTGCGCGCCCGCGACGGCATGCGGCTCATCGTGTACGAGGAGCATGCCTACCCGGTCGCCCAGCTCTACGGCGAGATCCTCGGCGTCCCGACCAGGCTCGGCACCATCGAGCAGCACGGTTGCGCACAAGGATCGTTCCCGGCCGCCGAGAAGGCCCGGGTGGCCGTGCTCGTGGGAGAGCGTCTCGAGGTGCTCTGCTATTGACCTTCGGGCGATGCAGGTTGACCCGCATCGTTCGCCGGCTTTGTCGCGAGCGGGCGGAGGTGCCGATGATGGTGGGCAAACGGATGGGTGAGGCCCCGAGACGACCTGCCGGTTCGCCGCAGGGGGCGATCCCGGGGTGGGCGCGCCAGCGCGGCACGACTCCGCGGCGTGGCGGCACGCGGTGAGGAAGACGGGTTAACCCCAGGGGCGTGCGGTACGTGATACCGGGTGACGGGGACGCGGAGCAGCCAGGCCGCCACCCGCAGAACGGGGAGACGAACATGATGAACGACACCTTCATTCTGGCGTTCGGGCCACTCGCAATGATCGCGGCGACCGTGCTGATCGTCAGGACCGTCACGGCTTCCGCCCGCGCAAGGCGGGAGACGGAGGCGCTCGTCCAGCTCCACACGCAACTGATCGAGAAGTTCGGCACCTCGAAGGAGCTCCTGGACTACCTCCAGGCCGACGCCGGCCGGAGGATGCTGAGCCCGGCCGTGGTCGCCTCCGCGACGCCGATCCGCCGCATCGTCGCGGCGGCCCAGGCCGGGGTCGTCCTCAGCTTCGTCGGCGTGGGCACCTGGTCGACCCGGAACCTCTTCACAGCCGAGACGATGCAGGCCGTGTCGTTCGTCGGCATCGTCATGCTCGCCCTGGGCCTCGGGTACATCGCCTCGTCGATCGTGGCCTACGTGATGTCGAAGCGCTGGGGCCTGCTCGACGGGAAGCCCGGCAACCCGGGCGCGCAGCAGTAGGGCGGGATGACCGAGGTGGCCGTACCGACCATCGATGGGGTCGTCTCCCGGACCGGCGGGGGGCCTCCGACCGCCGCGGGCGCGGCGGCCGGGGATCGCGCCGGCATGGACGAGGCCACGTTCCGGGCGTTCTACGAGCGCACGGCGCCCGCCCTGCGCGCCTACCTCCAGAGAGTCTCGGGCAACCGCACCCTGGCGGACGACCTGCTGCAGGACTCGTACGTGCGGCTCCTGCGCTCCCGCTTCGTGGGCACGAGCGACGACCACACCCGCCACTACCTGTACCGGATCGCCACCAACCTCCTCAACGACCACTTCCGCCGCCCCCGGCGCGAGGTGGCCGAGCTGCACGAGTCACTCCCCGCACCCGATTTGGCCGGCGGGTCCGAGCTCAGGCACGACCTCCAGGACGCTCTCGCCACCCTCACGCCCCGGGAGCGCGCCCTGCTCTGGCTCGCCCACGTCGAGGGGTGGTCGCACCTGGAGATCGCCGCGAACCAGCGCGTGAAGGCCGCGAGCGTGCGCGTCATGCTGTTCCGGGCGCGCCAGCGGCTGGCCGACCTGCTGCGGGCCCGGGGGCTGGCCCCGACGGGCAGATCAGGGGGAACCTCATGACCACAACCACCTGCGAGTGGGAGCAGGCCGTCCTCGGGGCGCTCGCCTCGGGAGACTGGACCGCCCAGCTCCGGACCCACCTCACCACCTGCCCGGCCTGCGCCGACGCGGCGCTCGTCGCCCGGGCAATGGGGGAGATCGCGGCGAGCACCCCCGACGGCACCTTGCCCGATCCGGGCCTGATCTGGCAGGCCGCGGCGAGGTCCGAGCGCCGGCAGGCCGTGGAGCGCGTGACGAGGCCGATCACGGTGATGACCTGGCTGGCCCTCGCGACCGGCGCCGTGGCGGCCATCGCCGGCTCGGTCTGGAAGTGGCCGGCGATCCAGGGGCAGCTCGTCGCGGCCGGACGGTCGCTCCTCGCTCCGGCACCCCCGACCATGGCCGAGCTCCCTGTCGCGGTCGTCGCCGTGGCGAGCTTCGCCGTCTTCATCGCCGCGTTCCGCCTCTTCGAGAGCTGGGCGGCGGACTGACAAGCTCCACGGCAATGAGCCGGCACGTTGCGACGTGGTCGTGGTCGTGGACGTGGACGCGGGCACTTTCGGCCTTCCCCTGGCCAATCATGCACGCCACTGCCGCCTCGGCAGTGTGCGGGGTGCACTCGTTGAGGTCACTTCTCGAAGGTGGGGAGGATCCAGGTCGACGTCCACGACCACGTCCACGTCCATGTCGACGTCCACGCTACCTCCTCGATTGAGTGCGGGAGGCCGCGCGCGGCGTTCAGCGCAGTCCTTCGCTTACTCCGAGTAGTCCAGCAACCCCGTGTGCAGGATCAGCAGCCAGCGGTCGCCGACGCGGGTGTAACCCTTGCACGCACGGCCCTTCCAGTGGAACAGGGCGCCCGAGGCCCGGTCGCGCCAGAGGGTGTCGACGTCGACGACGGCGAACCCCCCGTCGCCCTCCTCGGAGACCGCGATCCTGACCGTCTGCCGCCGGTTGTGCACGAGCTCGTGGGTCCGGAACAGCTCCTCCCAGCCGGCCTTCCAGCGGCGGCGGTCGTAGCGCCCGAGGGGAAAGACCCAGTGCACCGGGTCGTGCGCCCCCGCATCGGGCGGCCACGGCCACACCATGTCGGGGTGGAAGAGCGACACCAGGGCCTCGGCGTCCTGCCGGTCCCAGGCGTCCGTCTCGCGGTCGACCATCGCCTGGATCTCGCGCTCGGTGTCGGTCATGGCGGCGCCTCCGGTCCACCAGCGTACCAAAGCGGCGACTCTGCCCCTGCCCTTCTGTCAGGGACTCCTGCTACATTCCACCTTGCAGGAGCACCGCGATGACCGGCACCCAATCCCCGACCGCCTTCCAGAAGGCAATTGGCGAGATCACCGGCACGGTGCGGGCGTTCGTCCACTCGCCGCGCGCCATGTGGGGCGTCAACGTCCCGTACTTCCTCGAGGGCATCGCCTACTTCGGCGTGCTCATGACCGGCCTGTACGCCGGGTGGTTCCTGCAGCACTACTGCCCGGCCGAAGGGGCGAAGCACACCGAGCAGATGTGGCTCATCTACGCCTGCATCGCCATGGTCTCGCCGGTGGCGCTGCTGCTCACCAGGCGGTGGCTGCGCCAGGGCGCCGCGAAGACCGAGAGCGTGGGAGGACGGTGATGCTGATCAAGGAGAAGCTTGCCCAGGCCAAGGCGCTGCTCGAGGAGTTCCCCCACGGCCTCGGCCACCAGGTCGGGCGCTTCGCCCACGACGGCACGGCGCTGCTCGGCCCCACCTGGGAGAAGTACGCCGGCAAACCGTACCGGAAGCTCGAGCCGGGCATGGTGTTCACCATCGAGCCGAGCCTGGACGTGGCCGGCCGCGGCGCGTGTACCATCGAGGAGATGGTGCTGGTCACGACGGAGGGCTGCGAGTGGCTCTCCACCCCACAGAAGACGCTGTTGCTGATAGGCTAGCCAGACCAACGATCCCGAAGGAGACCCATCATGTTCCCTGCACAGACCTACGTCGACCGCCGCACCCGCCTGCAGGCCCAGCTCTCCGGGGGGCTGCTGCTGTTCCTGGGCAACGACGAGAGCCCCATGAACTACGCGGCCAACACCTTCC
>JALOLB010000023.1 GCA_025456225.1 Thermoanaerobaculaceae bacterium
CCGGCGGTTACCTCGGCTACGCCTGCTCACAGCTCATCTTCTCGGCGATCTACCTGCGCTTGCCCCGCCTCACGCCGGTGATGCTCGCCATTCCCCTGGCGGTTGCCGTCGCCCTCGCCATCTGGCTCCCAAGCCCTCCGAAGGCCTCGACACCCGCGGCGGAGGCGCGTCCCGCCCTGTTTCCCCGGGAGCCCGGGCTGGTGCCGCTGTTCGGGGTCCAGCTCTTCGCCACCGCGGCCAGCCAGTCGCTGATCTTCCTCCTCCCGGACCTCATGGAAGCGCGCCAGGCGCCGCACTGGATCGTCAACGGCGGCGCGCACTTCGGCCTCGTCGCCGGCTCGTGCCTGGCGCTCCTGCCAGCGGGCCATCTCGCCGACCGCTGGGGCGCCCGCCGCGTCCTGGTGGCGGGCAATGCGGCCACCGGGGTGCTGCTCGCCCTGCTGCTGGTCGGGAGCGGCTCCCCGCTCGCCGATCTCGCGCTGGTCACCGCCTTCGGGCTGTTCAACGGCGTCAACACCGTGGTCACCGTCGCCGAGGGCAACCGCATGCTCCCCGGCCAGGCGAGCGGCGTCAGCTCCCTGCTGATGGGCCTCCCGTGGTGCGTCGCGGCGCTCGGCCCCGTCATCGCCGGCACGCTGGCCGAGCCGGCCCACGGCGGCTCGCCGGCGATCGCGCTCTCCTGGCTGGGACTGGCGATCCCGGTCGCCCTCATCGCCAGCCTGCTCGTCCGTCCCCGCCAGGCGTGACATCCCTGGCCGACCGTGGTCCAGGCCGGATGCACCGCTGCTCGCCCGCGTCTCCCGCCAGGACGGCGCGGGCCGGCGGCGAGCATGAGATGATCTGTGCAGGAGCTCCGGGAGCTACTGGAGGACACGATGGCCGGGTTGATGCAAGTCATCTACCACAGCGCGGCGCGGGGCGAGGTTCACGACGCGGACCTCGCCCGTCTCCTCGCCAAGGCCCGCGAGCACAACGCGCGGCTCGGCGTCACGGGCATCCTGCTGTACTCCGAGGGGACGTTCTTCCAGGTCCTGGAGGGGGAGGCCGACGTCCTCGACGGCCTCATGAGCGTGATCGCGAAGGACCCGCGTCACACCGACATCGTGACGATCATCCGCGAGCCGGTCGCCCGGCGCTCGTTCGCCGACTGGACCATGGGCTACGCACCCCTCGCTCCGGATGACGTGGGCTCCATCGTCGGCATGAGCGACTTCTTCGGCTCCAATGCCTCCTTCGCCAGGCTCGGCTCCGGAAGGGCGAAGAAGCTCCTGGCGGCGTTCCGGGAGGGGCGCTGGCGCTCGCGGATCGCCGGGAAGGTCGAGCCGCCGCCGGCGCGTGTCCCGGCGGCGGCACCTCCAGACTTCACGTTCGCGTTTCAGCCCATCATCGACGCCGAGGCCGGGGCGATCGTCTCGTACGAGGCCCTGATCCGCGGCGCCCGCAACGAGCCCGCCGCCCAGGTGCTGCAGCGTGTCGGCCCCGCTGAGCGCCACGGGTTCGACGAGGGGTGCCGGAGCGCCGCTGTCGACCTGGCCGCCAGGCTCGGGCTGCCGTGCGACCTGAACCTCAACTTCCTGCCGCTCAGCGTCGAGACCTCGCAGACGTCGATCGCCTCCACCCTCGACACGGCGCAACGCTGCGGCATCGCCCCGAGCCGCATCGTCCTCGAGATCCTCGAGAGCGAGATCATCAACGACCACGACGGCTTCGCCCGGGCCGTCAACGAGCACCGCGGCGCCGGGCTGCGGACCGCAATCGACGACTTCGGGGCCGGGTACGCGGGGCTGAACCTGCTGGCCGAGTTCCTGCCCGACATGATCAAGCTCGACATGAGCCTGATCCGCGACGTGGAGCGCAAGGGCCCCCGGCAGGCCATCATCCGCGGCGTGCGGCAAACCTGCCAGGACCTCGGCATCGACATCATCGCGGAAGGCGTCGAGACGCCGGCCGAGTACGCCTGGCTCCGCGGCGAGGGGATCACCCTCTTCCAGGGCCGACTGTTCGCACACCCGGCCTTCGAGCAGCTCCCGCCGGCCTCGTTCCCATCCCGGTAGGCACCCGCCTGTGCCTGCCGGACGCGCAGGCCCCGGCGCAGCGGGACACGACCTGCTCGGCGGTCAGGGCATCGATCGCGAGGATCGGCGTCGTGCTCCAGACGAGGAGCGCCAGGCACGCGGCACCCGCCCGCCGGCAACCCGACCAACCTGTCCACCCTGCGTGCTCCGCAACCGCGCTGAGTGCCGCGCCAAGGTGTGCTCCAACCTGCGCCTTGTCCATGCTCTGGCCTCCCGTGTCCCCGGGGACGTCTTCGTTACCCTGGCGCCCCCTGCCCGCGAGGGAGCGCCTCGCCGAGCAGCGCCTCGACGGTCGCCTCGAGGTCGAGGGCGGCGCCGGCAGCGAGGCCCGACTCCACCTCGACCGGGCCGGTGCACGTCCGTATCCGCGCCAGCACCCGGTTTGTCTCGACGGTGTGGTCCTGCCGGTTGGCCGGGTGGGCGAGGACGAGGCCGAGGAGCTCGAGTGCCCGGACCCGATCGCCCTCGGCGAATGCCAGCTCGGCACGGCTCACGAGCGCCGGGAGCGCCACGGCGTGGGCGCCCGAGCGGCGGTAGGCGCGCAGTGCGGCGCGGATGTGCTCCCGGGCGCGCGAGCCCTCGCCGGCCGCCGCGGCGGCGTAGGCGAGGTTGCCGAGCAGCAGACCCTCGAGAAACCGGCTTCCGATCACGGTGGCGATGCCGAGCGCCCGCTCGTACAGCCCCACCGCCTCCGCGAACCGTCCCTGGCGGCGAGCCGTCTCGCCGATGAGCATGGTGGCATAGGCGATCCCGCGGCGGTCGCCGCTCCGCTCGGCGATCGCCAGGACCTCCTCGTACCCGCGGCGGGCACCATCGAAGTCGCCCTGGTCCTCGAGGAGGTACGACAGCCCCGCGACGGCCTGGGCGAGCGTGGCGGTGTGGCCGGCCTCCCGGGCCAGCCGCGCGGCAGGCTCGAGCGAGCGGCGCGCGGCCTCGAACGCGCCGTCGAAGTACTCGATGAGACCGAGGTGGGTGAAGGCGTGCGTGAGCGCCGTCGGGTCCCCGAGCCTCCGGGCGGCGTCGAGACCCGCCTCGAGCTCGCGTCTCGCATCGCCGTGCCGGCCCTGCTCGAGCGCCACCCGGCCGAGCAGGCTGCGGGTGTCGGCCGTCAGCTTGAGGTCGCCCTTCGCGGCGGCGTGATCGAGGCACGGCACGAGCCCCAGCCGCGCCTCGTCGTACCGCCCCTGCAGGTGGGCCGCCTCCCCGAGGTGGAAAGCGGCGCGGGCACCGAGGTCCTCCTGGCCGGGGCCGGCCGCCAGCGCCGAGGCTCGCCGCAGGTCCGCCTCGGCGGCGCCGTACTGCCCGATGCGGTTGCGCAGGCTTCCCCGGGCGACGCACAGCGCGGCCACCAGCCTGTCGTGGCTGGCGGGAGGTCGCGCCAAGTCCTCGATCGCCTCACTCAGCAGCCCGATCCCCTCGGCGGAGGCGCCCCGGAGTAGCCAGCTCCCCCACAGGCAGGGAAGGCAGTCGGCCAGCACCGCGGCGTTCCCGCGGCGGACCGCCCACCGCCACGCGGCAGCGAGGTTGCCCATCTCCGCCGCCACGAGCCGCAGGACCTCGGGCTGACCCGGGCCCCAGAGCGCCCGCTGCGCCCCGGAGAGCAGGCGCGCGAGGTGTGCGGCGCGGCGGTCCTCCATGCGGGCGGCGGCCCTCGGCACGCGACCGAGCCTCTCCCGGGCGTGCTGGCGCAGGAGCTCGTGCATGCTGTACCGGCCGTCGTCGCCGAGACGGACGAAGGAGCTGTCGACGAGCGCGCCGAGCACCTCGAGCGACACCTCGCCAACCTCGGCGGCGGCATCCCGCGAGAACCCCCCGACGAAGACCGAGAGCCTCTCCGCCGCCTGCTGCTCGGCCGACCCGAGCTGCTCGAACGAGCTCCCGAGCACGGCCCGCAACCCCCGCTGGTCGGCCGACGGCGCCTCGAGTGCGGAAATGTCGTGCGCCACGCGGCGGGCGATCTCCTCGACCGGCAGCACCCGCAGCCAGGAAGCCGCCAGCTCGATGGCGAGGGGGTTGCCCTCGACGGCCCGACAGATCTCGGCGACCGCCTCGAGCTCCCGGGGCGACGGGCGCCAGGTCGGCGCCGCTCGCCGTGCCGTCTCGAGGAACAGGCGGGTGGCGTCGGAGCGGCCGGCGGTGGCCAGCTCGCCCTCGGGTGGGCAGGACAGCCCCGGCACCTCGAGGATCCACTCCTCGCGCAACCTCAGGCGCACCCTCGATGTCGCCAGGATCGCGAGCTCCGGGGCCTGGGCGAGCAGCGTCGAGAGCAACCGCGCCTCGGCCAGCCGGTGCTCGGCTCCGTCGACCACCACGACCGCCCGCTTCTCCCGCAGGAAGTCGACGATCGCGCTTTCGATACTGGGCTCGTCCGGCGCGTGCAGCCCGAGCGCCACGCCGAGCGCGGCGGCGAGCGCCCCCGTCCCCCCGACCTCGCTCGCTTGCACGAAGACCACACCGTCGGGGAACGCGGCGCGCGCGGCCGTGCCGCCGTCGGCCAGCACGCCGGCGACCTGCAGCGCCAGGCGCGTCTTGCCGATACCGCCGGGGCCGACCAGGGTGAGGAGGCGACATGGGGGCGTCGCGAGCCTCGCGAGGACCTCGTCGACCTCCGTCCTGCGACCGACGAACGGCGTGGACGGCCGGGGGAGACGGTGTCGCGCAGGCATCGGCGCAGGCGGCGTGGTGCCGCTGGTGACTGTCGGGGCGGCGGCGCGAATGCGCTCCGCCAGCGCCGACGTCTCGCGGGTCGGGGCCGACTGCAGTTGCTCTGCCAGGATGCGGCGGCAGGCCTCGAACTGGGCGAGGGCGGCGGCGGGCTCCCCTGCCCCGTCCAGTAGCTCCATGACGGTCCGGTGGGACTGCTCGCGCCAGGGGTCGAGGTTCAGCAGGCGCCTGGCGTACAGGAGGGCCAGGCGGTGGTCCCCGCGCCGGCGGTAGAGGGCGGTCAGCCGGTCGAGCGCCTCGACCGCCAGCAGCCGGAACCGCTCCCGCGCCGCCACGATCCACTCCTCGAGCTCCGGCGCGTCGTCGAGGAACAGCCCGTCCAGCAGCTCCCCGCGGTACAGCTCGACGGCGCCGCCGAGCGTCCCGACCTCCTCGTGCTCGTCGGCCGCCGCGACGCTCGGGCCGAGGCAGCGCGAGAGCTCGGCAGCGTCGACGGACACCGGCGCGGCGTGGTCGAAGGCTGCGGTGGTCCGCGTCGCCACCACCAGCGGCCGGCCGTCGGCGAGGATGAGCTTGCGGCGCTGGTCCCACAGTGCCCGCCGCAGGTTGGCAGCCGCCCGCTCCTCGGGCAGCTCCGGCCACAGCAGCCCACAGAGCCTGGCCCGCGGCTGGGGGCCGTCGTGCAGCGCCAGGTATGCGAGCAGCGCCGTCGTCTTGGCCGATTCGAGGCAGACGGGCCCAGCCGGCCCGGAGATCTCGCAGCCGCCGAGAAGGCGGATTCGCCACGCGGGTGGGACGGGCTCGGCCATCGTCACGGGTCCCCGGCACCGCCGGCGGCCGACGCGGCCTTCCAACGGTGCTCCAACGATCCGGGCGCAGTGTAGACGCGGAAGGTGACGATGACGACGACCACGCGCGTGCCGCGAGCCGGCCATCGACCGGCGGACACCTATCAGGTCCTCATCCTGCGGCTCTGGAGGGAAGGCGATCCCTCGGCCCCGGAGGGCCCACCCTGGCGGTGGAGCGTCGAGGATCCCCGCACCGGCACCCGCCGCGGCTTCCCGAGCCTCGCCGGCCTGGCGAGCTACCTCGAAGGCCTGACCCTGACGGCGCCCTCGTCACCGGAAGGCGAGATCAGATGATGCACCGGTCGCGACCGTTTCGGCACCGACTCTTCCACCCTGCGCTCCCCGGCGAGCGCCCCACCCCTGGAGGCAACGACATGCATCGTGGCAGGACCCTCGGCAGAATGCTCATCGCGGCGGCAACACTGTCCCTCGCAGCCGGCACGGCGCCCGCCGCCACCTTCAACTGCGCCACCATGAGCAAGATCCCGCTCAAGGAGTGTCAGGCACTGGTCACGTTCTACACCGCCACGGGTGGCGACCGCTGGACCAATCGAGCTGGCTGGCTGCAGGAGACCGATCCGTGCAACGAGAAGTGGCACGGTGTGGACTGCGACGTGAACATCCTCACCGGCGAGTACCACATCGACTCGCTGTGGATCGACAACAACGGCCTCACCGGCACGCTACCCCCGGAGCTCGCCGACCTCTCGGAGCTCGAGTCCTTCAGCATCTACTACAACCTCGGCGTGGGCGGGCCGATCCCCGAGGCCGTCACGAAGCTCACCAGGCTCAGGCACCTCGACCTCGCCCGCAACCAGCTCACCGGCCCGGTCCCGGCGAAGCTCGCGGACCTGTCTCAACTGGAGTACCTGAACCTGTCCTACAACCAGCTTTCGGGCAGCATTCCCGCCGGTCTTGGCGGGCTCTCGAGGCTCACCTACCTCGACCTCGGCCGCAACCAGCTCACCGGTACGATCCCCTCCGAGCTCGGGAACCTGCGTGGCCTGACCAGGCTCTACCTGCTCTCGAACCAGCTCACGGGCTCGATCCCTCCCTCGCTCGGGCAGCTTGGGAGCCTGCAGGAGCTGTGGCTGTACGGCAACCAGCTCACCGGCAGCATTCCGCCCCAGCTCGGCAACCTCACGAGCCTCGAGGGCCGCTACGGTCTGGACCTGCGCCGCAACCGGCTTTCCGGCACGATCCCCACCGAGCTCTCCCGGCTGACCCGGATCACCGGGCTGCTCCTCGGCACCAACCAGCTCACCGGTACGATCCCCGGGTGGATCGCCGGCGCCGCCGGCGGCCAGGCGAGCGGGCTGGCCGCGATGACCGCCCTCGAGGTGGTGGACCTCGGGAGCAACCAGCTCACCGGCACGATCCCCGCGGCGTTCGGCAGCCTCACGAACCTCCAGACCCTCACGCTCCAGCACAACCAGCTCACCGGGACGATCCCGCCCCAGCTCGGCAACCTCACCAAGCTGACCTCGCTCACGGTGATGGACAACAAGCTGACCGGCACGATCCCGTCGGATCTCGGCAGGCTGACGCTGCTCACCCAGCTCCTACTGAGCCAGAACCAGCTCACCGGCACGATCCCGCCGCAGCTCGGCAATCTCGCAAAGCTCGGCTCCCTCGACCTCAGGGAGAACCGGCTCTCCGGCCCGATCCCGGTCGAGCTCGGCAACCTCGCCGCACTGACGTACCTCAACCTCAGCTCCAACCTCCTCACCGGGTCGATCCCCGCCGCTCTGGGCAGGCTCGGCACCCTCGAAACCCTGAAGATCACCGACACCCTGCTCACCGGGCCGGTGCCAGCCGAGATCGGGAGCCTCGCGAAGCTGCAGCGGCTGCACCTGCACGGCAACCGGCTGACAGGGCAGTTGCCGGCAGGCTTCGTGGGCCTCGGCAGCCTCGCCCACCTCTCGTACCACGGCACACGGCTGTGCGCGCCGCCCGATGCACCGTTCCAGACCTGGCTCGCCGGGATCGCCGACCGCCAGGAGACCGGGCTCGTGTGCGGGTCGTACACCTACTTCCTGCCCTCGGTGGCACACCTGCCAGGCAGCGGCGGCACCCAGTGGCGCACCGACGTCGCGGCGGTCAACCGCGGCAGCGCCGTGACGCTGCAGCTCACCTACCACTCGACCGGGTCTCCCGTCTCCCGCACCGCCTCCCTGCCCGCCAACGGCGCCGAGGCGTGGCGCGACATCCTCGTCTCGCTCTTCCGACTCTCCGAGACAGCCTCGACGTCGGGCACCCTGGCCATCACGTCGAGCGGCCCCATCGCCATCACGTCGCGCACCTACAATCAGACGGCCACCGGCACGTTCGGGCAGTACTACCCGGCGCTCACCTCTGCCGACGGGATGCTCGAGGACAGCCGGGGGTACCTGCCGCAGCTCCGCAAGGGACCGGGCCACCGCACCAACATCGGTTTCCTGAACCTCGACGAGGGACCGGTGACGGTCCTGACGCGGCTGGTGGCCGCCGGCGGCAACGAGGTGGGGACGCGCTCCACCACCCTCGATCCCTGGCGCTGGAAGCAGGAAAACGACATCTTCGCCTCGAGCGGCGCCGGCGCCCAGGACACCGCCTACGCCACGGTGGACATCCAACCACCCGGCGGGAGGGTGTGGGCCTACGCCTCCCTGGTGGACACCGTCACCGGCGACCCCACGACCATCCCACTCCTGGGAGGCACGCCGCCCCGCCCGTTCCGCGTGCCCTCGGTCGCTCACCAGAACGGCTCCGGCGGCACCCAGTGGCGCACCGATCTGGCGGCCGTCAACCCCGGCACCGTCCCGGCGAACCTGACCATGACCCTCGCCGCCGGCGGCACGCCGGTCGTCCGCACGGCGCCGCTCGACCCGGGCGCGACACGGGAGTGGCGGGACATCGCCGTCACCATCTTCGGCATGCCCGCCGCGGCCGCGACCTCTGGCACGCTGGAGGTCGCCTCCGACCAGCCCGTGCATCTCGCGTCGCGCACCTACAACCAGACCCCGACCGGGACGTTCGGCCAGTACTACCCGGCGTGCACGCTCAGGGATGCCCTGGTCCCGGGCCAGGTCGGCGTGCTGCCCGGGCTCGGCAAGAGCGAGCGGGTGCGCACCAACATCGGCATCCTCAACCTCGGGACCGCAGCCTGCACCGTCACGGTGCGCCTGTTCGACCGCAGCGGGGCACCGAAGGGCTCCACCCGCAGAATCGCGGCCGACCCTGGGCGGTGGAAGCAGGAGAACGACATCTTCACCGCCGCGAACGCGGGAACCGTCGAGGTCGCGTACGCCACGGTCGAGGTGGAGACGGCCGGCGGCACGGCCTGGGCCTACGCGTCCGTCGTCGACGCCGTCACCGGCGATCCGACCACCATCCCGGTGCTGCTGCCGTACTGATGGGTCGCAGGTGGATGGACCGTCTGCAGGGGCTCCAGACCTGATACAGTTCCTCCCGCACCGGAGTCGGCCCGCAGCCCGCCTCGCCGAAGCCAACCACCTGCCCGACTACGGCGTCCTGGTCGCCTCCGACCCCACCGGAGGCTTCGTCGTCGTCGTCGATGACCGCAGCCCCGAGCGCCTCTACGGCGTCGAGCACTGCGGCTATCCCGTGCGGGGTCCCCGGTAGCCTGCGTGCACGACTCCCACGCTGCCAGAGGTGAGCCGGGCCGCATCCGAAGGCGACGCGTGTCGGGGTGATCGCTAGCGCTTGCGGAGCCGGATCTCGGTGCCGCCGCGCTCGTAGCGCACGTCGTCCATCAGTTGGTTGATCAGGAAGATCCCGCGGCCGCCCGTCTCGAAGAGGCGGTCGCCCACCACCGGGCTCGGCACCTGGGAGGGGTCGAAGCCTGGCCCCGGGTCGCGCACCACGATCAGGAGCCCGCGCTCGGGGTCGCACCCGACGCACACCTGCGCCTGCTTGCTCGGGTCGCCACCACAGCCGTGCTCGACCGCGTTGGCGAGCGCCTCGGCCAGCGCGAGCTCGATCTCGAACTCCTTCCCGGCCGCACACCCCATCTCCCGCACGACGGCCATGATCCGCTCGACCGCGGGCGTCACCGCGCCCACGTCACCCGGCACGGTGACGTCGAGCCGGGACACCAGCGTCGCTTCGTCGAACTCGCACACGGTCCGGTTCTTCCGCATATGAGGTGCCAACACTACCACCGGGCAGGGAAAGTCCCGAACCCTCAGCCAGTGCGACGGCGGCTCGCCAGCACTGCGGTCACCGCGAGCACGGTCACCAGGCCTGCAAGGCTCGCGGCGTGGGCCCAGCTCAGGCCGCCGAGCACCAGCGGGTGCTCCTCGCGCAGGAACTCCATGCCGAACCGCTTGCAGCAGTACAGCCCGAGGAAGACCAGGGCGATGGCGCCCGGAAACCCTCTCCCGGTCTTCCGCAGGCGCCGCTCGACGAGCATGACCGTGGCAAAGATCGCGAGGTCGGCGAGGCTCGACATGAGCTGGGTCGGGTAGCGCGGGCACCAGGCTCCCCGGGTGTCCGGGAGGTCCATGGCGAGCCACCCCTGGGACGGGCGGCCGTGGCAGCAGCCGCCGAGCAGGCAGCCGATGCGGCCGATGGCCTGCCCGAGCGGAGCCGCCCCCGCGACCGCATCGCAGGCGGCACCCACCGGCAGGCGGCGCAGGCCGAAGTAGAGCACGCACGCCAGGGGGACCAGCACCATCGCACCGATCACCGAGCTCCCATCCTGCAGACCGGGGCTGTCGCCTGCCCGCGAGAGGGCCGCCTGCACGGCCCAGTGGATGGCTCCCGCGCCCGCCACGCCGGCGACCAGGCAGGCCAGCGTCCCGGCCAGCGCGTCGCGCAGCGGAATCCCCGCCCGCAGCAGTCGGGCATAGGCCAGGTACCCGGCCACGGTCATGGCGAGGGCGTGGAAGAACCCCCACGAGCTGACCGCCAGTGGACCGAGGTGGAGCGTCGGGTGCATTGTGGTGTCGCCTCCGGCCCTCCGCCTCCTCAGCGCAGCATCGGCAGCGTCGTCGGGTCGTTGGTGGCGTTGTCGAGCACCGACGCCGAGGCGATGACGCCGGAGCCCGCGGTCACCGTGACCCGCGCGTAGCCGCGGGCCAGGCTGGACTGGCCGGCCTTGGCGAAGAACGGGCGGTTGTCCTGCTTGTACTCCCCGGGGTTGAGGTTGACGGTGTACGTCTTGAGCAGCGTGCCGGCGGCGTTGTGAAGCTCCACCGAGACGACCGCCGCCGTGGCCCCGGTGTTGGTCAACGCGATGTTGGTCCGGAAGGCGACGTTCTCGGTGAGCTGCGTGAGGTACGCCGACTCGCCGGCGGCCAGCCCCTGGGTCGAGGCGAACGCGTCGTAGCTCTGGCCGAAGGTACCGTTCGGGTGGCACGCGGCCGTGGGGGCGACCAGGTTGTACGTTCGCGAGCTCACGTTGACCGGCTGGTCGGAGACGACCTCCAGGGAGCCCGAGCCGGTGTACGGGATCTGCCCCACGACGTCGACGAGGATCGCCTGGGCGCCCGCGGCGACGGTGGTGGTGGCGGTCTGGGTGGTGGTGCCGGTGCGCAGCTTGATCTGGAGGTTGGCCGTCGCGGCAGTGCGGTTGAGGACGCCGAGGTCGGTCCGCCACTGGCTCTGGTTGCTGCCTCCCGCGTGGCTGCCCACCTGGAGCCACGAGGAGGTCCTGGCGCCCGCCTCGCGCACCATCGCGAGCGTCGTCGGGTCGTTGGTCGTGTTGTCCACCACCGAGGCGCAGGCGATGACGCCCGCTCCCTCGGTCACCGCCACCCGGGCCGACCCGCGGGTGAGGTTCGACTGCCCCGCCTTGGCGAAGAACGGCCGGTTCTCCTGCTTCCACTCGCCGGGAAGGAGGGTGACGGTGTAGCTCCCGATCGACCCGCCCGCCCCGTTCAGCAGCGTCACCGTGGCCTTCGCCGTGGCAGTGCCGGTGTTGGTGAGGGCGATGTTGGTACGGTACTGGGTCGTCTCGACGAGCTGCGGGATGTACGCGGTCTCGCCGGCGGCCACGCCGTCCTCCGTGCGATACGCGTCGTACCCCTGCCCGAAGGTGCCGTTCGGGTAGCACGCCGCCGTGCCGGCAACGAGGTTGTAGGTCCGCGACGAAACCTTCACGGCCTGGGGAGAGGTCACCTCGAGAGAGCCGGAGCCCAGGAAGCCGGGCTGGATGAGCGCCACCACGTCCGTGAGGATCGCCTGCTCGCGCGCCGCGACCGTCTCGGACCTGGTGTAAACCGTGGCGCCCACGTGGAGGTCGAGCTGCACCGTCACCGCCGCGTCGGTGGGGTTGAGAATGCCGAGGTCGGTGCGCCACTGGCTCTGGTTGGAGCCCGAGTTGTGGCTCGCCACCGGCACCCAGACGGTGACGTCCTGGGCCGGCAGCGGGGGCGGCACCCACGGACCGACCAGCACGTGGTCCACCGTCCACACCGCCTGGCTCGGGTACCCCGCTGCGGTGGCGCGCAGGGTGTGCAGCTCGATCCCCTGCGTGCCGGCCGGGATGTCGGCCACGGACCAGACTGCCACGTTGTTGTAGTTGCCCTGCACGGTCACGGCGCCGGTGATCGGCTGGCTGAGGTCGGGAGCCTGGCTGGAGCCCCGGTACAGCTTCCAGTCGAGGCCAAGCTCCGACGTGCTGCTGAAGGTGACGGACTGGGAGACGCTGCCGGCGTTCTGGAGGCGGTGAAGGCTCATCGCCTGGCCAGGCGGGGTCACGCGGCCCGAGCCCGGCCCGTCGAACGAGAGCCAGGGCGGAGTCGAGTCGCTGGCGATCTGGATCGGCGCCGGGCCGATGCACGTGATGCCATCCGCCTGCACCGAGGCGATCCGCGCCGCGAGCGACGCGGCCGAGCCGCCCAGGAACGGCTCGGACTGCCCCTCGTAGCAGAGGTAGTACTCGAGCGTGCACCCGGCGCAGGCACGGCTCGCCCCGTAGTCGATCATGCCCTCCTGATAGACCTCCCACTGGTTGGCCGGGATCGTCACGCCCTGCGGACAGGCCGTCCCCGCCGCCACGACCGGCTTGACGGCCGCCCATCCCAGCCCCGTGGCCCGGGGCAGATGGCCCGTGACGAACCCCATCCTCTCCGGCGCCGGCTGCAGCTCCAGACTGAAAACCGCCTGGGACCCGGCCGGCTTCGTGTAGTCGAGGAGGCGCAGCCTTGGCGCCTGGTCTCCTCCCAGCACGAGCGGCACCTCGTGGGCGGCGTCGCCGCCCCGGCCCTGCGTGGGGAAGTGGACCGCCGCGAAGACCTTGCTGGAGCCGAGCAGACCCAGGAAATCCCGACACTCCTGCTCGCTCAGGGGGTCACCCCCGGAGTACCCCCAGGAACGGACCCACCAGGCGTTGTACGTGGCTGCCGCGACCGAGCCCGGAGCCGTCACGGTCGGACCGGCCACGTTCGCCGCCGCAGCACCGTCGAGAGCGAACCAGATCAGCCTTCCGTCGGCATCGGTTGCAATGAAGTCGTCGTGGACACCCCCGCTGACCGGAGGCTGGTATGCGACCCGAAGGCTCGGCTCGGTCGCACCGGGGGCACGCACGACGACGTCCTTGAAGTGGTAGGGGGCCGGCCCCCCCGGGTTCAGCGGCGGTCCCGACGTGAAGGTCAAATCGGTAGCACCCTCCGGCGGCCACCAGTCCACATCGGTCTTCTCGATCGTCGACGCGGCAGTGCGCGTGAGGACCAGCTCCCGGGCCACCGCCGTGCCCAGGGCTGCAACCCGCCCAGCGCCTGGCACACCGAAGGTCAGGTACTGTTCTCTGATGGTCTTCTCGTCGTCGAGAACCGAGCAACTGCATCCCGATCCGAGCAGGGGCAGCAGCGCGGCCGTGAGCGGGATGAGCAGCAGGGCTGGCAGGTGGGGGTAGCGCCGAAGCAGGGTGCAGGGACGTTCCGAGCCGTCGCGCATGCGAGCCTCCGACCCGATCAGTGTACAGGCAGGGACCCTCGGCCGAGGAGTGTGGCAACCCCGATCCCGCGAGAAGGCGCTACCGACGCCGTCCCCGGAGATCGCTCGTCGACCGGAGCACGGGGCCGTCCTGGTGCCCGCCACTCCTGCCGGTGCCATGCCAGCAGGGCGTCGGGCCGAATGCGCCCCTACTCGTGCTCCTTCGCGGTCAGCTCCGCGGCGACATCGTCGAGGAAGCCCCGCATGATGGCACCGGAGCGCTTGACATCGCTGTTGAACTGGCACGCCACCGCCAGGCGCAGGGACGGGAAGTAGGTCATCCCGG
This sequence comes from Thermoanaerobaculaceae bacterium, assembly GCA_025456225.1. Classification (GTDB taxonomy): domain Bacteria; phylum Acidobacteriota; class Thermoanaerobaculia; order Thermoanaerobaculales; family Thermoanaerobaculaceae; genus JAAYVZ01. The sequence goes on from JALOLB010000023.1 coordinate 13,815, forward strand.
AGTGGTAGCCCGGGACCCAGCCGGTGTGCCCCCAGACCTGGCCGTGGCGGCCCTCCCAGGTGATCACACCCAGCCCGTAGCGAACTCCCTCGCCCAGGTTCGATGGCCCCGTCTCGAGCATCCGCTCCCGCATCGCCAGTGGCAGCACCTCACCGGGATACAGTGCCCTCGCCCACCGCGCCAGATCCGCGGCGGTCGTGATCAGGCCACCGCCCGTCCACTCCACCTGGGGGTTCATCGGGTACCGCCCGTCGACGAGCGTGCGGTTCGGGACCCGGAACGGGTTGTCCGGCGTGGTGTGGCCGCACACCAGGCCCGGCAGGTCCGGGCGGTCCGACGGCGTGGTGTCCCGCAGGCCCAGCGGGCCGAGGATCCGCTCGTCGAGCACCCCGTAGTAGGTCAGGCCGGTGATCCGCTCGATGACCATCCCGACCAGGATGTAGTTGGTGTCGGCATAGGAGAAGTCGGTCCCGGCCGCAAAGAGTGGCTTGGCGTCGAGCACGTAGGCCACCATCTCGGCCGGCTTCCAGACCTTGAACGGATCCGCGGCGAGGGCGTCCTGGAACGCCGGCACCTGGATGTGCTCGGGGATGCCGCTGGTGTGGGCGAGCAGCATGCGGAGCGTCAGGGCGGATGCGTTGGGGACGCGGCCGAACCACGGCTCGCTCCCGAGCCACCTGCTCACCGGGTCGGCGAGCGAAGCCCGCCCCTCGTTGACGAGCTGCAGCATCACCGCCGCCACGTAGGTCTTGCCGATGCTTCCCGAGAACATGCGGTCCCCGACCTGTATCGGCCGGCCGTCCGGCACATCGGTGACACCAGCCGCGACCGACTCGACCCGCCCGTCCGGCAGTACCCATGCGAGCGTCGCGCCCGGCCAGCCGTGCTCGACGAGCAGGGTCTGCAGGCGAGCCTGGGCACGCGCCACCCGACCGCCGTCTGCCGCGGGCGGAGAAGGCGCCGTCTTCGGGTCCGGAGGAGGCGCAGCGGTGAGAGCGGCGCCCGCGACGAGCAGCATCGCGACGACCATTGACCAGGATGGAGGCGAGCAACGCCAGCGGTGGATCTGGAGCATCGGCGACTCCTTCGGGAGGGCGCACCGTGCACGATTCTCGCGCCGGCGTTCGCCCTTCACCGAGATACGTACAAGGAGCTCCCGCGGTTTGCCTTGGGTCTGCAGGAGCGAGAACAGCACCCACCGCCCGCACCCGGCCGAACACGTCCACGTCCACGTTGTCAGTGACACGGGGCGGAGCATGCCCTCCACGGCATTCCCTGGCCAGCTTCGACGCCTGGCTGCTCGCCCCCCGCTCGCGGCGAGCCGGCGAACCCGGCTGCGGCCGGCGTCGTTGTATGGGATGGCGATCCGCCGGCCGGAGGCGACATGGGCTCTCTTCGTCAGGATCTCACCTACGCGACCAGGCTGCTGGTGAGGGACCGGGGGTTCAGCATCACCGCGATCCTCACCCTGGCCCTGGTGATCGGCGCCAACGTGGCGATCTTCAGCGTCATCAACTCGGTGCTGCTGCAGCCGTTGCCGTTCGAACGGGCGGGGGACCTGCTCGAGGTCTTCAACAGCTACCCCAACGCGGGGGTGGATCGGGCCTCGACCAGCGCGCCCGACTTCTTCGACCGGCGGAAGGGGGTCGCTGCCTTCGAGGAGGTGGCCTCCTACCGGGAGCGCGACCTGACCCTGGGCACCCGGGAGACGCCTCGACGCGTGCACGCCATGCAGGTCACGCCCTCGTTCTTCCCGCTCCTGCGGGCCACCCCCCGGCTCGGGCGCGGCTTCACCGAGACGGAGGGCGAGGTCGGCAACGACCGGCGGGTGATCCTGAGCCACGCGTTGTGGGCGGAGGCGTACGGCCGCGACAGCGGTGTCGCCGGCCGAGAGGTGAGCATCGACGGTGTGCCCCACCTGGTCGTGGGGGTGATGCCGGCCGACTTCTTCTTCCGCGACCCCCGGGTCCAGCTCTGGATTCCCCAGGCGTTCACCGACGAGGACCGGGAGGCCTACCACAGCAACAACTGGAGCATGCTCGCCCGCCTCGCCCCGGGCGCCACCGTCGGCCAGGCGCAGGCACAGGTCGACGCCCTCAACGCCCGGCAGCTCGAGCGCTCCCCCGAGCTCAAGGGCATCCTCGTCAACGCGGGCTACTGCACCAGGGTCGTGTCCCTGCAGGAGGACCTGGTGCGCGACATCCGGCAGACCTTCTACCTCCTCTGGGCCGGCGTCGTCTTCGTCCTCCTGATCGGCTGCGTCAACGTCGCCAACCTCGCCCTGGTGCGCGCCACGGTGCGGCTCCGCGAGCTGTCCATGCGCGTCGCTCTCGGCGCCGGCCGGGGGCGCGTGGCCCGCCAGTTGATCACCGAGAGCCTGCTGCTGACGGCGGTGAGCGCGGTGGTGGGGCTGGGCCTCGGCTGGGCCGGGATCCGTGCCTTCGGCCTGCTCGGCATGGACAGGCTGCCGCGCGGCACCGAGGTCGGGATCGACGGCACGGTGCTCCTCGCCACCCTCGGCGCGGCGCTGGTCATCGGCGTGGCCCTCGGCCTCATCCCGCTCCTGCACGGGATGCGGGCCAACACCAGCTCGGTGCTGCGCGAGGAGGGGCGCAGCAGCACCGTGGGACGCCGGGCGCAGCTCGTCCGCCGCGGGCTGGTGGCGGTCCAGGTGGCCACCGCGTTCATGCTCCTCATCGGCGCCGGCCTGCTCTTCGCCAGCTTCCGCCACGTCGTCGCCATCGATCCGGGGTTCGAGCCGGACGGGGTTCTCACGGCCGCGGTCACGCTTCCCGACGCGCGCTACCCGAAGGGCGACGACCGCCGCGGGTTCGCACGACGCGCGCTCGAGGCGATCCGGGCGGTGCCGGGCGTCGAGGCAGCCTCGGTCACCGGCACGATCCCCTTCGGCGGCGACTACAGCGACAGCGTGATCCTCGTCGAGGGGTACGAGATGAAGCCGGGCGAGTCGCTCGTCTCGCCGAGCCGGATGGAGGTCGCGGCAGGCTACTTCGAGACGCTGGGCATCCCGCTCGTCGCCGGGCGCCTCTTCGACGGGCGGGACGTGGCGGACGCGGCCCGCACGGTGATCGTCGACGAGCGGCTGGCGAAGCGGTTCTGGCCCGGTCAGTCGCCGGTCGGCAAGCGGATGTACTACCCATCGAACGTGAAGGATCCTCTGGGCACCGACGCGAGCACCGTCTGGCTCACGGTGGTCGGCGTGGTGGGGGACACCCGGCTCCAGAGCCTGGCGGACACGGACGAGAGGATCGGAACCACCTACTTCCCCTTCGAGCAGGCGCCGCGTCGGTTCGTCGGCTTCACCATCAGGACGTCCGGGGAGCCGACGCACCTCGTCGAGACGGTGCGCCGCACCCTCGCCGGGATGGACCCCGAGCTGCCGGTCTTCGACACGGTGACGCTGTCGGGGCGCATCTCCGACTCCCTGGTGGCGCGGCGCTCGCCGATGCTCCTGACGCTGGTCTTCGCCGGCGTGGCGCTCTTCCTGGCCGGGGTGGGCCTGTACGGCGTGCTCGCCTACCTGGTGTCGGGGCGCACCCGCGAGATCGGCATCCGGATGGCCCTCGGCAGCACCCCCAGGGAGGTCTTCCGGCTGGTGATGCGCGAGGGCCTCGGCATCCTCGGGCTGGGCCTCGCCGCGGGACTGGCGCTCGCCGTGCTGCTCCGGCGGGCCCTTGCCGGCCATCTCCACGGTGTCGGCCCACTCGACCCGCTCGTGCTCGCGACGGTGGCCGTCGTGCTCACGGCCGTGGCCCTCGCGGCCTGCTCGGTGCCGGCCCTCCGCGCCACCCGCGTGCATCCGGCCATCGCGTTGCGCGACAGATAGACCCGCCCGCGTCCGATGCCGTCGACGGCATCACCGCGGGACCGGCAACCGTGCCAGAGAGCTGGCCCTCGGAGCTCGCGCTCGGTGAAGCTCACAGCAGGTTCCAGGGAATGACCCCGGTGTCCTCGGTGAGCCAGCGGGGGCGGTCCACCGCGCACACCAGAGCTCCCGGCGCCACGCGAAGGTGCGAATGGGCCTGCCGGAACGCGGCGAGTCCCCGTCCGTCCCGGCGCGTTGGGTTGGCCGTGAGCTTGATCTCGAGGGGATGCAGCACGCCATCCCGCTCGAGGATCAGGTCCACCTCGGCGCCGCCCGCGCTGCGCCAGTGGTGGAGCGCTGTCTGACCGGGGAGGCTCGCCGCCTGCTTGCGGATCTCACACGCCACAGCCGTCTCGAAGAGCGCACCAAGGAGCGGATGCCCGGCGAGAGCCGACGGCGTGGTGATCAGCGCGTGGTGGCAGACGAGTCCGGTGTCGGTCATGTGCCCCTTGGGCTTGGAGGACACGCGCTTGACCACGTTCCCCTTGAACGCCGGCACTGCGAGCCACTGGAACGTCCCCTCGAGCACCCGTAGCCACCGCTGCGCGGTCTGGGGCGTCATCCCGATCTCGCGGCCGAGCTGGCTGTAGTTCACCTCCTGGGCGGTCAGCGTGCCGATCAGCCTGACGAACATCCCGAACTGCTGCCAGTCGGAGATGTCGCCGGCCAGCCGCGCGTCGCGCTCGACGTAGGTGCGGTGGTAGCCCGTCCAGAAGTCCGTGACCATGTCTGCGCCGACCGCATACACGCCAGGCAGGAAGCCACGCCACAGCCAGGGGAGGAGCTCCGTCTCGAAGCGGCGCATGTCGTGCCCGGGCGCTGTCACCACGGCCGCGGGGTCTTCGATCCAGCGTTGCAGCCATGCCGGGCGGTCCGTCGTGCCGGCCAGCTCGGGGATGGAAAACCCCGTCAGGTCGAGAAACGCCGCCCGCCCCGCGAGGCTCTCGGCCATCGACCGCATCACCTGCCACTGCTGCGACCCGGAGAGCAGGTACAGGCCCGGGGCCGCCTGCGCCTCATCCACGCGCCTCTTGATCGCGGCGACGAGCGCCGGCGCGTACTGGATCTCGTCGATGATCGCCGGCGGCGGATGGTTGCGCAGGAAGAGATCCGGCTCGGCCCGGGCGCCCTCGATGTCCAGGGCGGGATCGAGCACGACGTAGTCGAGGTCGGGAAACACATGCCGCAGCAGGGTCGTCTTGCCAACCTGCCGCGCCCCGCAGACGACCACCACTGGGAATGCCTCGAACAGGCGAGCGAGCCGAGGCGTGACCGACCGGGGACGATACATGCTTGCAATTTAATGATCAGATCATCATTTTGCAAGGTATTCAAGCCGAGGCGGTCTCCTTGGCTCTCGATTCGCCCGTCAGCCCGGATGGCTGAGGGAGCGGGCCTTCGCTGACCCAAACTGCTTGAGGTAGGGTGGCCAAGGTGGCGCCACAGCCGACCTTGTCGCTCGATCTGAATCAAGGTCGCTTGACGTGGTACGGAGGTCCTCTCCTCTCGGTGAACGCTCCATGGACAGATCTCGCGGAACGGGCGCACCGCCCGAGGATACGCACACCCCCCACCGCAATCTGCCGCAAGGCGAAGAGGTGCCGCTGTAGAACTCCCTGCACATCCTGGCAGATTGCGGGTGTGATCGGAGGCGGCCCTCGACCGGCCGGCCGGCCGGCGGCCCTGACACTGCCGCTATGATGTCGCGTCGCTTCACCGCAGCGACCCGAACGAGGTCATGGACGCGCTCAGCTCTCTTTGGAAACCGGTTCTTCACCGGCTCGTCACCGGACGGTGGCGGCGCCTCGTCATGACCGGGGGCGACCCGGCACCGCCTGGCGCGCTGCACCAGCCGGGGCTCTACCTGCACGTGCCGTTCTGCAGGAACCTGTGCCCGTACTGCCCCTACAACCGGGTGCCGTTCGACGAGCAGGCGTTCGCCTCGTACGAGCGCGCGGTGACCCGGGAGATCGACCTGTGCGCTCCGTCCCTCGAGGGGCAACGGTTCGTCTCGCTCTACATCGGCGGCGGGACGCCGACAGTGGAGCCGGAGGGCCTCCTGCGGATCCTCCGGCACTTCCAGCGGCGCTTCGAGATCGCCGGGGACATCTGCGTCGAGCTCCACCCCGCCAACATGGACGACCGCTGTCTCGAGCTGCTGCGCGACGCCAACGTGACCCTGGTCTCGGTGGGCGTCGAGTCGGCCAACGACCGCCTGCTGCGCGCCATTGGCCGCAGCCACGACGGAGCCGCGGCGCTCGATGCCGTGCGACGCGCCGTCGCCGCCGGATTCCAAACCGTGAACGCCGACCTCATGTTCGCCCTCCCCGGGCAGACGCTCGGCGACTGGGAGGCGGACCTCGACGCCGTGCTGGGAGCGGGCGTCGACCAGCTCAGCACCTATCCGCTGTTCTCGTTTCCCTACACGGAGCTGGGCCAGAGTCAGGGGGCGCGGGCCGTGCGGCGGCCACCGGGGCGCCTCGTACGCGCGATGCTGGCAGCCACCGACCGGCGTGCAGCGAGCGCCGGGCTCGAGCGCTGCGCCGTGTGGAGCTGGCTGCGTCCCAACCGCCAGAAGTTCTCCTCCATCACCCGGCATCACTACGTCGGCTTCGGGCCGAGCGCCGCGTCGATGACCGGCAACAGCTTCCTCGTCAACACCTTCGACCCGGACGCCTACAGCCGCACGCTGCCCGCGCTCCGCCCCGTCGCGCTCTCGATGCCCGTCGACCGGCGGCTGGAGCTGGCCTACTGGCTGTACTGGAGGGTCTACGAGCTGCACTTCGACCAGGCTGGCCTCGCCGATCTCTTCGGCCCGTCCACCGGCCTGCCGCTCGGGCTCCGATGCCTCATCCGGCTCGCCGGAGCGCTCGGCCTGCTGGAGCGGACCGCCGGCGGCTACCGGGTGACCACCTCCGGGGCGTACTGGATCCACCGCATCCAGAACGAGTACAGCCTGCGCTACATCACCCGCCTGTGGGGCGCGGGCCGCCGCACCCCATGGCCCGAGGCGGTGACGCTCTGATGGGACGCCTTGCCAGCGGCCTCGCGTTCGCCTTCCGCACCTTTCTGCTCCGGCAGACGCGGCCGTACCTGTTCGGCCTCGTCGTCACCGACCGCTGCAACCTCGACTGCTTCTACTGCGAGAGCAAGAACTCCAACCGGTACCACCTGCCGGCGGAGCAGGCCCTTGCCATGTTGCGGGATGCCTACGCCCGCGGGCACCGCTCGCTGTACTTCACCGGCGGTGAGCCGATGCTCTGGAGCGACGGCGGGCTCGGCCTCGCAGACCTGGTCGCCGAGGCGCGGCGCATCGGCTTCTGCGACGTCTTCATCTTCACGAACGGCACCTTCCCGCTCGACATTCGCAACTGCAACTACATCGTCACCCTCGACGGCCCCAGGGGGGTCCACGACCGCATCCGGGGCGGCACCTACGATGCCATCCTGGCCAATGTGCGCGGTGCCTGTACGAGGGCCGTCTTCGCCTCGATCACGTTCAGCAGGGCCAATCTCGGCCACCTCGAGGCGTTCGTGCGCGAGATCGCGGCCACCAACCTCTTCCGTGGCATCTCGTTTAACCTCCTCACCCACTGGCCGGAGGTCGTGGCCGAGCAGGGCGTCGCCGGCGAGGCGCGCGTGCGCTTGCTCGACCGACTCTGGGCCCTCAAGTGCGAGGGCTACCCGATCGTGCTCTCCCGGGCGGCCTACCTGGCGATGCGGCGCAACGACTGGAAACGCCCCATCCCCCAGATCGAGCTGGGGACGCGGGAGCGGGTCTTCCCCTGCTGCCGCGATGTCGACAGCCCCTCTGTCTGCGCCCACTGCGGCTACGCCAACTGCGTCGAGGTCTCCCAGATGCTGGCGCTGCAGCCCTCGGCGATCTGGCAGGTGCTGAAGGTCGTCGAGTAGGACCCTCCGCACCGTCTCGACGCCGCGAAAGGCCCCGCGAATGCGCGCGGGCTGTCGCGCGTTACCATCGCAGGGTGTCCCGGTCGGGCCGCGCGGACACCGCAGGACCCAACGTCACCAGGCCCCAAGGGAGAGAGCCATGCTGAAGACCAACGCCTACGCTGCCCCAACCGCCGGAACCCCGCTGGCGCCGTACTCGTTCGAGCGCCGCGAGCCCGGCCCCGAAGACGTGCTGATCGACATCCTGTACTGCGGGGTGTGCCACTCCGACATTCACCAGGCGCGCGACGAGTGGGGCGGGTCGATCTTCCCGATGGTGCCCGGCCACGAGATCGTCGGGCGGGTCGCCGCGGTCGGCTCCAAGGTCACGCGCTTCGCGGTGGGCGACATTGCCGGCGTCGGCTGCATGGTCGACTCCTGCCGCACCTGCCACCCGTGCCGCGACGACCACGAGCAGTTCTGCGAGAAGGGCGCCGCCTGGACCTACAACGGCACCGAGATGGACCGCCGCACCCCGACCTTCGGCGGCTACTCGACGCGCATCGTCGTCGCCGAGCGATTCACCCTCAAGGTCCCGGCCGGCCTCGACCTGGCGGCCGCCGCGCCGCTGCTGTGCGCCGGCATCACCACCTACTCGCCGCTCCGCCAGTGGCAGTGCTCGCCGGGCGACCGCGTCGGCGTGGTCGGCCTCGGCGGCCTCGGCCACATGGCCGTCAAGCTCGCCGCCTCGATGGGCGCCGAGGTCACCGTGCTGTCCACCTCGGCCGCCAAGGGGGCCGACGCGCTGCGGCTGGGCGCTCACGCCTTCGAGTCGACCCGGGACCAGGCGACCTTCAAGAAGGTCGCCGGCCGCCTCGACCTCATCATCGACACCATCTCGGCGCCCCACGACTACAACGCCTACCTCGGCCTGCTGCGCGTCCGTGGCGCCATGGTGCTGCTCGGCGTGCCGCCGCAGCCGACGCCGGTGGCGGCGTTCATGCTGATCTCGGGCAACCGGAGGCTGGCCGGCTCGCTCATCGGCGGCATCGCCGAGACCCAGGAGATGCTGGACCACTGCGCCAAGCACGGCATCGTGTCGGACATCGAGGTCATCCCGATCCAGCAGATCAACGAGGCCTACGAGCGGATGATCAGGGGCGATGTCCGCTACCGCTTCGTCATCGACATCGCGAGCCTCGCCGGGTAGCACCTGGCCGTCCCCCACCGGGTCGCCCGGCTTCGCATCGCGACGAAGCTGGGGCACACTGTCGGGCGAGGGAGGACCTCGCTCATGGACCGACGCCGTTTTCTCCAGTCCGCGGGGCTCGTTGGAGTCGCCGCCGCGATGCCGTCATGGCTTCCCGCGGCCGGCCAGACCCCGATCTGGTTGCCGCGACCCGCTTCTCCGGTGCGCGTCTCGGGGGTCGTCCGGGCCCGCGGGCGCGGCCTCGCGAAGGTCGGCGTGAGCGACGGCCGCACGACGGTGGAGACCGGAGCGGACGGGACGTTCACCCTCGTCTCGACCTCGGACTGTGCCCGCGTGTGGGTGTCGATGCCGGCCGGGTACCGCATTCCGGTCGCCGCCGTCGGGACGGCCAGGGTCTTCTCGGCGATTGCCGCGGATCGGCGGGGCGAGGCCACGGTCCGCTTCGACCTCGAGCCGCTCCCGTACAGCGACGCCCGGCACACCGTGCTCGTGCTCGGCGACGTGCAGGTCCAGACCGCCGACGAGGCCGCGTACCTCCACGCCCAGGCCGTCCCCGACCTCCTCGAGACCCGGCGAGCGATCGGGGACGTCGAGACGATCGGTATCGCGCTCGGCGACGTGATGTACGACCACCTCGAGCTCAACCCGGAGTGGGAGCGCGCGGTGCAACGTCTCGGCGTGCCGTGCTTCCAGGCACCGGGCAACCACGACCACGACCGCGGCGAGCAGCTCGACGAGGCCGCAACGCGAACGTTCGAGCACCACTACGGCCCTCGCTACCTCTCGTTCGACCGCGGCGCCGTGCACTACGTCGTCCTCGACGACGCCTTCTGGCACGGGACCGGCTACATCGGCTACCTCGACGCGGGTCAGCTCGCCTGGCTCGCCTCCGACCTCGCGCGCATCGAGCGCGGGCGCATTGTCACGGTCTGCCTGCACATTCCGACCCTCGGGACCTACCACCTCCGGCACGACAAGGAGGAGCCCGACCCCGCCGAGGCGCTCTGCAACCGCGAGGCGCTCTACCGGCTGCTCGAGCCGTACCGCGTGCACGTCCTCTCCGGCCACATGCACGAGTGCGAGCACCTGTTCGGCGGCAACCGCCACGAGCACGTGGCCGGCGCGGTGTGCGGCGCCTGGTGGAGCGGCCCGATCTGCGGCGACGGCACGCCCAACGGCTACGCCGTGTACGAGATCAGCGGCGAGGACGTGCGCTGGCGCTACAAGGCCACGGGCCAGCCCGCGAGCCACCAGATCCGCGTCCACCCGCGCGGTGCCGACCCCACGGTGCCCGAGGCCGTAATCGCCAACGTCTGGGACTGGGACCCGGCGTGGAAGGTCGTCTGGTACGAGGACGGCGAACCCCGCGGTCTGGCGGTCCGGCGCCGCGGCACCGACCCCCTGAGCGCCAAGCTCCACGAGGGCCCCGACCTCCCGGTCGGCCGCGAGTGGGCCGACCCCTACACCACCGACCACCTCTTCGCCGTCCCGGCCGCCTCCGCCACGAGCCGCGTCACCATCGAGGCCACCGACCGCTTCGGGAGGGTGTACACGGCGCAGGTCCCTTGAGCCCCTCCCACCCCACCCGGTGGGAACGCTGCCGCGCCCAAACAATGTCGATACGTGTGGACGTGCTACCGGGGTGCCGGAGCTCAGCGGGCTCTTCCTCCCCCTCGCCCCCGCAGGGGGAGAGGGCCGGGGTGAGTGGGTACAAGTTGTTGTTGTTCAGGAACAAAGGACCCCTCAGCCTAGCCCTCTCCCCGCTTCGCGGGGCGAGGGAACCGGAGCAGAAGCCCTTGGGGAGCCGAGTCTTGCAAGAGGCTCACCTGGATCTGTGACGACCGCCCGCTGCGGTCCGGGACCATCATCGTCCCGGCTCCTCGCGCCCTCGTCCCGCAGACGTTGACGTCGTCCCTGGCGGCGAGCAGGATGGGCATCGCATGGGCATGGCCTCCCGTTCCGATCCCCACCCGGCAGGCAGCCATCCGTTCGGCCGCTGGCAGGTGGGCGGGCTGGTGCAGATCTGGGGGTTGTACACCCTCCTGGCGCTCATGTTCGGCACCGAGGCCTACCTCTACAGCCTCGGCACGCGGTACCCGACCTGCTGGACCTACCGCACATTCCAGAGCTTCGCGCCGTGGTACGCCTGGGCGCTGTTCACGCCCCTCATCGTGGCCGCAACGCGCCGCTTCCGCGACGCCGGCTGGGGCGTGCCGCGGCTGGTGGCGGCCCACGCCCTCACCGTCCTCGCCGTGATACCCCTGATCGTCGGCGCCAACACGCTCCTCGGCATGGCCATCCGCGTTCTACAGGGGGCCGACCCGGGGTCTCCGGTCGGCAGCCCGCTGTCGTACTGGGTCGCCGTGGGGGTCCGGATCCCGATCATCTACGCCGTCATCGTCGGCATCACCTGCGCCGTCGACTACTACCGGCGCTTCCGCACCCGGGAGCTCGACGCGGTGCGGCTCGAGAGCCAGCTCCACCAGGCGCGCCTGCAGGCCATCCGCGCCCAGCTCCACCCCCACTTCCTGTTCAACACGCTCAACGCCATCTCGAGCCTCATCCACGACGACCCGGACGCGGCCGACACCATGGTCGCGCTGCTGGCGGGGTTCCTGCGCACCGTCGTCGACGACGTCGAGCGGCAGGAGGTCACGCTCCGGGAGGAGCTGGCGCTCGTCGAGAAGTACCTGGCGATCGAGAAGGTCCGCTTCGGGGACCGGCTCCGGGTCCGCATCGACGCCGCCCCGGGCACCCTCGAGGCGATCGTGCCCAACCTGGTGCTGCAGCCGCTCGTGGAGAACGCCATCACGCACGGCCTGGCGCCGGTCGCCCGGGGTGGGACCGTGACGGTGCGCGCCACCTGCGAGGGCGAGACGCTGCGCCTCACCGTCGCCGATGACGGGCGCGGCCTCGCGGGCGCCGCGGGCTCGCCGGCAGCCGAGGGCGTCGGCCTCGGCACCACCCGCGCCCGCCTCCGGCAGCTCCACGGCGACGCGGGCCGCATCGAGGTGCAGGCGCCGAGGGAGGGCGGATTCGTCGTCGACCTCCGGCTGCCGCTGCGGATACACACCGGCGACCTCCCGCTCACCGCCGCCGAGGCCTGGGAGTGCCCGTGACCATCCGCGCCGTCGTCGTCGACGACGAGCCCCCGGCGATTCGGCGCATCTGTGCGCTCGTCGCGCAGGAGCCCGACGTGGAGGTGGTCGCCACCTGTGGCAACGGGATGCTGGCCGTCACAGCGATCCGGGAGCTCCGGCCCGACCTCGTCTTCCTCGACATCCAGATGCCCGAGATGGACGGCTTCGAGGTCCTGGCGACGCTCGCCTCCGAGCCCCTCCCGCAGGTCGTCTTCGTCACCGCCTACGACCAGTACGCCGTGCGGGCGTTCGAGGTGAGGGCCCTCGACTACCTCCTCAAGCCGTTCACGCCGAGGCGCTTCGCCGAGGCCGTCGAGCGCGTCCGGGGCGCCCTCTCGCGCCGCGCGGACCTGTCCCTCAACCAGCGCATGCTGGACCTCCTCACCGAGACCGAGCGGCACCGCCGGGCGATCCGCCACTTCGCCGTCACCTTCTCGGGACGGGTCGTCTTCGTGCCCGTCGCGGAGGTCGAGTGCATCGAGGCGGACCGCAACTACATGACGCTCTACCGTGGGCGCGAGAAGCTGCCGATCCGCGACACCATGGCCAACCTCGAGAAGCGTCTCGACCCCCGCGTCTTCGTCCGTGCCCACCGCTCCTGGATGGTCAACGTCAACCACATCAAGGAGCTGCGAGGCTGGTTCGGCGGCGGCTACCTGGTCGTGCTGCGGAGCGGCCACCAGATCCCCCTGGGCCGTCAGGCCCGCCAGCGCATCGCCGCCATCATCGGCGCCTCCGACCGGGAGGAGTGAGAGGGCATGAACCAGTCACCCGAGGACGTTCGGGCCGCCGATCGTGACCGACGGCAACGTGGACGTGGAGGTGGAGGTGCACGTGGACGTGGACGGACATACTCGCACCTGACCTGCACCGCAAGGACATCACCGAGGCGCCTCGCGGAAACCTTGCGGGCCTCACGGTACCGCCCGACTCGACCGACCACGACCACGTCCACGTCGACGTCCACGTCCGGGTTGACGACGTGAGAGCTTGCCAGGCCCAACCAATCGCTCTCTTGCGACTTCTTCACACGCCCTGACCGCTCCCTCGTCCCTGTCCACCGCTACCCGACAGCACACCGCCACGCTGCAGAGGACCGGGGGCTGCGCGCAACAACCCACACGTTGCGCCTCCCCCGTCCTCGACCAGCAGTCAGCTCGAGTCACGTCGACAGCGTTCGAAATGACACCTGGCCGGGAGCTCCCGCACGCGCGTCGCGCTGCGGCGGGACATGAGACAGGAGCGGTTCGGCTCCCGGCGTCGTCCGCCGGATGGTTCGTTCGTCCCTGGTATTTCCGCGCTCGTCCCCAAGGGCTTCTCAGATCACGCCGAGATGGCCCAGCGTGCAGAGCATGGCACCCGAGATGCGCAACCCACGACAGCCGACTCGCGGCAGCGCCGCAGACAGGGGCGACACCATGACCGACCTCACCTGCACACCCATGACGACCCCGGACGAGGGGGCAGCAATCACGCCGGTCCGCGACACCGGGACACGTCCCCGCACCTGCCCCGGGTGGCGTCACGCCCTGGCGGGATCGGGGGTCCGTGGCCGACTGCTCGCCGCACTGCTCGTGCTGGCGACTGCATCGCTGGCGACCTCCAGCCCGGCCCGCAGTGGCCCGGGCGCCACACACCTGGATGCTCCCGCAGCCGTGGAGCTGTGGGTGCCGGTCGCGAGCCACAACCCCGGTCAGCACCAGAGCCAGTGGCGCAGCGACCTCGGCATCCTCAACACCGGCACGGTCACGGCCAACATCCAGCTCACCTTCTTCGGCGGAAGCGGGGCCGTGGGCAGCACGACCTACGTGCCCGCGGGGGCCCAGTCGATCCTGACCGACGTCGTCGGGCAGATCGGCGGGAGTGGCTCCGGCGCCGTCCGGATCCTGTCGGACCAGCCGGTCAAGGTCACCGCCCGGACCTACAACCAGGTCCCGCCGGGCGCAACCTGCTACGCCAACGGCACCCAGGGTCAGAGCTACCCGGCGGTGCTCGCGACCGATGGCCTGTCGGCCGGCGGCGCCGGGTACCTGGCCGGCCTGTCGGAGAGCGCCTCCTACCGCTGCAACATCGGAGTCGTGAATGTCGGCAGCAGCGCGGCCACGGTGCTGGTCGAGCTCTTCCGCGAGGACGGGACGAAGCTCACCGACTACTCCGTGCCGTTGACCCCGGGCCAGTGGGCCCAGGAGACGCAGCCGTTCAGGCACAAGGCCGGCCAGACCGCCATGGACCGCGGCTACGCCAGGATCACGGCGCAGTCGGGCTCCGGGGTGCTCGGCTTCGCCTCGGTGGTCGACAACATCACCAACGACCCGACCACCGTCACCCTGAGCACCGTGGCGCCGGTCGTGCCCGCGGAGGTCGCCATCACCGAGCACGCGGCCGGGATGACGCCCGGCTCGCAACCGCAGGGCATCACGACCGGGCCGGACGGCGCCCTCTGGTTCGCGGAGTGGAAGGGCAACCGCATCGGCCGCATCACGACCTCGGGTGCGGTGACGGAGTACGCGGCCGGGATCACACCGGGCGCCACCGTGGAGTGCATCGCGGCGGGGCCGGACGG
>JALOLB010000169.1 GCA_025456225.1 Thermoanaerobaculaceae bacterium
CCGATGCGGTGCACGTACGCCTCCGAGGTCGAGGGGACGTCGAAGTTGAAGACGTGGGAGAGCTGCTCGATGTCGAGGCCGCGCGCCGCCACGTCGGTGGCGATCACCAGGTCCGCCGCGCCGGCGCGCAGCCGGCCCATGACGCGCTCGCGCTCCTCCTGGGCCATGCCGCCGTGCAGCGCCTCGGCGCGGTAGCCGCGCGCCCCGAGCGTTTCCGCCAGCTCGTCCACCTCGATGCGGGTGCGGCAGAAGACGATGGCGGAGGCCGGGTCCTCGGCGTCGAGGAGGCGGCCGAGCGCCGCGACCTTGTGGGCTCGATCGACGATGTAGGCGGTCTGGCGCACCCGGGGGGGCGCACCCACCGCCAGCCGCTCGCGGGGCACCGTGATCTCGACCGGGTCGGTGAGGTGGCGCCTGGCGATCGCCAGGATCGGCGCCGGCAGGCTTACCGAGAAGAGCATGGTCTGCCGGGTGGCGGGCGTCGCAGCGAGGATCGTCTGGATGTCCTCGGCGAACCCCATGTCGAGCATCTCGTCGGCCTCGTCGAGCACCACGGTCACCAGCCCGTCCAGGGCGAGGGTGCCACGCCGGATGTGGTCGAGCGCCCGGCCGGGGGTGGCGACCACGACGTCGATGCCGCGCTCGAGCACCCGCGCCTGCTGGCCGAAGCTCTGCCCGCCGTAGAGCGGCAGCACGCTGCCCTCCAGGAGGCGGCCGTAGCGGTGCACCGCCTCGGCGACCTGCACGGCCAGCTCGCGGGTGGGGACCAGGACCAGCGCCGAGGGCTTCGGGCGGGCGCGGCCCAGCGCCACCAGGCGGTGGAGGAGCGGCAGGGCGAAGGCGGCGGTCTTGCCGGTGCCGGTTGCCGCCTGGCCCATGAGGTCCCGACCGGCCAGCAGCGGCGGGATCGCCGCCCGCTGGATCGGCGTCGGCTCCTCGTACCCGAGCACCGCGAGTGTCTCCGCCAGGCGGGGGTCCAGCCCCAGTGCCACGAACTCGTCCCCGGCCCTGTGATCTGTCTCGGCCATGGCTCCCCCCCACGTGATCACTCAAACGGTACACCATCGCGGGACACCCGGGGTCCCCTGCTCTGCTAGTGTGATGCGATGAGCTTCGCCGACGCCCTTCGCGACCTGGCCGGGCAGCGGGGTGTCACCCTGCCCACGGCCCAGCATCCGGAGCCGCTGGCGGCGCTCGACTATCCCCTCGAGCTGGAGCTCAAGAACGACACGTTGGCAACATTCTGGCAGGCCCTGGGCCTGCCGGGCCGCCCGGAGCCGGTGGTGGCCGCACCGGTGCCCCGGGGCTACCGCACCACCACCAAGCGGCGGGCGGTTCAGGATCCTGGCGGCGTCACCCTGACGTTTCCCGGTGCCGGTCCTTCGCGAGGCGGCCTTGCGCCGTCGGCGCTCGACCTCCCGGAGCACCTGATGGTCTACACCTTCCTCCTCGAGCGGCTGGCACGGCCTCCGGGGCGCTCGCTGGCGCCGGTGCTCAACTGGGTGATCGTCCGCGGCACCCCCGGGGCGCTCGCGGTCATCCTCAATGTGAGCGTCTTCGACGCCCGGGTGGTGCGGGCCGGCAAGCACCTCGCCGAGGCCCTGCAGCAGGCCCCCCTCGGGGTGCGCTCGGGCTTCCTCTACCTCGACCCCACCGCCTCGGACTACTACCTCGAGGCCCGGCGCCCGGGCAAGACACTCTCGTTCAAGCGGCTCTTCGGCCCCGACTGGCTGCAGGTCGAGGTGGACGGCGTGCGCCTCCGCTTCCCCCCGACCGTCTTCTCCCAGGTCAACGGCGCCATGGTGGGCACGATGACGGCCACCGCCCGCGGTCTCCTGGCGCCGCTCGGGGAGCACGCGCTGCTCGACCTCTACTGCGGCTACGGGCTCTTCTCCCTCACCGTCGGGCGTGAGGCCGCGCAGGTCGTGGGGGTGGACTTCGACGGCCCGGCGATCGAGGCCGCCCGCGCCGGTGCCGCCTACCTGCGCTGTGGCGACCGCGTGCACTTCCTCGCCGGCCGTATCGACGGGGAGCTCCTCGCCAGCCGCGTGCGCCTGCCCCGCGGGCCGGAGTGCGTGCTCCTCGACCCCCCCCGCCAGGGCACCCAGCCCGACGTCGTGCCGGCGCTCGCCGCCCGAGGGCCCCAGCGGGTCGTCCACATCTGCTGCGGCACCGACGAGATCCCGCGCGAGGTCGAGGCCTGGTCCCGGGCCGGCTACCACCTCCGCCGCGCCGTCCCCCTCGACCTCTTCGCCGGCACCGCCAACCTCGAGACCCTGCTGCTGCTGACGCGGTAGGTAGAGGCGCTGACCCGGGCTCAATGCCGGGACCGAAACCAACGTGGACGTGGACGTAGACGTGGGCGATCCCACTGGCTGGCACCCGGCGACGCTCCCGGAATCTGGACTGGTAGGCTTCGCACACCATTCGGATGGTCCACACAAGGTCCCCGTCCACCTCCACGGACCGGGGACCCGGGAGTCAGCCTGTGTGCCCTGATACCATCCCCAACGTGCGAGCGTGCGACACCCCGACACGTCGGGAGGCGAGGGGCACGTGGCCGAGCTGCTGCTGAGCTGCCAGGAGGTCGGGAAGGCCTTCGGCGCCCGGCCGCTCTTCACCGGGCTGTCCCTCTCCATCTCGGCGGGCGAACGGGTCGGCCTGGTGGGGCCGAACGGGTCGGGCAAGACGACGCTGCTGCGCATCCTGGCGGGGGCCGAGACGCCTGACTCGGGGACAGTGACAGCGCGCCGTGGCCTCGTGGTCGGGTACGTGCCGCAGGACCCGACCTTCGAGGGCGCGAGCACAGCGGAGGCGGTGGTTCTGGACGCCCTGGCCGGGGAGCGGGGCGAGGACTACGAGAAGGCGACGCGCGCCGCGGTGGCGCTCTCGCGGGCCGGGTTCGGGGACCCGCACCAGCGCGTGGCGACGCTCTCGGGCGGCTGGCGCAAGCGGCTCGCCATCGCCCGGGAGCTGGCGCGGCAGCCCGAGCTGCTGCTCATGGACGAGCCGACCAACCACCTCGACCTCGACGGCATCGCCTGGCTCGAGGGGCTGCTGGGCTCGGCCGCCCACGCGTTCCTGGTGGTGAGCCACGACCGCTACTTTCTCGAGAACGTCACCGGCCGCATGCTGGAGCTGGCCCGGGTCTGGCCCCAGGGGCTGTTCGAGGTCAGGGGCGGGTACCTCGAGTTCCTGGCCGAGAAGGACGCGGCCCTGGCCGGCCAACAAAGCTACCAGGAGTCCCTCGCCAACAAGGTCCGGCGCGAGATGGACTGGCTCGCCCACAAGGCGCGGGCGCGCACCCGCAAGGGCCAGGCGCGGGTCGACGAGGCGGGCCGCCTGAGCTCCGAGCTCGAGGACCTGCGCGCCCGCACGACGCGCCCCGCCGCCGACATCGAGTTCACGGCCTCGGGCCGCCGCACCCGGGAGCTCGTGGTCGTCAAGGGCGCCGGGAAGGGCTATGGAGGCTCCCCCGTCGTCCGCGACCTGTCGCTCGTGCTCTCGCCGGGCACCCGGCTCGGGCTGGTCGGCGCGAACGGCAGCGGCAAGAGCACGGTGCTGCGACTGCTCGCCGGCACCCTGCACCCCGACACCGGGTCGATCCAGCGGGCGCCCATGCTCCGCGTCGTGCAGTTCGAGCAGGAGCGCTCCGCCCTCGACCCGGCGGCCACCCTCCGCGAGAGCCTGGCCGCCCACGGCGACACGGTGCTCTACCAGGGCCGGTCGATCCACGTCGCCGGGTGGGCCAGGCGGTTCCTCTTCACCTCGGAGCAGCTCGAGCAGCCGGTGGGCCGGCTCTCGGGCGGCGAGCAGGCGCGCGTCCTGCTCGCCCGGCTCATGCTCGCACCCGCCGACGTACTGCTCCTGGACGAGCCCACCAACGACCTCGACATCCCCACCCTGGAGGTCCTCGAGGAGAGCCTGCTGGAGTTCGCGGGGGCGCTGGTCCTGGTCACCCACGACCGCTACCTGCTGGACCGGGTCTCGAACCGCATCCTGGCACTGGACGGGCGCGGCGGCGCCCAGGTCTACGCCGACTACGCCCAGTGGGAGGCGGCGCGGGCCGGGACCGCTGCGACCGGGCCGGCTCCGCCAGTGGTGGCACCCGGCATCCGGCGGACGCGGGCCGAGGACAAGCCGGCCGGGCTGCGGCGCCTGAGCTACCGGGAGCGAATCGAGTGGGAGGGCATGGAGGCGGCCGTCCTGGAGGCCGAGGCGGCCCTCGACGCGGCGACGGCAGCCGCCCATGACCCCGCGATCGCCAGCGATGCGCCGGCCCTGCACGAGGCGGTGCTGCGCATGCACGCGGCGCAGGCCGAGGTCGACCGCCTCTACGCCCGGTGGGCCGAGCTCGAGGCCCGCCAGCAGGCGTGATCGCGCCTTCCCCTCACGACTCGACTCCGGACGACCGCTTCGGCTATCGGCCGTCCTGCGGCAGGAAGATGTGCCACTTCGGGCGCCGCCAGCTTCCCCTGAAGACGTCGGCGGACGCCTCGACCGCCTGCTTTGACTTCTCGTCCCCGTCCAGGAACACGACGAGGTCGAGCTGCTGGGCGTCCGTCCCCCACTGGGCGTCGAGCTGCCGGACGATCTCGTTGGCCGGGGTCGCCGGCCGCCCCAGCACCTTGAGGACGGGGAAGCGCAGGCCGGGGGGAGCCGCCTGCGGGTCGAACGCCTTGGCCACCAGCTCGGTGCAGACGATCGCCTGGTCGGTCGTGAAGTCGAAGTTGAAGTCGTAGGGACGCCCGGCGAAGTGGAAGGCGCGCAGGATCGCCGCCGCCACCGCGGCTCGCGGGAGCCGCGGCCGCACCACCGCCACGGCGTCGGCGGCCGCCGAGTGCTCGAGGCGTTCCGCGCCGGGCTCACGCAGGGCGAGCAGCTCCCCGAACCCGCCGCTCGCCACCCCCTGCCCCCGGACCCACGCCTTGACCTCGTCGGTCGCGAAGAACCGCTCGCGCTCCCCGGGTGTGCCCACGTACAGGGCCGCATGGGGCCAGTACCCCGGGAGGCCGACGTTGGAGAGGTACCACTCCCGCCGCTCGAGCAGGATGTCGCCGGGCTGCAGGCGCTCGCCGAGCGCCTTGACCTGGGCCGCGGACACGAGGGCCTGCCGGGATGCCACCCTGGTGTCGCCCATCCAGCCGGCCACACCCGCCTGGACCGGGAACCAGGCCGCGAAGCCCACCTGCCGGACGACGCGGAAGGCGTTCTTGAGGGTCATCACCTCGGCCTTCCCCTTGCCGACCGCCCAGATCGCCCGGCGGTCCTCCTCCATGCCGGGGCGCAGCCCGCCGTACGCCGGGTGGTCCCACGTCGCGTCGATGGCCTCGAACGCCGCCAGCTCCCCGGCCCGGGCGACGTGCAGGAAGCGGAGCCTCACGCCGGAGTACGTGCCGGCCGGCAGGCCGAGCTCGGGGACCGCCTCGTCGAGGAGCACCGCGAGGGACGGGTCGCGGTCCAACAGCGCCAGCAGGTCGAGGGCCGACCGGTACTGGGCGAGGAACGCCGCGGCATCGATCACGAAGGAGATCTCCCTTCCTCCCTTGGGCAGGTCCTGGAAGTCGTGATGGAGACGGGAGATGGAGTCCAGGGCCAGGAGGTAGTCGAGAAAGCTCTTCCAGGCCAGCAGCAGCTCCTCGCGCTGCACGGCGCCGAGCAGCCGCGGCGCGGCGGGGCGGGCGACCGGGACGAGGTCCGGTCGGGTCTCCAGGAAGCCGACGACCCGGAGCAGCCCCTCGCGGTAGAGAATGAGCGACCCCGCGTCCGCTCGCTGCCGGGCGGCGAGGAGGTCCGAGCTCAGGCCCGAGA
Source organism: Thermoanaerobaculaceae bacterium (assembly GCA_025456225.1). GTDB lineage: Bacteria > Acidobacteriota > Thermoanaerobaculia > Thermoanaerobaculales > Thermoanaerobaculaceae > JAAYVZ01. The sequence continues at coordinate 5,812 of JALOLB010000169.1, forward strand.
GCGCCACCTGCGCCCCGGCCTGGCCCGCCATCCCGGCAAGAGCGACCACCGCTGCGACGACTGGAAGCCAGGCCGTCCGAGCATGCTGTCTCATGCGGCTACGTTAGAAGTCCACCGGAGAAATGGGAAGCCCCGCTCCTCCCGACCTGCTCCTCACGCAGCACTCCGGCACCGCCGCGTCGGCTCCCGGTCCTCCGGCCTCACGCCAGGTTGATGAACAGGGTGTCGTCGTGCCGCTCCCGGGTCGCCGCCCCGGGCAGCGCCCCACCGTCGCGGCCCTCGGGGCCCAGAAGACGAAGGTGCACCCGCGTCACGCCCTGCAGCTCGCCCTGGGCCTCGGCCACGGAGAGCTGCTCGGCGATGCGGTGGCGCAGGATCGTCGTGAGGTGCCGCACGCCGAACCGGGGCTGCCACCGGGCGGTGAGGTAGGGAACGATCTCGTCGCTCCACACCAGGTCGAGCCCGTGCACTCCGGCCGTCTCCTGCAACGAGGCAAGCTGGTTGCCGATGATCCGGCCCACGGCCTCCTGCCCGAGGCCCCCGAAGACGAAGAAGTGCCTGACGCGGCCGAGGAACTCCTCGCCGAAGCCGGCGCCCCGGAGCTGGGCCTTCACCGCCTCGAGGTCGGTCTGGGGGGTCACCACGTCCGCCGCCGCGCCGGTGTCGAAGCCGATCGTGCGCCTGGTGTCGTACACGCACCCGGCGTTGCTGGTGAAGACGATGAAGCTGCGGCGGAAGTCGAGGAGGTTGCCGTCGACGTCCTCGACCCGGCCCTCGTCCAGGATCTGCAGCAGGAGCTGCGCAAGCGCCGGCCCGGCCTTCTCGATCTCGTCGAAGAGCACGATGCTCTCCGGCATGTCCCGCACCTTCGAGAGCATGCCGCCCTGGCCCCGGGCGTAGCCGATGTACCCCGGGGGCACGCCGAGGAGCCGGTTGATGACCGGACCGCTGTCGGAGCCGGAGGCGTGCAGGGTGTTGCAGTCGACCCGAACCATCGCTTCCTTGACACCGCCCCCGAGCAGCTTCGCGAGGGCCACGGCGGTCTCGGTCTTGCCGACACCGGTGGGGCCAGCGAAGAAGAACACCCCCCGGGGCGCCGCCGTGCGCTTCCAGCTCCCCAGCCCGGCGACGAACGCCCTGGCGATGCCGGCGAGCACCTCGTCCTGGCCCAGGATCCTCTCCCGGAGCGTCGCCAGGACCTCGTCCTCCCGGAGCGTCCCGGCCTTCACCACGGCATGGCCGATGATGTCCTCCAGCGCCCGCCACAGCGCCTCCTCGCTCACCTCGGCCAGCGGCGGGTTCTGGGTCACCGAGAAGGCGCACGCCTCGTCGAGGAGCTGGATCGACTTGTCCGGCTGGAAGCGGCTCGGGAGGTAGTCCTCGGTGAGCCCCACGGCGCGACGCAGGATCTCGTCGGGGATGCCGAGCGGGGCGAAGTAGGCCTCCATGCGGGGCCGGCGGCTCCGGAGGATCTGCACCGCCTGCTCCGCGGTCGGCGGCTCGATGCGGATCACCCCGAAGCGCCGGGCCAGGGCGCCGTCCGGCTCGATGAACCGGCGGTACTCGGCGGTGGTCGTGCAGCCGATGCAGGAGATCTCGCCGCGCCCGAGCGCCGCCTTGAAGCTCTCGTTGGCCTCGGTGAAGGGTCCCCGCTCGTGGATGCCGCTCGAGAACAGCGAGTGCAGCTCGTCGACGAAGAGCACGATCCTCGGGTTGGCGGTGAGGACCTGGATGAGCGTCTTCACGCGCTCGTCGTACTGCCCGACCATGGAGGCGCCCGAGCGCAGGAACGAGGGGGACAGCTCGAAGATGTCCAGGTCCCTCAGGCGAGGGGGGATCGACTCGTCGCCGCGCCCGAGACGCCGGGCCAGCTCGTAGACCAGGGCCGACTTGCCGGTTCCCGGCTGGCCGATGACCACGGCGTTGCGGCGCCCCATCTTGGACAGGGTGCGGATCAGGGAGCCCAGGGCGCTCTCCATCTCCACCACACCCCTGTGGGGCGGCTCGCCGACGGTGAGCATGCGCCCGAACGAGCTCAGCGCCTCGATGGCCTGGGCGCGCTCCCGGGAGCTCTTCCACCCCGACCCCGAGGCCACCGGTGCGGCGGCGGTCGCGGTCGTCTCGCCGGGCCGGGAGTCGGAGCCGAGGTCCTTCTCCATCACGCCGCACTGCGCCAGGAAGCTGCGCCCGGCGATGCTGTCCGCCAGCAGGCGCAGCAGCTCCGCCGCGCTCACCGGCGCCGTCGCGCTCGCCAGGTGGCGGAGGACGGGCTGGAGCATCGAGTCCACCGGCAGGTCCTCCGGCGCGCTCGCCCGAAGCATCCGCGGCTCGGGAAAGCGGGCCACGAGCCGAGGGAGCTGCCCCTTGAGCGTCGTGAGGTGGACCAGCGCCGCCATCAGCAGCGGGACATCCAGCTTGCCGCCGTCGGGCACGGCTCGCCTGGCGCCGTCGAGGGCCGCCTGCGCTTCGGGATCGAGGTTCAAGGCCATGACCACCCCTCCGCCCGGTTGCCTCCCCGTCGATCACCTGCCCGGGCATGCAGGTGCGAGAAACCTCGCACGGCTCAGACGAGACGTCGCACCTCGAGGCCGACCCGGGCCAGGATTGCCGGGATCGCCCGCACCGCCTCCCGGTCCCACTCCCGGACGTCCTCCGGCAGCTCGCCCCACCCGACCAGGCACGGGCTCACCTTCCTGTCGATGTCCTTCTTCGGCCCCCAGCGCCAGCCGTCCCGCAGCCGCTCGAGGGTCCAGCGCCCGTGCTCCATCTCCGCCATGACCTCGACCTCGGCCCCCGAGAAGGTCAGCAGCGCGATGTCACGCCCCGTCACCGCGACGGCTTGGCAGCCGACGCGCTCGAGCTTGGCCAGCATGTCGTCGGCCTGCTGCGCGTTGGACGCCTTGAGGGTGCCCGGGAGCGTCTCCCACTCGCCGAGGTCAGGGGACGCCTCACGGGCACGTTGCAGCCGGTACGCCTCGTGGATCGCCCTGGCCAGGCACTCGCGTGCCTCCGCCGTCAGCGGGGCAACGGTGGGGCGGAGGAACGCCCGCAGCGTCATGGCGTCCGCAGGGCACGACAGCAGGGTGCTCGCGGTCGCCCACTCCCCGCCGGAGACCAGCCTGGCCGCGGCACGACCGCTCTCCTCGATCACCGCCACCTGCGCCCCGAGGGCGAGGGCGATGCGGTACTCGGCGCCGGCGATCCGGCCGCCATTGATCCCGATGACCTTGACCTGGGCCGGGTCGATCCCCGAGGCCAGCAGGTCGATCCAGCTCTGCAGCGGCTCGAGAGGGGTGAACGCCTGTCCACCGGTGCGTCGGATCTCGGTGTACCGGGGGTCGATCACCGCGTCCGCCGGCAGGGGGTCGCACGGCAGGTAGCCGATGGTCCTGATCCCCGAGGGGTTCCTCTCCCCGATCTCGCCCGCGAGACCGGAGATGCCGGCGGTGGTGCCTCCCGCGATGATGGTCCCGGCGAACCCAGAGAGGACCTCCCGCACGAGGTCGCGGTACCCGCTCATCGACTCGTCGAGGGAGGGGTCGGTCCAGCCGGCGAGGATCACCACCGGCCCGACGATCGGTGCCGGTCCCACGGTGGCCATGTGCCGCAGGGCCTCCGGCGGGGGCCAGGGCGCGACGTCACCGGGGTGGCGGGTGCGCTCCCTCGCGGCCGCCGCGACGAGCAGGAAGCGCTGCACCCACTGCAGCGCCGGGAGCGCGTCGCCCACGGCCCGATCGAGCAGGGCGACGGACTGCAGGGCGCTCTCGATCGGCGTCCCGGTCGCGCTCACCGAGATCCCCCGGGCGTAGGCGTCCAGCGACTCGTAGGGCTCCCCGAGGAGCAGGTGGAGCTTGCCCAGATCGTAGAACGCCCACGGCATGTTCATCCCCACCGACGCCTGGTCGTGGCACCGGAGGATGGCGGCGCGCAGGGACGGCGCGAGCAGGGGCACCATGGCGAGCGTGCCCTGGCGGGCGATCTCCATCTCGAGGTAGTTGCCGAGCGGGTAGGGGTTGCCCGGATCGGCCTCGTACGCCCGCCGGTAGAGGCTCCGCGCCAGCTCGTCGTCGGCGCCGCGCCAGGTCCCGGCCAGCGAGGCCAGGGCGTCGGCATCGGCAGATGGAGGCTCGGCCGCCCGCTGCAGGAGCTCCTGACCCCGCCTGAACTCGCTGCACGCCCGGTCGTCCCGGTGGCGCCTGCACATCGCCACCCCGAGATCGCGCAGCAGCGGCGGATGCCCCGAGTCGGCGAGGGGCTCCAGCACGGCAATCGCAGCGTCCCAGTCGCCCCGGGCCATCAGCAGCTTGCCCAGCCTCTGGGCGAGGTCGGCGTTCTCCGGGTCGTGCTCGAGCACGCTCTGAAGCAGCGAGATCTCCCGCTCCAGCTCGTCCGGCGGCAGGTAGCCGCCGTAGTTGGAGGCGTAGCGCCGGAGGCCCTCATGCAGGCGCTCGAACGCCCCGTCCACATCCTCGAGCAGCGCCGCGACGCGGGCGATCTCCCGCAGCCAGGGGCCCGGCACGCGGAACGAGCTCTTGTAGGTCAGCTCGTGGGAAAGGTCGGCCCAGGCGTGCTCCAGCACCGTCCGCACCTGGATCTCCGCCTTCATCGGCGCCTCGGCGTCGGGGTAGAGCGCATCGTCGACCGTGAGGTCAACCTCGTCGCAGGGGAAGACCCCGCGGCGGAAGGAGACGATGTAGTGCACCGAGCGGTAGCCGAACTCCGTGGGTCGCAGGCGCCCGGTGGCGTCCACCGAGTTCTCCCGGTCAATGTCGAAGTGGTCCTCGATGAAGCGGCCGATGCGGTTCACCTCCGACCGGCAGTGGGTGATGACGCGGGCACCGCAGAGGTCCGTGAACTGCCGCACGGGGTCGTACCCGTGCCCCGGCTTGCGCTTGCGGAGCGTCTTCTCGGCGAAGCTCGACACCGCCTTGGCGCGCGACTGCACGATGGCGAGGGGGGCATGCCGGGCCGCCGCCGCCTCGAGCACCCGCTGCAGCGTCCCGGCGAGCAACCTGTAGCGCGGGCGCAACGCGGCGTACCGCCTGACCTGCTCCCTCACCCACTCAGGGCCAGGTGTCGTAGTGGTCATCGCACTCCCCTTCCAGGCACGCGTCCGGACGCCTGGCCCGCCCTGGCTCACGGCCTCGACGATCGGCAGACGGGCACGCTACCACCGGCGTTTTTCTTGCCTGCAGCATAGCATCGCCCGGCCCGTCATCCGGGCACCGAGGCGAGCCGCCCTCGTGGGTCAGTCCGTGCTGTAGGAGATCTCCATGCGGCGGGCGCGCCAGCCGGCCAGGGCGAGGACGGCGAGGACGAAGACGGCCATGCCGGCGATCGTGGCGAGCGGCGGCGGCGGCTCGGCGAGGATCGCCAGCGGGCCCACGGGTGGGCGGTGAGGCAGGAGCGACTCGAGGTAGAACTGCACGGTGACCGCCTTGAGCACCGGCGGCAGCAGGAACAGCACGCTCTCCCAGCCGAACAGCGCCAGGACCGAGAGGGTCGGGTTGCGCCACACGAGGCCGAGGAGGGCAAAGACGGCACCGTAGCCGAAGCAGCCGAGGACCGTCACGCCGAGGTAGGCGAGCAGGTGGGCACTGCCGGGCCCCGCAAGGAAGAACCGCCCCATGCCGCGACCCAGCCAGCCGAACAGGGCGAGGTACGCGCCGGCAGCGGAGACGCCGCAGATGATGCTGCTGGCCAGGCTCGCGGCGAGGAACTTGCCGGCCACCATGACCTCGCGCCGCACCGGGGCGAGGAGGTAGTAGTGGAGGGTCTTCTCGAGCACCTCGGTGCGGAAGAGCTGGATCGACAGGGCGGCGCTGGTGAAGAAGACGGAGACGCGCAGCATCCACGTGGCGAACATCACGGCGTAGATCTGGCTCAGCCCGGCCGGGGTTGCCTCGCGGGTGAGCTCGTCCTCCGGGATGAGGTAGGCCAGCAGCAGGATGGCGACCGGCGCCAGGTTGAGCAGGGTGAGGCCGATCAGGCGGCGGCCGCGGAAGCACCGGCGGAGCTCGAGGCGGGTCACGGCGAGGAGCTGGCGGAGGCGGAGGCGCCACCTGCCGGGGCCGGGGAGCGCGGTCATGAGCGGCCTCCTTCGTCGCCGATGAGGTAGTCGTAGAGGGACTGCACGTCGTCGTCGGCCGGCTGCACCGCCTCGATGACCAGGCCCTCGTCGGCCGCGAGGCGGTTGACGAGCCGGTACAGCGCGGTGGGGTCCTTCGTCGCGACCAGCAGGCCGCGGGCGTCGGGGTGGATCCTGGCCTCGACCGTGTGGTCGAGGGCGAAGACGCGGGAGGCGAGCAGCGCCGGCCGGTCGCAGCGCACCAGGACCTGATAGGGGTGCTCCTCGACCTCCTGGCGCACGTCGTGGATGCCGCCCTCGGCCACCACGTAACCGTGGTTCATGAGGATGATACTGTCGGAGATGACGTCCACCTCGTGGAGGATGTGGCTCGAGACGACGACGATCCGGCCCTCGGCGGCCCACGACCGGAACAGCGCGATGACCTCGGCGCGCGCCATCGGGTCGAGGCCGTTGAGCGGCTCGTCGAGGATGAGCACCCGCGGCCGGTGGGCGATCGCCTGGGCGAGCTTGACCCGCTGCCGCATGCCCTTGGAGTAGGCGGCGATCCTCGTGTCCGCGGCGTCGAGCAGCCCGACGGTCGAGAGCGCCTCGCAGGCGAGGTCGTGGGCCTCCCGGATGGTCAGGCCGTGGACGGTGAGGACGCCGCGCACGAGCTCGATCCCGGTGAGCCCGCGCGGGAACGCGTCGTACTGGGTGCAGTAGCCGAGGAGGCGGAAGATCGACTCCACGTCCGACAACGGCACACCGTCGACGGTGACGTGGCCCTGGGTCGGGCGGATGAGGCCGGTGATGAGGTTCAGCAACGTCGTCTTGCCCGCGCCGTTGGGGCCCACGAGGCTCGTGATGCCGGGGCCGATGCTCATGCTGATGCGGTTGACGCCGAGCACCTCACCGTAGAACTTCGACACGTCGGAGAGCTCGATGGTGATGCGATCGCTCATCCCCGCACCACCTCGTAGGCGCGCACCCGGCGGCCGAGCATGGCGAGGAAGCCGAGGCACGTGAGCACGATGACCAGGACGACGGCGCCGGTCGGCAGGGCGTCGCGCAGGGGCTGCAGGCCGAAGAAATCGGACCACAGGAAGCGCATGAGCTTGGCGATGTTGAGGACGTTCCCCCAGCTCGTGTGGAGGAGCCTGTTGGCGAGGGTGCCGATGGCGGCCGAGATGAAGAAGTAGCCGAACACCGACAGGGTGGCGATCGGGCGCCACCGCACCCAGGCCGAGACCGCAAGCGTGAGCAGCGAGACGACCAGGATCCACAGCGCCGAGCAGGCCAGGATGCCGACGGGGATGCGCAGGTTGGCGGCGAACCACGACCAGCCGGCGAGGGCGCACTGCTCCGCGTAGAGCAGCATGACCGGGATCCAGGTGAGCAGCGACATGAGCCCGACCAGGACGGAGAGCTTGCCGAGGATGTAGTCCGAGCGGGAGATCGGACGGGCGAGGTACAGCGGCAGGGCGTTGTTGGCGAGGTCGGGCGCCACCAGCCCCGGGCCGACCACCGCAGCGAGCAGCGAGCCGGCCCCCGTCTGGATGAGCAGGAAGGCGAGGAAGAACCGGCGGTCGATGGGGAGCAGCTCCCGCACCGTGGTCTCGAGGACCTTGAGGCCGAGGGGGTTGAAGTGCAGGTAGATGATCGCCGCCCCGACCAGCGGCGCGGCGAAGCAGAGCACGAAGTACAGGGCGAAGACGCGCAGCGCGAACAGCTCGCGGAGGGCGTAGCGCGCGAAGACGAGGAAGCGGAGCCGGCCCGCCGCGGCGCGGCCGGCGGCCTGGTACCTACGCCGATAGACGGCCATTGCTGCCCTCCATGGCTTT
>JALOLB010000428.1 GCA_025456225.1 Thermoanaerobaculaceae bacterium
AGCGGACTCCGCAGTACAGGCGGGCCATGCGACGGCTCGCGTGCGAGCTTGCCGCCTGTCCGCCGGACTTCTTGAAGCTTTCCTTGGGGCGGGGGCTTGACAGGTCCCCCGAACGGGACCGATCATGATGGTGGTTGCGAGAGCTGTCGAAAGGGCCGGTCATCCGGCCCTTTGGCGTTCCAGGGGACAAGTGAATGAGCGCACGCAGGCCGGACGAGGTCAAAGCCGCCGTGATGGCTGCCCTCTTGTCCGGCCAGGGTGTGTCCGAGGTCGCCGAGGCCTTCAACATCCCCATTCCAACGGTGAAAAGCTGGATCCAGCGAGACAGACGCAAAGGGGATGCATCCGCCGCATCCGTCAAAAAGCCAGAGATCGGCGAACTCGTGATGGCCTACCTCAGGGAAACCCTGGAAACCCTTCGCGTGCAACAGGTTGTGTTCAGAAATGAGAAGTGGCTCTCCAAGCAGCCGGCCAACGAGCTTGCCGTTCTGCACGGAGTCTCTTGCGACAAGGCAATTCGACTTCTTGAAGCGCTACAGGCAAGCGGGCTCGCCAACTCGGAACCTTCGGGGGACGCCAGTGCTTGAGCTGATCCCCCTCCTCTCGCCGCTCCTCGTGTCACCCCGCCACCTGGCGCCGATTGCCGAGGTGGTCGAGGCCTCGCTGCACGCGCCGCAACGGGCTGTCGTCAGCACACCCCCTCAGCACGGCAAGACCCAGCTCATCTCTCACGGCTACGTCCGCCTCATGTTGGCCAATCCGCGCCTCCGGCACGGTTACGTGACCTACGAGGCGGAGCGCGCGGAGGCGGTCTCGCAGGGTGTGCAGCGCATGGCCGCGGCGGCCGGCTTGCAGGTCGAGGGCACCCGCCATCGATGGCAGATCCCGGGCGGTGGGAGCCTCATCGCAACAGGCATCGGGGGACCGCTCACTGGAGACCCGATCGACGGGCTCCTGGTCATCGACGACCCCTACAAGAACCGCGTGGAGGCCGAGTCAGCGGCGCGTCGACGTCAGATCTCCGAGTGGTTCCGGGACGTGGCCCTCAACCGCATGCACCCGGGAGCCTCCTGCCTCGTCGTGCAGACCAGGTGGACAACGGGCGATCTCGCTGGTGAGCGCACGGCCATGGGCTGGCGCTCCGTCAACCTCCCGGCGATCGCTGAGGCGAACGATCCACTGCACCGCCCGATCGGCGCCGCGCTCTGGCCCGAGCAGCGGCCGCTCTCCTTTCTCGAGGCGCAGAAGGTCGAGGTGGGTGAGTACACGTGGGCTTCGATGTGGCAGGGGCACCCTCGTCCCCGTGGCGGCAACGTCTTCCGGGTCGACCCACAGACCTTCGCCGCTCTGCCAGTTCCGGCAACCCGCCGCCCACTCCCGACAGCGATCGGCGTCGACCTCGCCTACACCCGCAAGACCTACGCCGACCACTCGGCCGCTGTGGTGCTCTCTGCGCACGGGACGAACCGCTACGTCGTCGAGGTCGTGTCGATGCAGGTCGAGGCCGAGGCGTTCGGCGCCCATCTGGCCGAGCTGCGCGGACGCTACCCCTACGCGCCGATGCGGTTCTACTGCTCGGGCACGGAGAAGGGCTCCGCTGGGCTGCTCAACACGCTCTACCCAGGTCTCCACCTCGAGGCGCTCCCCGTGGCTGACGACAAGTTCCTCCGCGCCCAGCCGGTCGCAGCGGCGTGGAACGCCGGGCGCGTGTTCGTCCCTCAGGACGCCCCCTGGCTCAATCGCTTCTTGGGTGTGGTCCTGAACTTCACGGGCGTCGGCGACCTCGAGGACGACGAGGTTGACGCCCTGGCGCCCGCGTTCGACGCGCTCATGGTCGCCACGGACGTCAAGGCTGCCACCTCCGCGCCCAGGACCTGGGCCCAGACTGGAGCGGACCTCTGATGCAGACCTATATCGCGCAGCTCCAGCCGTGGCAGAAGCTCCGCGCCTACGACACCGGCATCACCCCCGAGACCGCGACCAACCTGGTGCGCTCCGCGAGCTCGGGCGCCGATGGGCAGCGGCGGCTCTTCGAGACGATGCTGGCGCGCGATGCTGACCTCCGCAATGCCTGGACCCAGCGCATGCTCGGCATCACCTCAGCCACCTGGCGCTTCCTACCCGCCGAGGATGTGAGCGAGCGCCAGGCCAAGCCGATCCTGGACGCAGGCCTGCCGCCCGTCGGCATGCGTCGCGCCCTCGAGCACCTGTCCGGGTTCCGCGGCATGGGCTACGCCGTGGTCGAGATCGAGTGGGGTCCTGGGTGGACGGTCAAGTCCCTGCACGTGGTGCCGCATTCGGCCACGAACGTGATCGAGGGCGAGCTCTACCTGATCCTGCCGGATCGACAGCTCAAGGTCACGGATCCGGAGCTGCGTAACCGGTTGATCATCGCCCTCGCCGATGCGCATGATCCGGCCGGTGCGGCCCTGCTCCGCGTCTGCGTCGGACCATGGGTGACCAAGGCCTACCTCGCCCGTGACTGGCGCCGCTACCTCGAGCGGTTCGGGGATCCATGGGTGACCGGCACCTACCCGTCGACGGCGCTGCCAAACGACGCGGGGACAGCCCCCGAGCAGGTGCTCCTCGCCGCGCTCGAG
>JALOLB010000429.1 GCA_025456225.1 Thermoanaerobaculaceae bacterium
CTCGCCGGTGTGTCCGGGGCCAGGGGGCTGCGATGAGCAGAACGGGCGCCAAACTCGCCGGATTGCTCTGGACGACGCTCAAGATGCTCCTCCTGATCCTCTTCTACGCCCCCCTGGTGTTCCTGCTTCTCGACCTCCACCTCGGCTCCGGACTCCTGCTGCTCGCTGCCACCGCTGTCTACGCCCTCGCCCCATCCACGCGGCCGCCCATGCGCAGCACCCTCAAGGCACTCACCCTCGTCCTCCTCCTCGGACCCCTGCTCCTGCTGTACCTGACCAGCAGAACCGTCAACGCACGCACTTGGGGCTGACCCCCCGCCGCCACCGCGGACCCCCTCTCCCACACCCTCGCACCCGGGAGCCCGAATCGGAATCCTCCGGTCGCCCGTCCGGGACCTCGTGCTCGGGGTGGTACCCGGCCATCGAGACTCCTTGGGTAGGTGCGGTGTGCGTCAGGTGGCTCGTTACTGCCATACAGCCCGCTATACCGCCTGCCCTATCGCCCCCCGAGCTGCCCACTGGCATTCGTCGCGCACCGTGCTCCGGGTCCACCGCCCACCCAGAGCTCCAAGAATCTTGCCCACCCGCCCGTCGGCGCCAGCCTGGCACTCGCGTGCTTATCGCTATACGGCCCGCCATACGGCGCGCCGTATCTTGCGACTGCGGGTCCGCCAGTCGTCGCACAATCGTGGGCACTCGTCGGCAGACCAGCGCGCCCAACATCGGCGCCTACATGCAGCCGGCAGTTGCGCCACCCGTACGGCGTGGCGCCTTGCTTGTCCTGCTGCCGCCAGTACCGTGCGAAGAACGAGAACTGTCACGGTCAGCGAGCTGGGGAGAGGGGCGGTCCATGGCCTTCACCGGGGCTCTAACTGCCATACAGCACGCTATACGGTCTGCGCTCCGGCGTACCACGCACTCCCGTACAGGGCGGGACCTGCGGCGGCGCCGGCTCACGGCTGGACAGCCCTCGTGACTTCCCCAACATCGAATCCCGAGAGGTACATCGTGGACGACTCGTCTGTCGACGCGGCGCTCAGTCGCGTGGTGCTGGTTGCCAACCAGAAGGGAGGCGTGGGCAAGAGTTCCATCGTCGCCGCGGTTGCCGGCATGGTCGCTCGACCCAAGTCCCGGGTCCTGGTCGTCGACGCCGACCCGCAGGGCAACGTCAGCAGGCTGGACCTAGGAACCCCGGGGGACCGGGGGAGGTCCCTGGCAATGGGCCTGCAGTACGCCGAGCCCATCGAGCCAGTCCGTGAGGTCCGCCCAGGGCTGGACGTAATCCCGGGTGGCCCCTTGCTGTCCGTGCTCGCAGCAGCCGCAGCCACCACCGGCGTTTCCCTCGCCGACAACCTGCGCGAGACCCTCGCCGACCTCTGTGCCCGCGAGGAATACGGGCTGGTGCTGATCGATTCGGGCCCCGGTGACGCAACCATCCTGGACGCGCTGCTGGCGACGGCTCGCTACCTGGTGGTGCCCTCGTCCGATGACTCCGCCTCCCTGGAGGGCGTCGAGCTGCTCGCCACGCGCTACCTGCGAGCGCGCAAGGCCGGGGCCCAGATTGAATTGCTCGGCGTTGTGCTGTTCAACGCCAACATTCGGGCGACGTCACGCAACCAGCTGGTCCTCGACTCCATCGACCAGATGCTCGAGGGCTCCGGCGCAACCCGATTCGCCTCCATCATTCGCAGCGACAAGGCAGCCGCGATCGACCTGCGGGCCCTCAGCCTCACGCCGAAGGAACTAGTCGGGGCCGCCGCTGGAGCTCGCAAGAGCCGCCTGAGCGCCCTCCGGAGTGGCCAGTCTCCGATGGGGGAGCGGCTGTGGTCTCGCGACCCCGCGGGCCTGGCCACCGACTACCAGGAGCTCTCGAGGGAACTGCTTCGGCGAATCGCCGAGCGCGAGAAGGTCGGGGTGTAGTCATGGGCCGGTCATCGGTCTTCGACCCATCGCGGTTGGACGAGGAGCTCGACGAGCTTCTCCCACCACCTTCCCGTGTTCCCCTGACCGTTCCGCAGGACGAGCCGCCCGCGGTGACCGAAGCTGCGGAGGACACCGCAGGCTCTAACGCCGTCGCGACCTCAACTCCTGCCGCTCCTGCGGCCTCCCGGGCGGATGGCCCCGCACCGGATTCGCCTGACCGTTCATCCCACCCTGCGCAGCCAACGGTTCCGGCTGCTCCTCGCCGCCCCCGGGGGAGTGGTGGCCGCCCGCCGGTGCAGGAACGAGCGCCTGCCGAATCCTCTTCAAGTCCGCCGGCGATCGGCGGGTTCATCGTCGTGGCCGCCCGCATCCCGACACACCTGTGGGACGCTGTGATCAACGGACCGCTGAGCGGACGCGAAAGGCCTTCCTACGCGCAGCTGATCACCTGGACGTGTCAGGACCAGCCGGATGATGTTGTGCACCAGATCAGAGTCAATCTCGCACCGGACCGGACCCCCCGGGGCCGCAGGCTGGCATCACCGGTCAACACGATCACCGTGAGATTCCGCCACGACGAACTTGCGGCGTTCGACGCGTTGGTCGAGAGGGCCTCTATCGCCGGTCAACGAGTCACTCGGACCGCGGGGATCATCG
>JALOLB010000430.1 GCA_025456225.1 Thermoanaerobaculaceae bacterium
TCGGCTCGCAACTGGTCGTCCTCGCCCGGGCGTTCGCGCTCCAGCTCGGGCTCGGGCAGGCGTTCGTCGTCGTCGCGGTGAGCGTCATCGGCCTCGCCGTTCCCACCCCGGCCGGGGTCGGGGGCTTCCACACCGCCATCCAGATCGCCCTCACGCAACTCCTGGGCGTGGCGGCCGCCACGGCGACCGGCTATGCCCTGCTGCACCACGCCATCTGCTTCTTCCCGATCACCGTCGTCGGCCTCGCCTACATGGCGGCCACCGGCGTGAGCCTGGGGCGCGCCCGCGAGCTGGCTGCCGACGAGCCGGAACCGGAGGCCTGAGTGCGCTGCCCGTTCTGCGCCCACCCCGAGGACCGGGTCGTGGACTCCCGCGAGCACGGGGAGGGCGGCCAGGTGCGCCGTCGGCGGGAGTGCCTGCGCTGCGGGCGGCGGTTCACGACCTACGAGCGTATCGAGGAGACACCCGCCCTGGTCATCAAGCGCGACGGGCGCCGGGAGCCCTACGACCGTGCCAAGGTGCTGGACGGGCTGCTCCGCGCCTGCCAGAAGCGCCAGGTGACCCAGGCCCAGCTCGAGGCCATGGCCGATGCGGTGGATCTGGCCCTCAACCGCAAGGACGATCGCGAGATCGCCTCCGAGGAGATCGGTCAGATCCTCATGCAGCGCCTGCGGGAGATCGACCAGGTCGCCTACGTGCGGTTCGCGAGTGTCTACCGGCGCTTCGAGGACGTGGAGCAGTTCCTCGAAGAGCTGCGCCTGCTGCGTCGGAAGGGGCGAGGCAAGCGATGAAACGGCGCATCCCCTCCGGCCTCGAGCTCGAGCACCTCCAGCGGCACGTCACCGAGCTTCTGGACATGCTGGCCACTCTCGAGGCGCCTGCCGGCGGCGGCTGGACGCCCCCGGTCGACATTCTCGCCCTCCCGGACCGCTTCATCGTGCGCATCGACCTGCCGGGCATGCGCCCGGAGGGCATCTCCGTCTCCATCCGGGACACCGAGCTCCGGGTCGCAGGCTGCAAGCAGCCGCCGGCGCCGGTCGCCCCGCACCGCCGCTTCCACGCCGTGGAGCGGGGCTTCGGCCACTTCGAGCTGGAGATCCCCCTGCCGAGCCCGGTGCAGTGCTCCGGGACCACCGCCCGCCTCCGGCAGGGTGTCCTGGAGATCGAGCTGCCCCGGCTGCCCGAGCGGCGCTGTACCGCCCACCCCGTGCGAATCGACGAAGAGGAGCCATGAGCGCCAAGGACACGATCGACCAGGAGCCGCGCGAGCAGGCCATCACCATCCCCGACGAGGTGCCGGCCATGGCCCTCAAGGACGCCGTGCTCTTCCCCTTCGTCATGGTGCCGCTGTCGGTCGGCCGGGACCGCTCGGTGGCCGCTGTCGACCAGGCGCTCGCGGAGAACCGCCTGCTGCTGCTCGTGTCCCAGCGGGATCCCAACCTCGAGAGCCCCGCCTCCGCGGACCTCTACACCGTCGGCACGGTGGCCGGCATCCTGCGCATGATCAAGCTGCCCGACGGGCGGGTCCGCATCCTGGTACAGGGGCTCGCCCGGGCGCGCGTCGACTTCTGGAGCCAGGAGGAGCCCTACCTCCGTGCCCACATCACGCGCCTCGAGGAGCCCGTGATGCCGGCCGGCGACCTCGAGGTGGAGGCGTTCGTCCGCACCCTGCGCGGCAACCTCGAGAAGGTCGTCGAGCTCGGCAAGGCCATCTCGCCCGAGGTGATGCTCATCGCGACCTCCCTCGACGACGGCAGCCGCCTCGCCGACCTGGCCGCCTCCAACCTCACGCTCCGGCCCGACGAGTCCCAGCGCGTGCTCGAGACCATGGACCTCAAGGTGCGCATGCGCACGGTCAACGAGATGCTGGAGCACGAGATCGCGCTCCTCGAGGTGCAGCGGCAGATCTCCAACCAGGTGCAGGGCGAGATGGACCGCAACCAGCGCGAGTACCTGCTCCGCCAGCAGCTCCGCCAGATCCAGAAGGAGCTCGGCGAGACCGACGACATGGACCAGGAGGTGGCGCGCTACCGCGAGATCCTCGACACCCGGCCCCTCTCCGAGGAGGGGAAGGCCGAGTGCACCAAGCAGCTCAAGCGCCTGCGCAGCATGCACGGGGAGTCGGCCGAGGCGGCGGTCATCCGCACCTACCTCGACTGGCTCACCGGGCTGCCCTGGGGCACCTTCTCCGAGGACGACCTGGACCTCGCCCACGGACGCCGCGTTCTCGACGAGGACCACTACGACCTGGAGAAGGTGAAGCAGCGCATCCTCGAGTTCCTGGCGGTGCGCAAGCTCAAGGCCGACAGCAAGGGCCCGATCCTCTGCTTCGTCGGGCCGCCCGGCGTCGGCAAGACCTCCCTGGGCCGCTCCATCGCCCGTGCCCTCGGCCGCAAGTTCGTGCGCATCTCCCTGGGCGGCGTCCACGACGAGGCGGAGATCCGCGGCCACCGCCGCACCTACGTCGGCGCCATGCCGGGCCGCATCATCCAGGGCATCAACCAGGCCGCCACCGCCAACCCCGTGTTCATGCTCGACGAGATCGACAAGATCGGGGCCGACTACCGGGGCGACCCGT
>JALOLB010000170.1 GCA_025456225.1 Thermoanaerobaculaceae bacterium
GAGGACCGCCAGGGTCTGCTCGTGGACGTGGCCGATCGCCACCGCGCTCCCTTCAGTCCGGGCGAGGTCCACGGCCTCGTGGAGCGCCCGCGAGATCGCACCCGGCTCGTCCACCACGTCGAGGAAGAGGTCGCGGCGCAGCGCCGGCACCCCGTGCTCGTGCATGACGCTCTCGGCGACGCTGTCCGGCGTCGTGCGGGAGTCCAGGAAGTACAGCCCGGTGGGCCGCAGCGCACGGGCGAGGGCCGTCATGGTCGGCGCGTCGGCGGTGGCGAGGGAGCCCATGTGGTTGTTGACCCCGCGCACTCCTGGGACAAGGCTCAGGGCGCGGTCGAGGCGCCGGGCGACCTCGGTCTCGGAGAGCTCCACCTCGATCGGGCCCGACCCCGGACCCGGACCCTCGCCGGGCACGGGCTGCATGGGCAGGTGCAGCAGCAGCTCGCGGCCCTGGGCACGCAGGCACTCGGCCACCGCCGTGGCGTGAGGCGTGTTGGGCAGCACCGCCACCGCCACCTCCGCGGGCAGCAGCGCGAGCTGCCGGCACGCGTCGAGGCTGTTGCCAGCGTCGTCCAGGACGATCGCGAGCACCGCGCCGGAGACCGGGGTCGAGCGCGGCACGGCCTGCCGGGTGCGCGTCCGGGCTGGCTGGCGAGCCGCCGGCGGCTCGCCCAGCACCAGCACCCGCCATCGCGTCGCCCCGACCATCCCCTCGAGGCGGGCCAGGCCGTAGCCTCCGCGCTCACCCAGGGAGAGGGGCTCCAGTCGGCCACCGAGGTTGTGGACCCGGGCCTGGAGGTCGAGGCTGAAGCGATCGACCGGGAACCCGCGCGGGGCGTGCACGGTGACCACGACGAGAGCGGTCCCGGGCTCCTCGATCTCCTCGGCTGCAACCGCGTCAGCCGGGCACCCGTGCCGCGCCGCCACCTCGCGCACGACCTGGATCGGCTGAACCAGGCCGGCTGCCGGCTTCGGCGCCTTCCTGTCGAGCCGGCTCACCACGACCACCGCCGCCACACCGAGCACAAGGAGGAGCAACGCGAGGGTGGTTCGCCACCGCCCTCCCCCTCCCCGCCGCGTCGGCCGCGGGCGGGCGGGGCTACGCCGCTTGCTTCTGGACGGGACCACGCGCCAGCTCCAGGGCACGGTCCAGGACCGGGTCGGCCCCTGCGCGCATGCGCACGACCTCGTCGGGCGCCAGGCCGTGGCCAAGCATCGGCTTCCCGTCGGGCGCCGGCAGCCACTCGTCGGCAAGCCACACCTGCCCCTCGGCTCCGCGGTGGGCGCGCCGCACGCCGGTGTCGCCGTAGGTCTCGAAACCGATCAGGGTGGCGCCTCGGGTCTTGAGGATCGAGGCCACGACCTCCGCGGCGCCGGCCGTGGTCATGTCCATGCAGACCACGAGACGCCAGCTCCGGGTGTCGCCACGCCCACGCAGTACCCTGCCGTCGCCCTCGCGTCGGACGAGCTTGGTCTCGACGTCACCACCGGCCAGGGTCGCCGCCAGCATGGGTGCGACATCGAGGGATCCCAGGGCGAGGCTGCGCAGGTCCACCACCGCTGCCGGCGCACCTGTGTGAGGGCCGAGAAGACTGTTCAGGGCCGTCACGGCGTCCTTGCTCACCTCACCCACCCGCACCACCGGGACCGCGTCCCGCATCTCCACCGTCGGGCCGGGCGACTGCACCTTCCCGACCTTGAGCGTCACCGTCCGGGTCCCGGAGAACTGGCGGTCGATCACGACCAGGGTGGCATCCCTGCCGGCGCGTTCCGCCTCGTCCAGGAGCACCATGGCGCGCCAGACCGGGCGGGCCCGAACGGGCTCACCGTTCACCCGCTCGACCAGCTCCCCCGGCAGGAGGCCTGCGGCCTCAGCCGGAGAGCCGGCAACAGCCTGCAGGACAAATGGATACGAGGATCGCTTGCCGAGCGCCAGGCCGTACGGCGGCAGGCGTCGGCTGCGCACGCGGTCGAAGCCCGCCGCGTCGACCTCGGGAACGTAGGCGCCGCCCGGGTCCACCGACTCCACCATGCCGGCCAGGGCCCCCAGCTCGACGCGGCCGATCTGGACCTCCTCCACATATGACGTGCGGATGATCGAGATGACCTGACCCACGACGCCGACCAGCCGGTACAGGCCCTTGCCGGCCGGGCCCGTGGAGGCCAGCGCGACGCCGACCACCAGCACCAGCAGCACCACCGAGACAACCAGGAAGACCGTCTTGAGCTTCACGCACCCCTCACTTGCCGGCCGGCTTCAGCCATCCCATGGGATCCTGCGCCTGCTTGCCCACCCGCATCTCCAGGTAGAGGTTGCCGTCGCCTTCCTCGGCGCGGCCGAGCACGCCCACCGGATCGGACATGCCGACCCGGTCGCCGGCGCGCACCAGCATACTCGAAAGCCTGGCGTACAGCGAGTAGAGATCGGCTCCGTGCTGGACGATCACCAGGTTGCCATACCCCTTGAAGAACTGGGCGAACGCCACCCGCCCCGACGCCACGGCCCTCGCCTCGGACCCCGGTGGCGCCGCCAGCACCAGCCCGTGCGACACCGTGACCGTGCCGTACTGCTGGTCGCGGCGACTGCCGAACCTCTGCACGACCCGCGCTCCGGCGACCGGCCATGGCAGGCCTCCCCGCAGGAGACGTACCGAGCCGGACGCGCGCTCGTCGCGCTGCGTCACGACGCCCCACAGCCGCTCGAGCCGGGTCTCGGACTCCTGGGCGTCGGCAAGGGCCACGGCGCCGGCGCGACGGGTCTGCTCCAGCCGGGCCGACTCCGCCAGCACCCGCTGGCGGATCCCCTCGAGCTCCGCCCTGCGCTCGGAGCCCTGGGCGCGCAGCGCCTCCAGCTCGCCCTTGCGCTGGGAGAGCAGCGAGAGGGAGCGGGTGCGGGCGTCGGCCAGCCTCGCCACCTCCTCGCGGCGAAGCCGCTCCTCGTCCACCAGGGCGAGGGCCACGGTGACACGCTCCTGGAGGTCGCGGTCGGAGCCGAGCGCGTGCAGCACCAGGGGCGAGAGGCCGGCCCGCCCCAGCACGGCCAGCAGCGACACCTGGAGACGCAGCCGGGCCACGGCACCGTCCAGTTGCTTCCGGGCATCCTCGGCCGAACGGCCGGCCTCGTTCACGGCCTGCTGCGCCCGCCGCAGCTCCACCTCCCACTCCGAGAGGTGCTGGGCCGCCGTTCGCAGCTCGCCCTCGAGGGTCTGGCGCTGGGCGGCCAGGTCGGTCTGCCGCTGCTCGAGCCCGGCGAGCCGGGTCTCGAGCTCGCGGATCTGCTGCCGCACCTGCAGGAGCTCCTGGGGCGGGCTGGGCTCCTGGCCCGACACCGCGCCCACCGCCCCGAGGACCGCGAGCACGACAGCCAGGAGCCTGCCCCGGCTCATGCGTCCAGCGCCTCCAGGGCCAGCCGGTGATACGCCCGGCGCAGCGGGTGCAGGTCGGGGGTCCGGCCCCCGGGATGCAGCCGGTTGCCCAGGAGCACCAGGACCACCCGGCGGTCGGGGTCCACCCACACCGACGTGCCGGTGAAGCCCGTGTGCCCGAAGGCACCCGGTGCCAGGGCGGGACCTGCCGAGCAGCCCGGTGTGGCTGCCACCTGCCAGCCCAGTCCCCGCGCCTGCTCCCTGCCCGCCGTGCGGTCACGGGTGGCAAGCGCGGCCTCCTCGGCGTCCAGGAGCTCGCCTCCCCCCGGCAGGTACTCGGCTGCCAGCCGGGCCACGGCGGCCGCGCTGCCGAACAGCCCGGCATTGCCTGCGACGCCGTCCAGCCCGCGGGCGTTGCCGTCGTCGCAGGGCCACGCGTCCGGTCGGGCCGGTGGCGGCGCCCCAGGCCCGCCGCGATCACCCACCAGCGCGCGCTCCACAAACCAGGAGCTCTCACCCAGAGCCACCGCTGTCGACCGCGGCGGGGCAAAGCCGCACTCGGTCGCCAGGCCTAACGGCGCCGCCACGAGCTCCTCGAAGAGCGCCGCGAGATCCGCTCCCGCGGCACGTTCGAGGGCCAGTCCCAGGGCGATGAAGCCCAGGCACGAGTAGACGACCCGCTCCCCCGGCGCCGCCACCGGCGTGACAGCGGCCAGACGGGCCAGATAGCGCTCCGGCCCCGGGCCCCCGAGGTACAGGGGCTCCCAGGCCGGGAAGCCGGCGGTGTGGGTTGCGCACTGCTCCACCGTGACGCCGGCCCATGGGGAGCCTGCCAGCTCTGGCAGCAGCTCCGCCAGCGGGGACTGCAGGTCCAGGCCGTCCCGGCGGGCCAGCAGCAGCAGGGTCGTGGTGACCAGCGGCTTGGTCAGGGACGCGAGGTCGAACCAGAGGTCGGCCGCGACATCCTCCCCGCCCTGGCCGCGCCTCCCGGCACACCAGCACGGCCCTTCCTCGCCTTCCCGGAAGACCCCAGCCACCCAGCCCGGAGCGAGTCCGGCCGCCACAGCGCGCCCGAGGATCGAACCGACGTCAGCTTCCTGCATGCCGTCACCCTAGCGAGCCAGCCCCGGATTGTCCATCCGGGCGCATCTGGACGTGGCGGAGTGACGTGAGGGAACGGCTCGGTCGACTCCGCCGACCCCAATGCGGCACCCCGGACGTGGTCGTCGCCGTGGACGTGGACGTCGTCGTGGTCGTGGCCCCTGCTCTGAGTGCAGGTCGAAGGAAAGAGCCAACCGCCCTGTCCACCCCGGCGGCGCTCGTGTGAAGGCCGGAGTGTACCCGGCTTCACGGGTCAGGCCGCAGATCTCGTCCACGTCCACGTCCACGTTACTGTCTGGGACGATAGGCCACGAGTTCACCCCCTCGCCCCTGACTCGCGAACCCTCACTCCCGCCAGCCGGATGGTACCCTTGGTCCATGAGCGAAGGCCTCCGGCTCGCCCGGCGCGTGCAGGTCCTCCTCGGGTGCTCGTACACCCGGGCCAAGCATGAGGTGGAGGTCGGGCACGTCCTGGTCAACGGCAACGTGGCCGGCGACCCTGGGCAGACTGTGACGGACTCCGACGAGGTCGCACACAACGCCAGCCTGCCGCGGCGGCGCCGCCCGCCGGCGTTGCCTCCCATCGTCATCCTCCACCTCGACCAGGACGTGGTTGTCGTCGACAAGCCGGCAGGCGTGGTGGTCCACCCCACCCTGGCCCAGGAGGAGGACACGGTGATGGCGCGGGTGGCGGCCGCGGTCGAGCGCCAGGTCGGGGAGCACCGCCGGATCTTCGTGGTGCACCGGCTCGACCGCGACACCTCCGGGGTGATGATGTTCGCCCTGAGCTCCCAGGCCGCCCAGAACCTCCAGGCCCAGCTCCGCGTCCACCGCATCGAGCGCCGCTACCACGCGCTCGTCGGCGGCGACTTCACCGAGGCCGTCGAGGTGGACCGCAGCATTGGAAGGCCCCGGCCCGGCGCCCGGCGGGCGGCTCTCGGCCCGGGGAAGGGCGGGCAGGCGGCGCTCACGACCTTCACCCCGATCCGTCGGCTGGGAGTGGCCACGCTCGTGGAGGCCAACCTCGGGACCGGCCGCACCCACCAGGTCCGCGTCCACCTGTCGTACCTCGGGCATCCGGTGCTCGGCGACTCGGTTTACGGCGATCCCCGCAAGGACCCGGTCCAGGCGCCCCGCCTCGCCCTGCACGCCGCACTGCTCTCCTTCAACCACCCGCGCACCGGCGCGCGCCTGAGCTTCACCTCTCACCTGCCCGCGGACCTGCTGCGGGTCCTCCGCATGCTGCGTCAGCACAAGCCTTCCGAGCAGCCCGCGGCGCCCACCCCCCGACCGCGTCGACGCGGAAGCGAAGAGGCCACGCCGCGGCCTCCCCGGCGTAGGCCACACCTACCCGGGGCCCCCTCCGCACCGACCCCTCCGGGGGCACCCCCCCGTCGTCGGCTACCCAGAGCACGTCGTCCCGGGTGAGGTCGGCGCCGTTGAGCGTCCGGTCGATCCCCAGCCCCTGACAGAGCTTCGCCGGGCCGTCCAGGAGCCCGTGTCGGTCGGCCCGGCCGCGGCGGCGGAGCACCAGCTCCCCGCCCGCCACGACGAGGCCGCCGCGCAGCAGCACGGCCTCCGGCTCCCCTGCCCCGCGCGTCACCACGTTGGCGCAGAAATGCATCCCGTAGGTGAAGTAGACGTACAACCTCCCGGCCTCGCCCCACATCACCTCGGTGCGGGCCGTGCGGCGCCCTCGATAGGTGTGGCACGCCGGGTCCTCCACGCCCAGGTACGCCTCGGTCTCGGTCAGACGCACCGCGGCGAGGCCCTCCGGAAGTCGGCGCACCAGCAGCTTGCCGAGGAGGTCGAGCGCCACGTCCACGGTCGGGCGCTGATAGAATCCGACGGCCAGGGGCAGGAGATCCGCCAGCGCCTGCCCGGGGAAGGGACCAGCCATGACATCGCGAACCGTCTGTGTGACCGGAGGGGCGGGCTTCATCGGCTCCCACGTGGCCGACGCGCTGGTCGCGGCGGGCCACCGCGTCCTGATTGTTGACGACCTCTCCTCCGGGCGCAAGGAGAACGTGCCGGCCGGCGCGCGGCGGTATCGAGGTGCTCGTGCACCACGCCGCCCAGATGGACGTCCGCCGCTCGGTCGCCGACCCGCTCTTCGACGCCAGCGTCAACATCTTCGGCACCCTCAACCTCCTCGAGGCGGGACGCCGTGGCTCGCTCAAGCAGGTCGTCTTCGCCTCCACGGGCGGGGCGATGTACGGCGAGCAGGACTACTTCCCCGCCGACGAGGAGCACCCGGCGCGCCCCATCTCGCCCTACGGCGTCGCCAAGCTCTCGGTCGAGCGCTACCTCTACTTCTTCCACGCCGAGTACGGCCTCGACGCCACCTGCCTGCGCTACGCCAACGTCTACGGGCCGCGGCAGAACCCCCACGGCGAGGCCGGCGTGGTGGCCATCTTCCTGGACCGCCTGCTGTCCGGACGCGAGGCCGTCATCAACGGTGACGGCCTGCAGAGCCGGGACTACGTCTTCGTCGCCGACGTGGCGGCCGCCAACCTCGCCGCCCTGGGCCGGCCCGGGTTCGGCATCTTCAACGTCGGCACCGGCGTCGAGACCGACGTCGTGCAGCTCTACGACGGCCTGGCGCGCGCGCTGGGCATCGAGCGGCCGGCGACCCACGGCCCCGCCAAGTCGGGCGAGCAGCGCCGCTCGTGCATCACCGCCGCCAGGATCGAGCGCGAGCTCGGCGTGCGCGTCACCGTCGGCCTCGCCGAGGGCCTCAAGCGAACGGCCGACTGGTTCAAAGCGTGCAAGGAGAGGTGATCGGCGATCGGTGCTCGGTGGTCGGAGGCCTCAATCCCGTGCGAGGTCCTGCCATTCACCTACCTCTGACCACCGATCACTGACCACCGACCACCGCGCGGGCGGGGGACCCTAGCCGCTCCGGAAGCGGTCGATCCTGCGGCGGTCCCGCTTTTCCGGGCGTCCAGCGCCACGAGGGGGAGCCGGGGGCGGCGCGAGCCGCTCCCAGTGACGGGTCTCCAGCTCCTCGGGCGTGGGCTGCGGGGTCAGGTCCTCGTACAGCTCCCGGGCCCGCGTCTTGGCGACGTGGGTCTCGAGCACCTCGACGACCTTCAGCTCTCGGTGGTGGCCAGGGGCGACAGCCACGATCAGCCGGTCACCTGGGCGCACCAGACGGTGCGCCTTGGCGCGCTGCCCGTTGACCTCCACCTTGCCGCCGTCACAAAGCTCCTTGGCCTGGGAACGGGTCTTCGCCACGCAGGCCACGTCGAGCCAGACGTCGAGACGCACGCCGTCGCCCATGGTCGTCGAGCAGCGTTCCGATCAGTTGGTCTTGCCGACCTTGTACATCACCGTGGCGGTGGTGGTGTTGCTGTCGGTGTCCCGCCCCACCGTGACGCCCGCCTCGCGGTTGCCGGCGGTGCCGGTCACCGTGCCGCCCGCGACGTGGCCGTTCTGCTCGAAGGTGCTGCTGTTGACCTCGAGGCCCTCGTTCTCGAAGGCGCGCTTGTAGAAGCTGATCACCTTCCCGACCTCGTCTGGCGTCTGGAAGGTGAAGCCGCCGCTCCGCCCCTCCGCCGTCGTGCCGCTGTAGTTCCCCTGGGCAGTTGCATCCGGGTAGACGGGTAGCCAGCTCGGCGCCTCGATCTCGGTGCCGGCGCCAAAGGTCATCTCGCCGTCCTTGCCGGTCACCTTGAGCGTGCCGCCCTCCTTGTCCCCCTTGCCCTCGAAGGTCACCTCCTCACCCTTCTCGTTGCGGAAGCGGAAGCGCCCGTTCTTGACGTCCTCCGCGTCCATGGTGATGACCTCGCCGGTCTTCTTGTTGCGGATGGTGATGGTGCCGCGATCGTAGTCCTTGTCGACCATCTCGAGGTCGGGGCTGGCGAGCACCACCATCTCCGCGGCCGCGACCGCCGGGTTGCGCTCGGCGTCGGCGGCGAAGCTCTTGATCTTCCGGCCGACCAGGAAACCGCCGACAGCCAGCACGATCACGACCACCAGCACGAGGCCGCCGCATCCGGCCAGCACCCAGACCAGGGGGCTGGTCTTCTTCTTCGGGGCGACGGGCTGCGGCGGGGCGTACTGGGCCGGGGGTGGAGCCACCGGGGGCGGCGGGGGCATCGGGGGCGGGGGAACGTTGCTTGCCATCTTGAAACCTCCTGAGTGTCAGTCCTGCGCGCTGCCGTTCACGATGTCAGGTCGAAGTGTAACCCAAAACGGGAATCGATCCTGCCATACTTGCCTTGTGCAAGGCGACAAGGTCGTCTGGGATTCCCAGGGAGGTGGGCATGGGTGACAAGGTCTACAAGAAGATCCGGCTGGTGGGTTGCTCGAAGGACAGCGTCGAGGCTGCCATCAATCTGGCCCTCGCCAAGGCCGCCGAGACGGTCCACGGTGTGTCCTGGTTCGAGGTCGTCGAGGTCCGGGGCGCCGCGGCCGACGGCAAGGTCGTCGAGTACCAGGTGACCCTCGACGCCGGGTTCAAGGTCGACTGACCGCGAAGCCCCGAGGCAAGTCGAGAGTCGAGAGTCAAGAGTCGAGAGCAGAGACCGGGGAAGGTCTCACTTCCCGAAGGTGGCGTTTCACCTGCACCTCGCTGGGCACGACACCGGTAGCCTGGCCTGGAGTGTAGGAGTGCTGGCCACCTCGCCCGCCACCAGCTACTCGTTCCTTGCAGCACAGGAACGATCCACAACCATCGTCTCCAGCCTCTCAACTCTCAACTCTCAACTCTCAACTCTCGACTTCCCGTGACTCTCGACTCGCGGCCCCCTTGACATCGGGCTCGCTTCGACGTACAACTAACTTGTCGGTTTAACCGATCGGTTAGTTGTCGGAGGCAGCATGTCCCAGAGTCACGACCCCACCCACCCATACCACCCGCGAGACCGTATACGACCTTCGCCGAGCGTGGGTATGCCGGCGCCGGGGTGGACGAGATCGCCCGACGCGCCGGCGTCAACAAGGCGATGCTGTACTACCACGTGGGCGACAAGGCGGCGCTCTATGCGGAGGTGGTCCTCGGCTTCATCGCGCTCGTCGAGGCCGAGACCGGCCGGCGCATGGCCTCCGAGGCGTCCCCGACCGGTCGCCTGCGGGCGCTCCAGGAGACGTTCCTCACCCTCGCGCTGACTCACCCCAGCTACCCGCAGATCATGATGCGGGAGATCGCGTCCGGCGGCGCCAACCTTCCGGCGGCCGCCCTTCAGCGCATGGCTCAGGTTCTGGGCAACACGCACCGCATCGTCTCGGACGGTCTCGCCTCGGGCGAGTTCCGTCCGGTCGACCCCATTGTCGCCCACCTGCTGATCGTCGGCGGGGCGGTGTTCATGGCCAACGCCCTGCGCCTGCGCGACCGTCTCAGTGCCGCCGGCGCCGAGCTCCCGGCCGAGATCCCGAAACCAGCGACGATCGCCGACCGCGTCACCGACATCCTGCTCTTCGGAATTGCCGCCCGCCCGGCGGCAGGAGGCTCCCTGTGAACACCCGACTCCTCACCCTTGCTGCCGGCGCTGTCGCAGCCGTCTCCCTCCTCGCCTGTCGCGCCACCGACCGCAACGGGACGATCCACGCCTCCGGCCACATCGAGGCGACCGAGGTCCGCCTGGCCGCCAAGGTCGGCGGCCGACTCGCCGCGCTGCCCTTCCAGGAGGGCGAGTCCGTGAGGGCCGGCGACGTGGTGGCCCGGATCGAGACCGTTGACATCCAGAACGACCTGGCCCGCGCCCGGGCCGAGCTGGCGGCGGCTGAAGCCCGACTCGCGCTCCTCGAGGCAGGCACCCGGAAGGAGGACCTCGACCGTGTGGCGGCCGAGGTCGCCCGCATCGAGGCCGATCTCGCCGCCGCCCGCGTCGACCTCGGACGCCTGGAGGGGCTGGCCGATCGCGGCACGGCGACCGAGAAGGCCCGGGACGACGCCCGCACCCGGGTGCTCCTGCTCGAGCGCACCCTCGCCGCGACCCAGGCCGAGCAGGCCAAGGCCAAGGCCGGCCCCCGCTTTCAGGAGATCGCCCAGGCCCGAGCCCAGCGCGATGCCGCGGTCGCCGTGGTCGCCACCGCCGGGCAGCGCCTCGCCGACGCCACCGTCGTGGCTCCGAGGGGGGGCGTGGTCACCCAGCGCGCCACGGAGCCCGGCGAGGTCCTGTCGGCCGGCGCCCTCCTCTCGGTCCTCACCGACATATCCCAACCGTGGCTCACGGTGTACGTGGACGAGCCCTCGCTGTCCCGCATCCGACTCGGGGACCAGGTGACGGTGCGCGTTGACGGACGGCAGGAGGCATTCACCGGCACCGTCTCCCTCGTCGCGAAGGTCGCCGAGTTCACGCCCAAGAACGTCCAGACCCCCGAGGAACGCGCCAAGCTCGTGTTCAAGGTCAAGGTGAGCCTGGACAACGCGGCCGGCGTGTTCAAGCCGGGGATGCCGGCCGATGCGTACTTCGGGTCGGGGTCCGGGGTCCGGGGTCCGGGGTCCGGACAATGAGCGACGCCATGGTCGACGTGGTCGGGATGACAGTGAGGTACGGGGCGGAGACGGCGGTGCGCGGCCTCGATCTACGGGTCGAGCGCGGCGAGGTGGTGGGGCTCATCGGCCCGGACGGGGCCGGCAAGACCTCGACGCTGCGGGTTCTCGCCGGACTCCTGCGGGCCAGCTCCGGCACCGTCACGGTGCTCGGCCGGGACGCCTGGACGCACCGGCGGGCGCTCCACCACCGTCTCGGCTACCTGGCGCAGCGGTTCGCTCTCTACGGCGATCTCACGGTCGACGAGAACGTGCAGTTCTTTGCACTGCTCCTGGGCGTGGCGCGCTGGCGCCCGCGCCGCGACCAGCTTCTCGATCGCGTCGGTCTGTCCGAGTTCCGCACCCGCCAGGCGGAGCGGCTCTCCGGCGGCATGAAGCAGAAGCTGGCCCTCGCCTGCAGCCTCATGCACGAGCCCGAGATCCTCCTGCTCGACGAGCCCACGACCGGCGTCGACCCCGTCACGCGACGCGAGTTCTGGAAGCTGCTGGGCGACCTGGTCGCTGACGGCCTGACCCTGCTCATCGCCACCCCCTACCTCGACGAGGCCGAGCGCTGCTCCCGCGTCGTCCTGCTCCACCGGGGACACACCCTGGCCGACGCTCCGCCGGCGGCGCTCCCGGCCGCCCTGCCCGGGACCGTCTTTCAGGTGGCGGCGGAGCCGAGGACCCTCGTCGCCTCCGCCCTCGCGAGTCTCGACGGCGTTCTCGACGTGCAGCCGTTCGCAGCACGCTTTCACGTCCGCGTGGACGGTCATCTCGACCCTTCGCAGATCGATCGCGCCATCCGACAGGCCGGCGCCACGGTCCAGGAGATCCGACGCATCCCGGCAACCCTCGAGGACGTCTTCCTTCACCTCACCCGCTCGGGCGGCGCCGCCGCCGGGGAGGCAGCATGAGCACAGTGGTCAGTGGTCAGTTGTCGGTGATCGGTTCCTCCACCCGCCCCAGAATCGGGGTCCGGGGTCCGGGGTCCGGGGTCCGGACAGTGGCACTCGCGATGTTCGTGGCCCTGCTTGGGTTTAGCTCCTCTCCGGTGCTGGCGGAGCCGATACGGTTGGATGCGGCGGCGGTGGCGGCGAGAGCCGTGGAGGTGTCGGACGTCGTGGCGGTAGCGAGGGAACGGGCCAACGCCACAGCGGCCGGCGTCCAGGCGGCCGATGCCGCCCGCTGGCCGTCGCTCGCGGCCAGCGCGAGCCTCGGCGAGCGCAGCCCCGTGCCCGAGTTCAGCCTCCCGATCCTCGTGCCCGGCCAGTCGGCGGTCGTCCTCGTGCCCGACATCACGACCACCTACGCCGCCGGTCTCCGGGCCACCCAGACCCTCCTGGCCGGTGGCGCCATCGACTCCCAGCGCCGCGCCGCCCGCCTCGACCAGACGGCCGCCTCGAGCCGCCAGGCCCAGACGGCCTCCGACCTCCGCCTGGCGGCCCAGGTCGCGTACTGGGAGGCGGTGAGGGCGCTCGCCGCCCGGGACGTCGCGACGGCCCAGGTGGCCCGCAGCGACCGTCTGCTCGCCGACAGCCAGGCGCTCCTGCAGGCCGGGATGGCGGTTCGCGCCGACCTCCTGGCCGCCCAGGAGCGGCAGGCCTCGGCCACAGTTGCCCTGATCCGCGCCCGCGCGGCCGCCGCCACCGCCCTCGACACCCTGCGCTCGCTCCTCCACCTGGCCCCCGACCAGGAGCTGGAGCTGGCGGACACGATTCTCGGCGCCCTGCCCGCGCCCCCTGCACCTCTCGCCGAGGCCCAGGCCCAGGCCCTCGCCGGTCGCGCCGACCTCGAGGCCCTGGGCGCCCAACTGGCCGCCCTGGAAGCTCGGGAGACCCTGACCCGGGCGCCGGTGCGCCCCGGTCTCGCGGCCGTGGCCCAGTGGGACCTGGCCCGCCCCAACCAGCGCTACTTCCCCCCCGAGGACCGGTGGCAGGACTCCTGGGCCGTGAGCCTGGTCGGGAGCTGGACCCTCTTCGACGGCGGCAAGAGCGCCGCCGACCGCGCCGCCAGCCAGGCGCAGCAGCGCGCCCTCGCCCGGGAACGGGCAGACCTGGAACGCCGCATCCGGCTCGAGGTCCAGACCGCCCACTCCGACCTCGAGACCGCCCTGCAGACCGTGTCCGCCGCCGACCTGGCGCGCCAGGCGGCGGCCGCGCGGCAGGAAGCCGCCGAGGAGCGCCACACCGTGGGCCTCGCGGCCATGGTCGAGATTCTCGATGCCGAGGCGCAGCTCTCCGCCGCCGAGGGGCAGCAGGTGAACGTCCGGGCCGGCGCCTGGTTGGCCGCCGCCGCCCTGGAGCGGGCGGTGGGCCGATGACCGACACCGTGGTGGTGGCGCACGAGCTGTCCCGGAGCTTCGGGAAGTTCGTGGCCGTGGACCGCGTGAGCTTCGAGGTGGGCCGCGGGGAGATCTTCGGCTTCCTCGGCTCCAACGGTGCCGGCAAGACCACCACCATCCGCATGCTCTGCGGCCTGCTCGCGCCGACCTCCGGACGCGGCGAGGTCCTGGGGCTGGACGTCGGGCGCCAGCCCGCCGCCATCAAGCGGCGCATCGGCTACATGTCCCAGCGGTTCTCGCTCTACACCGACCTCACGGTCGACGAGAACCTGCGTTTCTGGGGAGGCGCCTACGGGCTCGGCGGCCAGCGGCTCGCCGCGAGGGCCGACTGGGCGGTGCAGGCTGCGGACCTCGCCCAGCGGCGGCGCACCCTCGTGCGAGAGCTGCCGGGCGGCTTCCGGCAACGCCTGGCCCTCGGCTGCGCCCTCCTTCACGAGCCACCGATCGTCTTCCTCGACGAGCCCACCGGCGGCGTCGACCCGGAGGCACGACGTCGGTTCTGGGACCTCATCGACGCGCTCGCGGCAGCCGGCACCACGGTCTTCGTCACGACCCACTACATGGACGAGGCCGAGCGCTGCCACCGCGTCGCCCTCATGCACGCCGGCCGCCTGCTGGCCCTGGACAGCGTCCCCAGCCTCAAGCGGCTGTTCGCCCCGGGGACGGTCGTGGAGGTCCGGTGCTCCCGGGCCCCCGCCGCGCTCCAGATCCTCGAGGCCGAGCCGGCTGTTCGCGAGGCGGCGCTCTTCGGCACCGTGCTCCACGTCGTCCTGGCCGAGGCGGACGGGGCAAGCGTCGTCCAGAACCGGCTCCGCAGTGCCGGCTTCGAGGATGTCTCCATCACTCCGATCGAGCCCTCCCTCGAGGACGTCTTCATCCACGTCATCGCGGGTGAAGCAGTGGCCGGTGATCAGTGGTCGGTGTCCAGAGGCCAGTTGAGGACGGTGGCCGGTGATCAGTGGTCGGTGGCCGGAGGTCCCGCCCAACCCCCTTCTGGCAATCCCTCTGATCACCGTGCACCGACCACCGACCACCGGGCGGGCGGGAGGGGGCGATGATCCGCCGCACCCTCGCCATTGCCATCAAGGAGCTGCTGCAGCTCCGCCGCGACTGGCGCATCGCCTTCACGCTCATCGGCATGCCGATGCTCCTCGTGCTGATCTACGGCTATGCCCTGTCCTTCGACGTCCAGCACGTTCGCCTCGCCGTGGTCGACCAGGATGGCACCCGGTCCTCCCGCGAGGCGGCCGAGGCGTTCCTCCGCAGCGGCTACTTCGACCTCGTGGCGAGCCCTCGCGACCCGCGACACCTGGATGCCATGTTCGATGACGGCCGCGCCCAGGCGGCGCTGGTGGTTCCCGCGGGCTACGGCCGCGACCTGGCGGCCCGCCGGCCGACCGTCCTCCAGTTCGTGCTCGACGGCTCCGACTCCCAGACGGCCACCACGGTGCTCGGGTACGCGACGCAGATCGTGACGGCGGTCTCGCCGCTGGTGCGCGTGGATGGGCGGACCGGGCCGGCGATACCCGCGCCGCTGGTCTGGTACAACCCCGACCTCGCATCGAGCCGGTTCCTCGTCCCGGGTTTGATCGCCTTCATCCTCATGGTCACCTCGGTGATCGCCACCGCCCTCGCCGTGGTGCGCGAGAAGGAGCGGGGCACCATGGAGTCGCTCCGGGCGACACCACTCGTCGCCCTCGAGCTGCTGATCGGCAAGACCCTCCCATACCTGCTCATGGCATCGGCCGCCACGGCTGGCTCGCTGATCCTGGCGTGGGGGCTCTTCGACGTCCCCGTCCGGGGCTCGATCTTCTGGCTGGCCGCGGTCACGGTGCTGTACCTGGCCGGCGGCCTCGGATGGGGGATCCTCATCTCCACCCTCGCCGACACCCAGCAGGTGGCGTTCCAGGTCAGTCTCCTCTCCTCGATGCTGCCCACCCTGCTCCTGTCGGGCTTCATCTTCCCGATCTCGTCGATGCCGGTCGCCCTGCAGTGGATTACCCACATCGTCCCGGCCCGTTACTTCCTCGTCGCACTGCGCGCCATCGTGCTCAAGGGCGCCGGACCCGAGCACTGGTGGCTCCAGGCGGTTGGCCTCGTCGTCTACGGCGGCATCGTGCTCGTGCTCGCCACGGTCCGCACCGTCAGGAGCCTGTGAGATGCGCACCCTGCTCGTCATCCTCGTGAAGGAGCTGCTGCAGCTCAGGCGGGATCCCAAGATCCTGCCGATCCTCTTCATCGCCCCGGTCTTTCAGCTCCTCATCCTGGGCTATGCCGCGACCACCGACATCCGCAACGTCGAGCTCGCCGTCTGCGACCTCGACCGCAGCGCATCCAGCCGCCAGCTCGTGCAGCGCTTCGAGGCCTCGAGCTACTTCCGCGTCACCGCGCGGGTGGACAGCCAGGCAGGGCTCGACGCCCTGCTCCAGGGCGGGGTCGCCCGTCTGGGCCTCACGATCCCGGCCGGGTTCGGGGCGGACCGGGCGTCCGGGCGCCCTGGCACGGTGCAGCTACTCGCCGATGGTGCTGACGCCATGACCGGCACGGCGGGCATGAGCTACGCCAACGGGGTCCTGCGCGGCGAGTCCGGCGAGGGCGTGCGGCCGCTTGTGGAGCTGCAGCCCATCGTGCTGTACAACCCCGACCTCACGAGCCGCAACTACATGGTGCCCAGCGTGCTGGCCATGATCATCATGATCATGACGATGATGCTGACCGCCATGGCGGTGGTGCGGGAGAGCGAGGTGGGCACCATGGAGCAGCTCCTGGTCACGCCTCTGACACCCACCCACCTGATCATCGGCAAGCTCATCCCCTACGCCCTCGTCGGGCTCGCGGAGGTCTTCTCGACCCTCCCCATCGTCCTGTTCTGGTTCAAGGTGCCGCTGAGAGGATCCCTCCTCACCCTGCTCCTCCTCACCCTGCCATTCATGCTCTGCACCCTGGGGCTCGGCCTGCTCATCTCGACCCTTTCGAACACCCAACAGCAGGCCATGATGCTCACCGCCTTCGTCTTCATCATGCCGCAGATCTACCTGTCGGGGTTCGCCTTCCCGATCCAGAACATGCCCGAGGTCTTCCAGCTCGTCACCTACCTGGTGCCGTTGCGGTACTACGTGGTCATCCTGAGAGGGGTGTTCCTCAAGGGAGTGGGGGTTGGGGTGCTGTGGCCCCAGGCGTTGGCCCTGGTGGTCCTGGGCACGGCAATCCTGGCGCTGGCCCGCCTGCGGTTCCGCCGGCGCCTGGGGTGAGCAGGGCCTTGAGCCTGCAGACCAACAGCAGGTACCCTTCGGTCAGCTCCTGCGCCCCGGAGCGCCAACCCGGACCTGAACTTGGACCGGTCCCTCCCCTCAATGCGTGTCGAAAGCTACGAGCAACCCAGCGTGACCTTTCGGCAACGCCCCTGGGCTCGTCGACCACTTGGTCCAGGTCCTCCAGGTTGCGAGGGGGACCGGTTGGCGCTGCAGCTACCCTCGTGCGTTCGGCTCACGACCTCTCAGGCTCCCGGACCGGGCACTCCGGGTTGCTGCCACAGGTCGCGACGCTCCTCGGGGCTCAGCTCCCGGAGCTCTCGGCCGCCGGACCGGACCGCGACCTCCAGGGCGGCGAACCGGAGCGAGAACTCCTCGTTGGTGGCCTGCAGGGCAGCCTCCGGGTCGATGCCCCGACGACGCGCGAGGCTCGAGATCCAGAAGAGGGCCTCGCCGATCTGTCGAGCCGCCTCGAGCTTCTCGACGCCTTCCTGCCCGTCAGGGTCGGCGTGCAACACGGCCGCGACGTCCGGCTCGCCCCGGCCCGCCGACAGCTCGAACCAGTCGAACCCCAGTGCCGCTGCCTTCTCGGTGATCCGCCTCGCCTTGAGCAGGGCCGGCAGGCTGCGGGGCACCCCCGCGAGGGCCCCTTCCGTCTCCCGCTCCCGTTGCTTGATCGTCTCCCAGTTGCGCACGACGTGGGCGGCGTCCTCAACCTCGACGTCGCCGAAGACGTGGGGGTGACGCCGCACCATCTTGCTGCGGATGCCCTCGCACACCTCCGCGATGTCGAACCACCCCTTCTCGCGGGCAATCTGGGCCACGAAGACGATCTGGAACAGCAGGTCCCCGAGCTCGCCGGCGAGCTGCCCGGGGCGAGGGTCACCAATGGCGTCCACGACCTCGTAGGCTTCCTCGATGATGTAGGCGCGAAGGCTCTCGAACGTCTGCTCCCGGTCCCACGGGCAGCCATCGGGGGCGCGGAGCCTGGCGCACAGCTCAACGAGCGCAGCGAACGCGGTGGCGTCGGACATGACCCGAGAGTATAGCCGCGCACAGTCCTCCGAACCCCGTCCCGTCCCTGGCTCCGGCTTGTGCGCATATGGCCGAACGCGTAAGATGGACCCGCGTCGAGGAGGCAATGCATTGGGCGAACCCCAGGATTCCAGGCCGGTCGACTACGTGATTGTCGTGACCGGCGGCGAGTTGCTCGAGGGCATCTACGCCGACGGCCACACGCACTTCCTCACGCGCACCCTGCGACCGCTGGGCGGCCGGTGCGTGGCCTCGCTCACCGTGGATGATCACCGCGACGACATCCTCAAAGCCCTGGCCTTCGCCACGAACCACGCGCCCGTGATCCTCGTGACGGGCGGCCTCGGCCCCACGCCCAATGACATCACCCGCGAGACCCTCGCCGAGTTCACCGGCATCCCGCTGCGCGAGAGCGACGAGGCATTGGCTGAACTCGAACGCCGGTTCCGCACTTCGCGCGATCAACTCCGTGCCAACCTCAACGAACTGCGTTCGACATACTACAGCAGGCTCGTTGAACTTGTGGGGGCTTGGAATTGGGGATACGCGGGCAACATTGCGGCCCT
>JALOLB010000431.1 GCA_025456225.1 Thermoanaerobaculaceae bacterium
CGCGTGGACGTCGGTCGCCGCGTTGGCGTCGAAGAGCGTGTCGGAGGCGCCGACCACCTCGTCCACCAGGCGGAGCCTGATGTCACGCAGCCGGTCCCCGCGTGCCGCAACCTGGGCCAGCCTCGGGTCAGACGGAGGCGGGACGCGCGCGGGCGTGCCGGCGCCCGGGGGCTCTCCGGCACCCTGGGTGCTGGTGGCCTGCTGCGCGCTCTCCAGCCGCTGGAGCAGGGACATGACCTGCGCCTCCCCCGGACCTGCGAGATCACCTCGGGCGGGGCCTTTGGTCCTAGGCCGGCCACGACCTCGTCCGGGCTCCGTCGAGCCGGCGTGCACCCCGATGGTGCAGGTTCAACTCTGGGAGTAGATAACCAGCGCAGGGACCCTGGAGCCAGCCCCCCAATAGGACCACGGGGCGGCCGCCGATGGTGTGTGCGGTGTGGCCCCGCTCGCGACTAGTGGCCCTTCCCCACGCGCCAGAACTTGACGTTCCTGATGGGGGTGGTCAGCGAGCACGTGAACGTGGTGGCGGCCGTCCCAACGGTGTAGGAGCCGGTGACCGCAACGGTCGCGGTGGCGCCGAGCGTGGCACCCTTGTCGACCGGGAACGCACCGGTCAGGACCGCCCACGAGCCCAGCGCCTTGAGCGCCTGGGGAGCCCTTGCCGAGGCAGGCGGAATCGTCGCGGTCGCCGTCGCCGCCAGCGTGGCCGACGGGTCCTGCTTCTTCACCCTGACCGCGACCCACAGCGTTCCCCCCGGCATGGCGGGCGTCGCCCAGGCCCGGACGCTCAGCCCCGCAGGGGTGCTGGTGCAGACGGGCGGCCGGGCGGGCTTGGGAACCTTGATGGTTGCCGTCAGGCCCGCGCATGTGAAGCTGGAAGTGCCGTACGTGCCGGCCACAGCCAGGGTGGCGCCGCCGGCCGTCGCCGATGCCGGCACCTGGACCGTCCCCCTCAGGACGAAGGACGTGCCCTTTCGGGTGAGGGTCACCGGGGCTCCCGCCCCGGCGGTGGGGAACGTGGGCGTCACGGTCGCACCGTAGGTCGCCGCCGTGGCGTCGGGGTGCTTGACCCGTACGAGGACGGTGAGGGAGCCTCCGGGCTTGCCAGGGGTGGCCAAGGCGAAGATGGACGTTCCGCTCACTGCCGGGGACAGAAGGCACGCAGTCACGGACCCGAGACCGCCCCGGTGGCCGCCTTCGCGGTCGTGCGGCTTGGCGCCGCCCGCCTGATGTGCGCCGACGACTCCCGTCGCCAGCGTCCCAAGGACGAGCGCCCCGGCGAGGGACAGGGTCAGGATTCGCTTCATCGGTTCTTCCTCAGGGCGTCTGGAGCGGGACCGACCACTCGGCGCCTACGGGATACTCCTCGGCGGCTTGGCCTGTCAATTGCTCCGGTACTGCTCGCCGGTGCACTCTGGCACCGGGTAACGCCCCGACGGTCCGGCGAGTGCGGGCGCCGAGGGCGCGGCTAGCCGTCAATCCGGAGACTGCGGGCGAGAGCGTCGCCGAAGCCGCCGCACCACGAACGTTGCCAGCAGGCTCATGAGCACGCTCGTGACCACCGGCGACCACTTCGGGGGTCGTGCCCCACCTCCGCGGCGCATGGCCTCGGGGTCGATGAACACAGAACGGCACTCCGGGCAGCGCCGCACGCCATCGCCGCGTGCCATCGGCTGCATGGCTGCCCCGTCCTTCGGGCACGGCCATGCTGTCTTCTTCTCCTCGGTCACGACCTGTTCCTCCGTTCGGACGACGCCCGTCGAACCGCATGTACCGCGATCTCGAGTGGCCCGACTGCTGCGACCCCAACAGGGGCTCCGTCAATGATGACGCTGGCGGGTCGCCCGGTGTCCACGCCCAACCACAGTCGCCTGCTCGTGCCGGGTGCCAGCCTCGGGGCCGCTCTCCGTCGAGCTCGGCGCCACGCGCGGCACCCCGGAGGTCGCCAGCGCGAGATCAGCCGGTGGTCCCGCGGCCGAGCACCCGTACCTCGACGCTCGGCAGCGCGCCCCACCAGTGGGCGTAACGCCGGTAGACGGCGGGATCGCGACCGGCGAGGAACGCCACCATGCCGCAGGCCTCGGCCTCGAGCGCGTCCCACGTGCCCTCCGGCAGCCGGAGAAAGGCCGTCGCCTCGATGCCGCCGTCGGCGGGACGCCAGACCCCTGCGACGCTCCCGTCGACGAGCAGCGTCGGCAGGACGTCGCCGTTGGCTCGGGTCACGAGCCGGCGGTACTCCGGCGGGATGATGCGGCCCCGATCGGCGTACGCCAGCAGGACGCTGTCCCACATCGGCAGGAGCCGCGGCGGGGCCGGCGTGTTCTCCGGCGGGAGCAGGCCGTCGGGCACGTCGAAAAGCTCCGCGCCATCGGGACCCTCGAGCCTCGCTGCGCTACCGGCGGCGACAAGCGACGCGAGCGTGTCACGGACCCGCGTCCGCGGCTGGAGCATCCCGAACTGGGCGAGATCCCCGGCCGAGGCCGGCCCGAACCCCTCGAGGTAGCGGCGGGCCAGCACGCCCAATGCCGACGCCGGGTCCCCGGCGCGACCCTGCTCGCGGGC
>JALOLB010000171.1 GCA_025456225.1 Thermoanaerobaculaceae bacterium
CGCAGGTGCTCGGTGATCGGTTTCCCCGCTCGCCCGCAACCGGTGGGCAGTCGTCATCGACTCCTCCGACCACCGACCACTGATGACCGTTCACCGACCGGGCGGGTGGGGGGCGAGCGGTGCTACGATACGCCCGTGAAGGTGTACACCCGCAAGGGGGATGACGGCGGCACCGGGCTGGCGGACGGCACGCGGGTGTCGAAGGCCAACGCACGGGTCGAGGCCTACGGGACGGTCGACGAGCTCAACTCGGTGCTGGGGATGCTGTTGGCCGAGAGTCTGCCCGCCCGGGCCCGCGAGCCGCTCGAGCGGGTCCAGAGCATCCTCTTCGAGATTGGCGCGTTCCTGGCGAATCCGAAGGGCGGGTATCCCCTGGCCCCGGCGGTCGCCGAGCCAGGCTGGCTCGAGGGCTGGATGGACGCCATGGAAGCCGACCTCGAGCCGTTGCGCAACTTCGTGCTGCCGGCCGGTTCGCGGCCCGCCTGCCTCGCGCATCAGGCCCGGACCGTGTGCCGGCGGGCCGAGCGGCGGGTCGTGGCCGCCCAGCACGAGGGCGAGGGGGTCGGGTCGGTGATCCCCCTGCTCAACCGGCTCTCGGACAGCCTCTTCATGCTGGCGCGCTGGCTCAACCGCCAGGCCGGAGTGCCCGAGGTCATCTGGCAGGGCCAGAGGTGATGCCGGTGCATGCTGGTGGCCCCGCGGGGCGTGCAACAGGAAGGGGCGTCGCCGTCGTGCGACGTCGGTTGCCCTGAAGCCATGACCTCGATCACCTTCCAGGCAGGCAGCCTCGAGGCACTTTCCGGCACGCTGGAGGAGAACCTCCGCTACGTGGCCGAGCGGCTGCGGGTCAGGATCTCGGCCCGCGGCGACGAGGTCAGCCTCGACGGCGACGAGGCCGCGGTGGCGCTGGCCGGCAAGCTGCTCTCGGACCTCGGCAGGCTGGTGGCCGCCGGGTACAAGGTCGGCAAGGAGGAGTTCCGCACGGCGTTTCGAGTGCTCGAGGAGGACCCCACGGTCGATCTCGTGGCGTTCTTCACGGACTCGACGCTGCCGGACTCCCTCAAGCGGCTGCTGGTGCCACGCAACCTCAAGCAGCGTCTGTTCATCCAGGCCGTACTCCGGGACGACATCGTGTTCGCGATCGGACCTGCCGGCACCGGCAAGACGTACCTCGCGGTGGCCCTGGCCGCGGCGGCGCTGGCCGAGCACCGGGTCAAGCGCATCGTCCTCACGCGGCCGGCGGTGGAGGCCGGGGAGCGGCTGGGCTTCCTGCCGGGCGACCTGGTGGAGAAGGTCAACCCGTATCTGCGGCCGGTTTATGACGCCCTCTACGACATCCTCGGCTACGATCGCGTGGCCCGGCACATCGAGCGCGGCGTGATCGAGGTGGCACCGCTCGCCTTCATGCGCGGACGGACGCTCAACGACGCCTTCATCCTCCTCGACGAGGCCCAGAACACGACTCCCGAGCAGATGAAGATGTTCCTGACGCGGCTCGGGTTCCACTCCAAGGCCGTGATCACCGGCGACGTCACGCAGATCGACCTCCCGGCCGAGAAGCTGTCCGGCCTGGTGCAGTCCCGCGAGATCCTCGGCGG
The DNA here is from genome assembly GCA_025456225.1 of Thermoanaerobaculaceae bacterium. Taxonomy (GTDB): domain Bacteria; phylum Acidobacteriota; class Thermoanaerobaculia; order Thermoanaerobaculales; family Thermoanaerobaculaceae; genus JAAYVZ01. The sequence continues at coordinate 1,599 of JALOLB010000171.1, forward strand.
CCTGCCGGGAATCGTCTTCTTCGACTTCACCAAGGAGGACGTGGTCCGGCACCGGCTCGTGCAGCGGGTGGTGGACGCCTACGAGCAGTTCGAGGCTCGCCGCAGCCGAGGTGAGAGGTGAAGGCCAGGACCGCGAAGCCGCCCTCTGGACTGGCCGCCCGGCTGGCCGTGCGGCGTGGCGAGTTCGTGCAGCTCCGCCGCCGCATCCTGGCGCACCGGTGGGCCTGGCTGGCGGCGTTCGTGGTCGGGTGCTCGCTGCTCGTCGCACCGACCCGTTCGAGCCGCTACCCGGCGCTGACGGCGGGCGATGTGGCCGCCAGCGATGTCGTGGTCGAGCTCGACGTGGTCCTGCCGGACCCCGAAGCCACCGAGGACAACCGGCGGCGGTCCAGCCTCGAGGTGCTGCCGGTGTACGTCCTCGAGGCCAGCCCCGAGACGGTGGCGGGCGAGAAGCTGCAGCGGGTCTTCGACGAGGGCCGTCGCCAGGGACAGGGATCGACCGCAGACCTGGCCCGGCGGCTCGGCGAGGCGTCGGAGCTGGTGGTCCAGCCGCGCGAGGCGGAGGCGCTGCGCGCGGCCCGGTTCTCAGAGGAGCTGCTGGGTGTCCTCTCGGAGACCGCCCGCAAGCTCTACCGGCAGGGCATCGTCGCGGACCGCGCCGAGCTGCTGCGGGTAGCCGACAAGGGCGTCACCCTGCGTGACGCGCGAACCGGCGACGAGCGGTTGGAGCTCGACGTCTTCCGGCTCATCGACGGCGGGGCCGGCCTGGCCGAGGTGGTGGAGCAGAAGCTGGCCGACGAGCCCTCGGTGGCGAGGGCCTGGCGAGCGCCCCTGGCCGCGTTCCTGGCGCGCGTCCTGCGGCCCAACGTCGTGTTCGATCGAACCGAGACCCTGGCACGTCGGCTGCGGGCCGCGGAGAGCGTCCAGGAGGTCTCGGTGCGCCTGCCCCGTGGGCGGGTGCTGGTGCGGCGTGGTGACGAGGTCACACCCCAGGCGGCGCGGTTGCTGGCGGCCCTCGCCGAGCGGAACTCGCCCTCCCGGATCATTCTCCCTCTCTTCGGGGTGCTCCTGCTCAACCTGCTGCTCGCGGGTGCCTGGCAGTTCTTCGCGATCCGCCAGACCCCGTCCCGGGAGGAGGCCCTCGTCCGGTTCGGTGCCGTCGCGGTCCTGAGCCTGGTGCTGCTGCTGCTCATCCGCGGCTTCGCCTTCCTCGCGGGCAGCGTCGCCGGTGCGGTCATGCGCGACCCGTTCGGTCACGTCGAGCTCTACCTGCCGGCGATCCCCCACGCGACCGGGCCAATCCTCGCCAGCCTGATGTTCGGCCTCCCGTTCGGGATGCTGTTCGCCGCCGTGCAGGCCCTCCAGACCTCGCTGATGGTCGGGGGCGACGCGAGCCTGCCGATCTACGCGATGATCTCGGGGATGGCGGCGATCTTCGCATCCCAGCGTCTCAAGGACCGCTACGTCCTGGCCCGGGTCGGGGCCCTCGTCGCCGCGGCCAACGCACTGGCGGTGCTGGGCCTGGCCCTGTGGCACGGCAAGCTGCCCCAGGGCGATGTGCTGGCCGCGCAGATGTCGGCAGGCGCATTCGGCGGCTTGATGGCGGCCGTTCTGGCGAGCTTCCTCCTGCCGCTCATGGAAGCCCTGACCGGGACGGTCACGGACATCCGCCTGCTCGAGCTCTCGAACCCCAACCTGCCGCTGCTCAAGCGGCTCTCGGTGGAGGCACCGGGCACCTTCCAGCACTCCCTGGCGATGGCCAACCTGGCCGAGGCGGCGGCCGAGGCGATCGGCGCCAACCCTCTGCTGGCAAGGGTGTGCTGCTACTACCACGACATCGGCAAGCTCGTGAAGCCCGAGTACTTCGTGGAGAACCAGCGCGGCGCCAACCCCCACGACAACCTGACCCCCTGGATGTCGGCGCTCGTGGTCTCGAACCACGTCAAGGCGGGGCTCGAGCTGGCCCGCAAGTACAAGCTCCCCGAGCCGATCCGCGAGTCCATCGCCACGCACCACGGGACCAAGCTCATCCACTACTTCTTCTCGCGGGCGAAGGAGCGGGCCAACGGCGACAGCGGAGAGGTCCCGGAGGACGAGTTCCGCTACCCGGGGCCGCGGCCGATGTCCAAGGAGATGGGCATCCTGCTCCTCGCCGATGCCGTGGAGGCGGCCAGCCGCACGCTCCAGGACCCGACACCGGGGAAGCTCCAGGCGATGATCGACCAGGTGATCAAGAACATACTGGAGGACGGCCAGTTGGACGACTGCGAGCTGACCCTGAAGGACGTTGAGAAGATCGGCGCCGAGTTCTACTGGGTGCTGACCAACGCGTTCCACCACCGCATCGAGTACCCCGGGTTCGACTTCAACAGGCGGCGCCGTGGCAAGGAGTAGCTCCATCTCCTTCGTGTGGCAGCGGCGTCCGTCGGGTCGCCTGACCGGACCGTTGCGGCGGCTGGGCCTGGAGGCTCTGGACCGGCTCGGGATCGACGGGGCGGAGGTCGGGGTCCTCGTCACCGACGACGCGGCGGTCCGCATCCTGAACCGGCGCTGGCGGGGCAAGGACACGCCCACCGATGTGCTCTCGTTCCCGAGCGGGGACCGGCTGCCCGACGGGGGAACCTACCTCGGGGACGTGGCGATCTCCCTCGACACCGCGGGGCGCCAGGCAGCGGAGAGCAACCGCACCGTGCTGGCCGAGCTGCAGGCGCTGCTGCTGCACGCCATCCTGCACCTCTGCGGCCACGACCACGAGACGGACTCCGGGGAGATGGCGGCCCTCGAGGCCCGCCTGGCGCGGGAGCTGGGCCTGTGATGGCGCACCTGGTCGCGTGGTGGACGAGCCCCGTGACGGCGGCGTTGCTGGCGTTCGTGCTGCTGCTGCCGGTGACCTTCGCGCTGCTGGGCACCACGGCCATCGTCCGTCTCGGCACGATCCAGGTGGGTGGGCTCCTGTCCCAGCGCCGTGAGCTGCTGCCGGGGTACCCCCGGAGGGCCGAGTCCTACCCCAACCTGGTGCTCTTCCTGCTCATCGCCACGAGCCTGCTGCTGTCGCTGTTCTTCGGGGTGGTGGCGCGGGCCTGCAAGGTCAGCGGCGTCGGCCTCTGGCCGGTGCTGATTGTGGGGGTGTGCGGCTTCCTGCTGGCCGTGGGCGTGGCGGTGCAGGTCGCGCGCGGCAGCCGCGAGGAGCCCATCGCGGCGGTCACCCTCCGGGTGCTGCGGCCGGTCACGCCGCTGCTCGTGCTGCTGGCGCGCAGCGAGGGCGAGGAGGAGCCGACCCCGGACGAGGACGAGGAGGAGGTCGACGAGCACGAGGTCCAGGCGTTCATCGGCGCCGGGGAGGAGGCCGGGATCCTCGAGCACGAGGATGCCGAGCTGATCGCCTCCATCGTCGACCTCTCCGACACCATGGTGCGCGAGATCATGACCCCCCGCACCGACGTCACGGCGGTGCCCGTGGGTGCCGACTTCGCCACGCTGCAGCGCGTCTTCGCCGACACCCTGTTTACCCGCATCCCGGTGTACCGGGAGTCCCTGGACCGCATCGAGGGCGTCGTGCACGTCAAGGACGTCCTCAAGGCGGTCGTCGCGGTCTCACAGCCGGGTGCCGGCGACCTGCTGCGGCCGGTGCTGATGGTCCCCGAGACGAAGCCCCTCCGGGAGCTGCTCCGGGAGTTCCAGGCTGCCCGCCAGCAGCTCGCGGTGGTGGTGGACGAGTACGGAGGAACCTCCGGCATCGTCACCCTGGAGGATGTGCTCGAGGAGATTGTGGGCGAGATCCAGGACGAGCACCAGCGCGAGGCGCCCGACGTGGAGCCCCAGCCCGACGGGTCGTTCCTGGTGGTCGGGGGCGCGCACGTCGAGGTGCTGGAGGAGCTGTTCGGGGTGGAGGTTGGCGATGTGGGGGTCGACTCGGTGGCCGGCCTGGTGCTGGATCGTCTCGGGCACCTCCCGCGCCTGGGGGAGACCGTGAGCTGGCGGGGGATCGAGCTCGAGGTCGTCGGGATCGAGCGTCGCCGCCTCCGGCGCGTCCGGGTGTGTCGCCGCGACCCGGAGGACACGTGATGCACTCGGGCACTGTCGCGCTCCTGGGCCGGCCGAACGCCGGCAAGAGCACCCTGGTGAACGCCCTGGTCGGGGAGAAGGTGGCGATCGTCTCGGCGCAGCCGCAGACGACCCGGCACCGCATCACCGGCGTCCTCACCGAGGGGCGCGGGCAGATGGTGCTCTTCGACCTGCCCGGTGTGCACCGCCCGCTCCACCGGCTGAACGCCCAGATGATGCACATCCTGCGGGAGACGCTCACCGAGGTGGACGTGATCGTGCAGCTCTTCGACGCGAGCCAGGCGCCGGGAGCCGGCGAGCGCTTCGTCATCGAGCTGCTGGCCGACATCGGGCAGCCGGTGGTGCTGGTGCCCAACAAGGTGGATCTCGCCCACGCCGAGCGTCACATCGGACAGCGCATCGCCTTCTACACCGAGCAGCACGCCTACGTCTCCGTGCAGCCGATCTCGGCCCTGAAGGGGCTGGGCGTGGCGGAGCTCAAGGCCAGGCTCTTCGATCTGCTGCCGGAGGCCGAGCCGTGGCTCGACCCCGAGCTGACCACGACGCAGAGCGAGAGCTTCTTCATCACCGAGCTGATCCGCGAGGCGATGCTGGGGCGGGTGAGCGACGAGCTGCCGTTCCAGACGGCGGTGCACCTCCGCCACCGGGAGGAGGAGGAGACCGGCCGGGGCGCGCTGCTCCGCCTGTGGGTCGACCTCGTGGTGGAGCGGGACAGCCAGAAGGGCATCCTGGTGGGGGCCGGGGGCCAGACCGTCAAGGCCATCGGCACCGAGGCCCGACAGCAGATCGAGCGCCTCTTGGGCGCGCGGGTGTACCTCGACCTCCAGGTCAAGGCCCATCCGGGCTGGCGGGACGACCGGCGCCTCCTCGCCGAGCTCTCCTCCTCCGAGGGTGTCCTCGACCCCGAGGAGTAGGATCGCGCGTCTTCTTGAGCCCGACCCGGGGTGGTTGGCGCAACGATCCTGTCGCAGCCGAGCATCTTGATCGAGGTCCAGGTCCAGGTCCAAGCCCAGGTCCAGGTCAGGAGCGAGTCTCGACTTGGTAGGTGGGCGGGTCTCACCCCGGACCCCGGGCCCCGAATCCCGGGTGGGCTATACTGCGCCCCGCGAGGGAGGAGCCGACCCCAGATGAGCCAGTCCCCACTGCACGACAAGGTCAAGAGGATGATTATCGAGGAGCTCAAGCTCGAGGACATGCGACCCGAGGACATCGACGACGGGGCGGCGCTGTTCGGCGAGGGGCTGGGCCTGGACTCCATCGACGCGCTGACGCTGGTGGTGGGCATCGACAAGACCTTCGGCGTGAAGATCAAGGACGAGCTTGCGGGTAACAAGGCCTTCGCCTCCGTCAACTCGATGGTCGAGTTTCTCCGTGGCCAGGGAGTCGAAGGCTAGTCTGTCGACACCGCACGCCTTCCCGTTTCGGCTCGTCGAGCGCACGGAGGTGGTCGGCGAGCGTCAGGTCGCCATCGTGCTGAGCACGGCCGCGGGGTTCTTGCGGCGCGACGAGCCCTGGCCCGTCTCGCTGGTCGCCGAGGCGTTGGCCCAGGCCATCCTCCTCCTCGATCCTCCCGAGCGGCTCGATCGGGTGCGGCTCGCGGCCCTCCAGAACGTCTCCCTGCTGCAGGAAGTCGTCGCTGGAGAACGTCTGCTGGTCGACGTGGAGCCGCTGGGGAGCCTGGGCGAGCTGCGTCGCTACCGCTGCCGGGCCACCCGGGGCGGGGCGGCGGTGGCTCTGGCGGACGTGACCGTAACGAGCTAGGATGATCAACAGCGCAGAGTGGGGGCTGACCTATGCAGATGCGGCGGTTTGAAGAAGCGGGCGTGACCATCCTCGAGGTCGAGGGCACGGTGCGGCTGGGCGAGTCGGCCCAGCAGTTCGCCGGTGAGCTCCAGAGCATCTTCGAGAACACCCGGGGTGGGGTGGTGGTCGACTTCGCGCACATCGACTACCTGGACTCCACGGGCATCGGCGAGCTCGTCGGCTACCTGCAGAAGTTCACCCGCGCCAACCGGCGGGTCGCCCTCTTCCGTCCCCACCACCGCATGGAGTCGCTCCTGAAGCTGACGCGCCTCGACACCATCTTCCCCATCTTCTGGGAGCGCGACGAGGCGGTCAACTTCGTGCGAGGGACCGGCACCCCGGCCTGACCCTCCCCGCTTCTGCTGGCGCCGACCGACGCGTGCAAATCGACCGAGTGAGGTCGCCCGGGAGGCCGGGCGAGTGTCGGGTGTGGCGTCTTGCGTCAAGTTTGCGTCGGTTTGTCGCGACCATCGTACCGCTGGTCCCAGAGGGCGGAACCTCCGCGTGAAACAACCGTACTGTATGCAGTGGCGAGGGTCCGATGCGACGCAAGCGATTCGGGGGCTCTCGCCGGGGAGGGAACGATGCCTCGCTACATTTGCTGCCGGTGCGGACGTGAGACCGTGCATCTCTCGGTGGCACGTGCGTCGGACGTGGCGGGAGTCACGCGGGCCACGATGTACAACTGGATCAACCGGGACCTCGTGCATACCGTGGTGCGGCCGAGCGGCCGCAAGTTCGTGTGCACGGAGAGCCTGGTGCGCCAGTACGTGCCCGGCCCCGGGCTTCCTGCTCAGGTCAATCTGGGTGGCTTGAGCGTCGCCCTGGTGCGATGACCGGCGGCCGCGCCGGTGGGCTCGGTGAACCTCGCGGGTGATACCGCGTAGAACTGGGCGGCAGGCGGCGGTGTCGCCTGGCCGGGTGGAGGGGCGCACACCATGGCAGCGAATCGAGCCGAGGATCGACACTTCCGGGTGCTGCTCGTGGATGACGAGCCGCTGGCGCGGCAGAAGATGCGCCTGTTCCTGGCCGACCAGCCCGACGTCGACATCGTGGGCGAGTGCGAGGACGGGCCGACCGCGATCGACGACATTCTCCGCCTGCGGCCAGACCTCGTCTTCCTGGATGTGCAGATGCCCGGCACCGATGGCTTCGAGGTCCTCGAGACCGTGCGTGCAGAGTACCTGCCCGAGGTGGTCTTCGTCACGGCCCACGACAGCTACGCCCTCAAGGCCTTCGACATCCATGCTCTCGACTACCTCCTCAAGCCGTTCGACCGGGAGCGTTTCCTGCGCAGCCTTTCGCGGGCGCGGGCGAT
>JALOLB010000432.1 GCA_025456225.1 Thermoanaerobaculaceae bacterium
GCTCCAGATCCTCAACGACTGCGGCACCTGGCGGCCGGATCGGGACGCCAAGCTCTGCACCCTGCTGGAGCTGATCACCCGCACGCACCCCGGCGAGAAGGTCCTCGTCTTCTCCCAGTTCGCCGACACCGTCGACTACCTCTACCGCGAGCTGCACCGCCTCGGTGTGACGGCCGCCGCCGGCGCCACCGGCGACAGCGAGAACCCCACCGCCCTGGCCTGGCGCTTCAGCCCGCGCAGCAACGCCAAGCAGGTCGCGCCCGAGCACGAGCTGCGCGTCCTCATCGCCACCGACGTCCTCTCCGAAGGCCAGAACCTCCAGGATGCGGCGATCGTCGTCAACTACGACCTGCCCTGGGCGATCATCCGCCTCATCCAGCGCGTCGGCCGCGTCGACCGCATCGGCCAGCAGGCCGAGCGCATCCTCTGCTACTCGTTCATGCCCGCCGACGGCGTCGAGCGCATCATCCGCCTGCGTGCTCGCGTGCGGCAGCGCCTGCAGGAGAACGCCGAGGTCGTCGGCACCGACGAGGCGTTCTTCGAGGGTTCCGACGAGCAGAAGGTCGTCGACCTCTACAACGAGAAGGCCGGCCTTCTCGACGACGACTCGGAAGGCGAGGTCGACCTGGCTTCCCACGCCTACCAGATCTGGAAGACCGCCCTCGACTCTGACCCGACCCTCGCCAGGGTCATCGGCGACCTGCCCGACGTCGTCTACTCCACCAAATCCGGTCAGGAAGAGCCCCTCCCAGCATCTTGATAGGGGTAGGGAGAGCCGGTTACCCGGCCCCCCCTCCCTCCGAACCGGACAGGCGGATCTCCCGCATCCGGCTCTCCAGTTGGTGGTTTCTCAATGAGACTGGCGGGCGACCACATGGGCCTCGGTCATGGTGAAAAGCCCATGGGTCGTGAAGTAGGCATTGGGCCAGCGTTGATGGTCAGCACCCCGGCCTCGGCCGCGCCCATGGTGCCGCTTGCGCAGGATGCTACGGAGTCGCATGCGAACCCATTGGTCGACCTCGGGAAACACATTCCGGTGACTGTGCTTGAAGTAGTTGAACCAGCCCCGCAGGATGGGGTTGATGCGGGCGATGATGGCTTCCAGGCTGTGACCGTTGCATCGTCGTGTGAGAGGTCGGATCGTGTCGCGTAACTTCTTCATGCTCTTCCTCCGCGGCCAACGTCCCTGGCCACAGAAGCGATACCCCAGAAACTCGAACCCTTCGACAACGGCGTCCGAGATCCTGGTCTTGGTCGGATGGAGAGTCAGCTTGCGGGCTGTCATGGCGGCTTGGAGTAGGGCTAGGACTGCTTCGGCCTCGTCCCGACTCCGGCACATGACCACTTGGTCGTCCGCGTACCTCACGCTCTCGTACCCGGCCTGTCCGAGCAGTTCGTCCACTGGGTGGAGGTAGATGTTCGCCAGCAACGGGCTCATCACCCCGCCCTGCGGGGTCCCTGCCTCTGGCTCCAAGACCGCTCCATCCTCCTCCAGTACCCCGACCGTGAGCATCTCCCGGATCATCTCCAAGACCCGCCCATCGGCCACCTCTTCCTGAACGTCAGCCAGGAGGAACTCGTGGTCGATGCTGTCAAAGTAGCTCGCGATGTCGATGTCCACCACCCACGTGTAACCTTGCTTCAGTAACTCGGTCACTCGCCGTAGCGCATCCTTGCAGCCTCGCCCCGGCCGGTAGCCGTAGCTGCTCGCCACGAACTTCCGCTCGAAGATCGGCTCCAGTACGTTCCGTAGCGCCGCCTGTGCCACGCGATCCCTGATCGTCGGAATTCCCAATGGTCGTCTCTGGTTTGTCCCAGGCTTCGGTATCCAGCACCGCCGCACTGGCGTGGGCCGGTATCGCCCACCCTTGATCTCGCACTCGAGGTCGCTCAGGTATCGCTCCGCATGCTCGCCAAAATGCTCGATGCTTACGCGGTCGGCGCCAGCCGCCCCCCGGTTGCGTCGCACGTGCTCCCACGCCGCCACCAGGTTCTTCTTCGCACACACCTTGTCAATCAAGCTGAACCACTTGCCCCCTTTCACCCCGTGCTCCAAGGCCTCCAGCATGCGCTCCGTCCACACCGAGGGTTCGACCCAGGCCCATCGGCCTCGAATCTCTCCGCCTTGTTTAGCCGCTTCCGACACTCCCGGCGGTCTCAACTCCCTCGTTGTCTCCATCACGCCTCCACCTCCCTGCCCTGCCTTCGCTCCACGTCCATTACAGACGCTTCGTCGCTACTATGCGGGCTGTGACTCCTGCCGCCCTCACCCCGAGCGACAGGTCTCCCGGTTTCATCTGCATGGCCTTCGCGCCGCTCTGTCCCCAACCACCCCATGCGGTCAACTCACTCCGGCTTCACCCTTCCCCAGCAGGCTGGCCACCGCATGTAGCCGAATCGGGTTCGTCATCCTACGGATCAGCGCTTCACCTCCAGTTGCTCCCCACCTCCATCGCTGGATAGCAGTTACTTTCGGTTATAGGCCGGAGTGTTGGCCCAGTGCGGACTTCCACCGCACCGACCACGCAGACTCCCCGGCGCACTGGGGCGGCGCCCCCGCCCGCCATGGCTTCACCCTCGTGGACGGGTGGTTCGCGGCCGAGGGCGGCCGCGCCACAGCCGAGGGTGGCCGCGCCAAAGCCGCGGCCGGCTCGCCCTTGACTCGAGCGCAGAAAGTGTATCCTTGGGCCCGGCTGTCCGCTGGCCCGTGTCGCTTCCATGGACCTTGTGCGTGAACGGTGCGCCAACAACACACCAGGAAATGGGGAATCCATGCTTTCCAGGCTCGCAACACCTCGCAGCAGCGCAATCGTCGTGGCTCTCATGGTCGTGGTTGGATTGCTGGCGACGGGTGTGCCACCCAACGCGCGGGCTGCCTCGGCCCCTCCGTCGGCTGGGGATCAGCCATCCCCG
>JALOLB010000024.1 GCA_025456225.1 Thermoanaerobaculaceae bacterium
AGAAGTTCTGGTTGTTGATCGCCCACCCGCCGGCCGAGTGCTGGGCGACCTTGACGTCGGAGATTATCTCCGTGTAGTTCTTGACGCCCACCCATATCTCCGGGATCGACTTGTCGGAGTTGTAGATCGTCGACCCGGTGAACGACAGCGCGATGCCGTAGAAGAACGGGAAGAACACCAGCAGCAGCATGCCCACCATCGCCGGCGAGACGTAGAAGTACGCGGAACGATGGGTGACGAGGGTGGCCCAGAGCCGCGCCGCCGTGCCGGTGGAGAAGAAGAGCAGCAGCAGGCCGGAAAACCCTCCAAGCAGCCAGAAGAGCGACCGCCAGTTGGCCGCCGTCGCCCCGAGCGCGGCCTGCACCCTGCCGCTATCGAGCTGTCCCGTCGACGAGAAGAGACCGTAGGGCTTCGAGAAGACCGTCACGTCCCAGGCCGAGGGGTCGAACGGCTGCCCGGCGAGGCCGAGCTCTCCCGCCAGGGCGGACGCCCTGGCTCCCACCGCCACGGCGTGGGCCGCGACCGCCTCCTCGGCGGCATGACGGTCCGCCCCCAACGTTCTCGCGCCGGCCCGCTGAAAGCCCAGTAGACCGGCGATCAGGAGCACGAGACCCGCCAGGGTCAGGACGAGACGGCGCTCGGGCAGCACGGTCGCCGCCGCGGCGAACAGGGCGAGCGGCAGCAGGAGCGACAGCAGCGCCGGCCACCAGGGCGCCGTCGGCGCCGCCCCCGCGGGCGGAGCCGTCACGAGCTGGAGGAAGCCCACAACAACGCCGTCCCGGAGGAGTGGCACCGCGACGTCAAGGCTCCCGTCCGCCATCGGCGAGACCTCGATCTCCTCCTTCATGGAGGCCTGGTCCTCGCGGTTGGTGTCGGCGGCGGCCCGCAGCCGCTGCCCCTGGTCGTACAGCGGCTTCTCCTCCTTCTGGAGGCGGCGCGGCGCGGCCTTCTCGCCCACGTCCTCGGAGAAGGTGGACGCCTCGAGGCTGAGGCCCTCGAGGAGGATGACCCTGGTGGAGCGGACGGTCGAGTCGCCCGCGGTGAAGCGGGCAACGACCTGGCGCACCTGGTCCCCCTGCAAACCGGCACGGGTCACGAGCTCGGCCAGCGCCTGGGCTCGCACCACGGTCTCGCGCTCGGCGCGGAACGCCACGGTGGCGCGCCGCCCGGCCCCGAGCAGGAACCAGGCGGCCAGCACCCCGGCCAGGCCCGCCACCGCGAGGCCGATCAGGGCGTGGCGACGGACCGGGGTGCTCACGGGTTCTTCCTCAGGCTGGCGATGCGCTCCTCGACCTCCTTCTGGGCCAGGTCCATGGCCGCCTTGGGCGTCGCGGCCTTGCGGGTGAGGCTGTTCATGGCCGTGGTCACCGGCGACCAGAACATCGCCATCTCCGCGAAGTTGGGCATCGGCACGGCGTTGTTGACCTGGTTGCGGAACGCCTTGAGGATCGGGTCGGCGGCCACCTTCGGGTCGTCGTAGACCCCCTTGTTGGCCGGGGTCTGGCGGCCCTCGAGGGCCATGATCCTGGCGGCATCCACGTCGGTGATGAACTTCAGCAGCTCGTAGGCGTTCTCCTTGTTCTTGGAGGACGCGGAGATGTACAGGCCCTCGACGGTGATCCAGGGCTTCATCGGCGCGCCGCCGGCCTCGTCGATGGTGGGCAGCATTGCCAGACCGTAGTCGATGTCCTTCGAGATCTCACCCAGGAACCACGGGCCGTTGAAGACCATCGCCGCCCTGCCGGAGTTGAAGAGCTGGGTGATCAGCGCGCCACCCGGCTCGGCCGGCAGGAACTTGTCCTGGTCGAACCACTTCATGAGGAGCTCGAGGGACTTGATGTTGTTGGGGTGGTTGACGGTCGGCTTGCGCTGGGCGTCGAACGCCTGCCCGCCGAAGGCGTTGAGCAGCGCCGAGTGGAAGTAGAAGTCGGCATAGGTGTAGGCCAGACCGTACTGCCCCGCCGCGGCGTTGGTGAGCTTCTGGGCCAGCGCCACCAGCTCCTTGGAGGTCTTCGGCGGCGTCGTGACCAGCTTCTTGTTGTAGATCATCGTGACGCACTTGAAGTTGAACGGCAGGCCCCAGATCTGGCCCTTGTACGTCATGGCGTCCATGGTGACCGGCAGGAAGCGGTCGGTGATCCCCTTCTCCAGGTAGAAGTCGAGGGGGTCGATGGTGTTCCCCGACTCGATCCAGCCTCCCAGGCGGTCCTGGGCAAAGATGAAGATGTCCGGCCCCTTGCCGCGCGGCACCGAGGCCGTGATCTTGTCGGCGAAGGCGTCGTACGGCACCGCCAGGGTCGTCGCCTTGATCCCCTTCGCGGCCATCTTCTCGTTGAACATGGCCACGACCTTCTCGAAGGCGAGCTTCTCCTCGCCCCGGTAGCCGTGCCAGATCACCAGATCCGCCGCCAGCGCCTGCACGGTGCCGGCGAGCATCGCCACTGCAGCCAACAGTCCAAGTCCACGCAGTCTCATCGCAACCCTCCTGCCTTCTAGGCGCCCAGGCGCAGCTCGGTGGTGGAGTCAAAGAGGTGCAGCGTGTTGAGCTCGACGACCAGATCCAGGGTTTCCCCGAGGTGCGGCGCCCGGTGCGGGTCGAGCTTCGCCACCACCAGGTCCTCCCCGGCCTTCCCGTGCACGATCACCTCGTGCCCCAGGGGCTCCACGGCCTCGACCGTGACAGGGATGCCGGCCACTGGCCCGCGGGGCGCACCGCCGGGCCCCACCACGTTCTCGGGACGCACGCCGACGATGACCCCCCGGCCATCCTTGCCCGCGGCGGCTGCCCGCCACGCCTCGGGCACCGGCAGGCTGAAGGTGGCCGCCGCGAGCCGGGTGCCGCCCTCGGCCAGGGTGGCCCGCACGAAGTTCATGGGCGGCGTGCCGATGAAGCTGGCCACGAAGAGGTTGGCCGGCTTCTCGTAGACCTCCAGCGGGGTGCCGCACTGCTGGAGCTTGCCGTCCTTCATGACGGCGATGCGGTGCCCCATGGTCATGGCTTCGACCTGGTCGTGGGTCACGTAGATGCAGGTCGTCTGCAGGCGGTGCTGCAGCTTGGAGATCTCGGCCCGCATCTGGACCCGCAGCTTGGCGTCCAGGTTCGACAACGGCTCGTCGAACAGGAACACCGAAGGCTGCCGCACGATCGCCCGGCCGACGGCCACCCGCTGGCGTTGCCCGCCCGAGAGCTGCTTCGGCTTGCGGTCGAGCAACTGGTCGATCCCCAACATCTCGGCCGCGTCGTCCACCAGGCGCTTCATCTCGGCCGGCGGCGTCTTGCGGATCCGGAGGCCGAACTCGAGGTTCTCGCGGATCGTCATGTGCGGGTAGAGCGCGTAGCTCTGGAAGACCATCGCGATGTCGCGGTCCTTGGGAGGCAGCTCGTTGACCACCCGATCCCCGATGACGATGGTGCCGTCGGAGATCTCCTCGAGCCCGGCGACCATCCGCAGCGCCGTGGACTTGCCACACCCGGAGGGTCCCACCAGGACCATGAACTCGTGGTCCTTGATCTCCAGGTTCAGCCCCTCGATCACCGACACCTTCCCATACCGCTTGCAGACCTGGTCAAAGGCAACACCGGCCATCGGGTGACCCCTTTCAAATACCGTTTACTTCTGAAAAGTTATGCTAGCACAGCCCAGAACGCTCGCCTCCCGGGGCGGCAGGTCGAGCTCCAGCCCGTCCGGGGTCCGCCTCACCTCGCGCCCCCGCCACTCGTCCCGCACCTGGCAGCTCCCCCACTGGGCAGGCATCGCGAAGTGCGCCGTCACCGCCTCGGCACCGCGGTTGACCGCCACCACGACCACGTCGCTGCTGGCTGCATCCTCCTGCCTGAAGACCAGGAGGTCCTTCTCCGTCACGAGGCCCGCATGGACGCCCCGGGACAGAGCCGGGTGGGCGCGGCGGATGGCGATGAGACGCCGGTAGTCCCCGCGCAGGTCCTCGTCGCGGTCGAGGCCCGCCCCGGGGAGCACCTCGCGCCCGCCCCAGGGCATGTCGCTGCGGTTGTCCGGCCAGTCCCCGCCCGGACGGCCGACCTCCTCGCCGTAGTAGACCGTCGGGAGGCCGATCGAGGTCATCTGCAGCAGCGCGGCGAGGCGGAACAGCTCCCTGTCGCCCTGGAGCTGGTACAGCGCCCCCGGCACGTCGTGCGAGGACAGGAAGTGCGACATCAGGAAGCCGGGGCGGACCTTCTCCCGCGACTTCAGGTAGCGGTCGAACGCCACGACCCTGCCCCGCCCCTGCACGAACCCGAGGACGTTGCCCTGGAAGCCGAAGTCGAACCCCGCGTCCATCTCGTCGCCGGCGAAGTAGGGGTCGAGGACCTGCGGGTCGCCGCCCCACACCTCGCCGAGCAGGAAGAACCCCGGCGCCAGCTCGGCGCGCGTGCGCCGCCGGTGCTCCTGCCAGAAGTCGTGGGTGACGTGCTTGACCGTGTCGAGCCGGAAGCCGTCGACACCACTCCGCCTCGCCCACCCCAGTTGCTGCCGCAGCAGCCAGTCCGCCACCTCGGGACGCTCGGTCTTGAAGTCCGGCAGACCGGCGACGCACGACGTGATGTCGTCCTGCCCGCACGTCCCCAGCGCCTCGGAGCGCAGCCAGCCCTTGAACGCCGGGGCCTTCAGGTACCCCGACTCGTAGCCGGCGTGGTTGTAGACCACGTCCAGGAGCACCTTCATGCCGCGCCGGTGGCAGTCGTCGACGAGGGCCTTGAGGTCCTCCTCGCTGCCGAAGCGCAGGTCGGGCCTGGTGAAGTCGTCGGCCCAGTAGCCGTGGTAGCCCCAGTCCGGGAACCCGGCGCCCGTCACGAACCCATCGATGTTCCTGACCACCGGCGTGATCCAGATCGCGGTGACGCCCAGCGAGGCGATCTCGTCGAGCTGGGCGCGCAACCCCTTGAGGTCGCCGCCGTGGAAGGTGCCCCTGGCCGCGCGGTCGACGCCGGCGTTGTTGCCAGGGTCGCCGTCGGCGAAGCGGTCGACGATGACGAAGTAGAGGACCGCGTCCGACCAGTCCCGCTGGGGGGTCACCGCCACCGGCGCCGCCGCGGCGGCCGGCACCGGGGCGGGAGCGGGGGGTGCTGGAGCGGTGCTCAGACAACCGGTCAGCAGCAGGGTGAGACCAAGCAGGCCAGCACGGCACGAGCCATTCCGCATCACGTCCGCCTCCTCTGACCACCGGGCACGTCCAACGGCATCGGCCTTCTCTTGCCAAGCACTCTAGTACGCACGCCCCTTTCGGGCAACATGAGCGGTGCTCGCGGCTGCGTCGGATCGGGCGACGTGAAGCCGTGAGCATGCCGTGGCGGTTGCACGCCCCGGGTCGATCCGCACGACACAGACGCCACCGCGACCACCGGCCCTCTGTGACCGCCGGGATCACCGAGGCGATCCTGCCTCTCCCCACGGCCTCGGGGTCGGGGTCATCTGGGACGGACACGGTGGGCCCGCCAGGCCTCCCAACCGCGGGACCCGACGTGCTTGAATCCACCTGTCGGCGGGAATACCCTCACCCGCGTGCACAGACACAGGTCTCTCGACACCCCTGGGCGGGATCGGCACGCACAGGGCTCACCTCACCCACGATGCGGATCTCTCGTCCTGCCGAACATGGACACCAGACTGCGGGACGCGGCTGACACCCCGCCTGCCTGCGCGGCGATGGCCGGTCTGGCCCTTGCCTGCTAGATGGACGAGAGCGAAACACGGGTCCACGGGGAGGGACGAGTGGAAGAGCTGAGCCGGCGACTCGAGAACGAACGGGATCACGGCCGACGGCTGCTTCGTGGCGGCGCGGAGGAGACCTGGAACTGGAGCTCCCCGGCGGGCGAGAGGAGGGCGAGGCGACGAGCCGGATTCCTCGCCCGAAGGCTGCAGCCCGGGCTGGAAGCCCTGGAGTTGGGCTGCGGGACCGGGCTGTTCACGAGACTGGTCGCGGCCAGCGGGGCCAGCATCGTGGCCACCGACCTGTCGGAGGCGCTGCTGGACACGGCCCAGAAGGCAACGGTTGCGGCCAACATCAGGTTCGAGGTCGCCGACGCCCACGCACTGCACTTTCAGGGCCGGAGCTTCGACGTCGTCTTCGGCAGCTCGGTGCTCCACCACCTCCAGCTCGATCTGGCGCTTCGCGAGATCCACAGGGTCCTGCGTCCCGGCGGCATCATGGTCTTCGCCGAACCGAACATGCTCAATCCGCAGATCTGGGCCGAAAGGAACATCCCCTGGGTGCGACAGAGAGCCGGCGTCTCCCCTGACGAGACCGCCTTCGTCAGGTTCTCGCTCGAACGCGAGATGAGGCACGCAGGCTACGTGCACATCGCCATCACCCCCCACGAGTTCCTCCACCCCGCGACCCCCGAGGCCCTCTGCCCCTTTGTCGAGGGGGTCACCCGGGTTCTGGAGCACCTCCCGCTGGTGCGCGAGATCGCTGGCTCTCTGCTGATCGAGGCCACCAAGCCGCAGTCCGCGGTGCCCGCCTGTCCCTGAACACGCGTCCGGGTGGACGAAGGATCATGAGCCTCGAGCCTTGAGCCTGGGCGGGCGGGGGAGCTGAGGCCTGTCTTCCCTCACCACCCTCTCGCGGGCCGCCACTCGCCGACGATCCGGTCGCCCTCCGCGACGTGGTAGCGGTCGAAGCAGGCCGCGGCCAGGCACGAGTGGTTGGGGATGATCCGCATCCGCGTCCCGATCGGGAACCGGGCAGCGAGGGTGGCGGTCGCCGCCGTCACGGTCCCGTGCTCCTGGGAGAGGCTTGCCAGGTGCAGGCCCTCGAGCTCCTCGCCATCGAGGCCGCACACCCGGCCGAACCCGCACGCCGGATCGACGTGGGTCGGCCCCGGGTCCTTCGAGAGGGCGAGGGCGCCGGCGTCGAGCACCAGCCGGCCGGCCTCCGGATAGGACCCGACGACCGTGGCGACCACGGTGAAGGCACAGTCCCGAACCCGGCACGAGCCGATCGTGGCCTGGAAGACGTCGTGGAAGGCGTAGTTGCCGGGGCGGATCTCGGTGACACCGCTCAGGTCGTCCACGGCCGACATCGTGGGTGTGGAGCCGACACTGACCTCCGGTACAGGGATCCCGGCCTGCCGCAGGCGGCCGGCGAACGAGACCATCACGTCCCGCTCCTGGCGCGCCACCGCGGTGATCTCCTCCCGGTTCCGGCAGTGGTAGGCGTGCCCGGCGTGGGTGAGGATGCCCGCCAGCTCGAGATGCCCGGACCGACCCACCCGAGCGGCCACCTGCAGTCCGACGGCACCCACCGGGTCCACTCCGCACCGGTGATACCCGCAGTCGACCTTGAGCCAGACCGGGAAGCGCACGTTCTCGACGCCGGCGCAGGCCTCGAGCGCCGCCACGGTGTCCAGGTGATCGACGAGCACGCCCAGACGCAGGCCAGCGCGCACCAGCTCCGCAACCTCCGCGCCACGTTGCGGCGCGAGGGGCACGGCATAGGTGATGTCGCGGAAACCGGAGGACGCGAACGCCCGCGCCTCGGCCAGGGTCGACACCGCGATCGGCCCCTCCTGCCCGCCGTGCTGGAGCCGGGCGATCTCGACGCACTTGTGGGTCTTGACGTGGGGGCGAAGCCGTACGCCCAGACGATTGGCCCGCTCCCGCATGGCCGCGAGGCTCGCCCCGAGCTTGACGAGGTCCACCACTGCGGCGGGCGTCCGGAGGTCGCCGATGTGCACCCTCAGAGCCTACCACTCCCATACTGGACACTCCTTGAATGACGTCCGCGGATCCGTACAGCGGTACGCCCCCTCGGACGAATCGAGATGGCCAACACCGTCAAGAGCTGCAATGGAATGGCAATGCTCTTGCAGCCACTGAATCCGTGCCAGGGCCTGTCATGGCGGCGCCGCCAGACGGGGCGTCGCCCGACGCTGATCGTGGGAGAGCGAGCTCGGGCAGCGCGTGGATCGGCACGCCCGCTGCCCCGGGGAGGAAGACGGATTCCTGATGGCATGGCGATACCTCATCGCGGCCTGCGCCCTGGTTGGAGCGCTGTCGGCGCTCGCCCAGACTCCGACCGGGACGCTTGAAGGTCGCGTGACCGACAGCTCAGGGGTGGTGCTCGAGGGCGTCAGCATCGCCGCCACGTCCCCGAGCCTGCAGGGAGCCCGCACCACCGTCAGCTCGACCAACGGCGACTTCGTGATCCGGTCGCTGCCACCCGGCGACTACTCGATCAGGTTCTCGCGGCGGGGCTTCACCACCATCGAGGCGACGGTCGGGATCTCGGCCGCCCAGACCAGGACGCTCAACGCCGAAATGCCGCTCGGGCAGGTCGTCGAGGAGGTCACGGTCGCCGGCTCCGACGCGACCATCTCGACCTCGAACCAGGCGGCGACGACGGTCCAGTACGAGCTCATGACCAAGCTGCCGCTCGGCGCCACCATCGAGAGCTACGCGGCACTCGCCGCCGGCACCAGTGCCACCGGACCCAACGGGAACCTCACCGTCTCGGGTGCCCAGTCGTTCGAGAACATCTACCTCGTCAACGGCGTGAACGTCCAGGACAACATCCGGCTCACGCCGACGGCGCTCTACATCGAGGACGCGGTCCAGGAGACCACCACCCAGACGGCCGGCATCTCCGCCGAGTACGGGCGTTTCTCGGGTGGCGTGGTCAACATGCTCACCAAGTCGGGTGGCAACGAGACCCACGGCTCGTTCCGACTCGGCCTCCAGCGGGACAGGTGGGCCAGCAAGACCCCTCTGACCAGGTACGGCACCCAGAGCGACGTCCTCAACACCACCTACATGGCGACCCTGGGCGGCTTCTTCGTCCAGGACCGGCTCTGGTACTTCGTGGCCGGGCGCAGTCGCGACCTCTCCCACAACCGACAGCTCAACCGGACTGGCGTCACCTACGAGTACACCAACGACAACACCCGCTGGGAGGGCAAGCTCACCCTTGCGGCGACAACGGCCCACCGCGCCGTCGGCTCCTACACCTACAACCGGACCAGGGAGGGCAACTACAGCTTCGGCCGCGTCATGGACCTCGCGAGTGTCTACGACCGCAGCCAGCCGTCCGACCTCGTCGCCATCAGCTACACCGGTGTGCTGTCCGAGAGCCTTCTCCTGGAAGGCCAGTACTCCAGGAAGACCTTCACCTTCGAGGACTCGGGCGGCAAGTACACCGACCTCGTCAGGGGCACGCAGCTCATCGACTCGGTCTTCGACCCCACCCAGGAGTACGCCTACTGGTCACCGAGCTTCTGCGCCGCCTGCGGCAAGCCCGAGAAGCGGAGCAACCAGGAGGTCCTGCTCAAGGGCTCGTACTTCCAGTCCACCGTCGGCGGCGGCACCCACGATGTGACCTTCGGATACGACCTCTTCGACGACCAGCGCTTCGCCAACAACCACCAGTCGGGCTCCGACTGGCGCCTGTATGGCGGCGCTCTCGTCAAGGGCACTGACATCTACCCGGTGTTGCTCGGCGACGGCACGGCCGGGGGGTTCTTCCACCCGATCTACGTGGGCTCGGAAGGCACGAGCTTCAAGACCCACTCGTTGTTCGTCAACGACACGTGGCGCCTGGGCACCAGGCTCTCCTTCAACATCGGGCTCCGGTACGACCTCAACGACGGTCGCGACTCGGCCGGCACGAAGACCGCCAGGGACAGCAAGGTCAGCCCGCGCCTGGGCATGAGCTGGGACGTCAGGGGCGATGGCGCCTGGGTCGTCAACGCCAGCTTCGGCAGGTACGTGAGCGGCATTTCCAACGGCCTCGCCAACAGCGCGTCGGCGGGAGGAGAGCCCGCCACCCTGGAGTGGGTCTACCGCGGCCCCGACATCAACCCTCCGGGGACGACGGATCTCGTCGACCCGACCCGGGCCATCCAGATGTTCTTCAACTGGTGGAGCTCGGTGGGTGGCCTCGGCAGCTCCCAGTACCTCACCTACGCCGAGATCCCCGGCACCACCTCGTTCATCAGGAACGGCTCGCTGCGCTCCCCCTCGGCCGACGAGCTCACCCTGGGGGCTGTGATGCGGCTGGGCACCCGCGGTCTGGTGCGAGCCGACCTCGTGAGCCGCACCTTCCACGACTTCTACGCCAGCCGCGTCGATGCCTCGACCGGCACGGTGGACGTGCGCGTCAGCGGTGCCGCCTTCACCTTCGACAAGCGCATCTTCGAGAACGACGACACGATCCTCAAGCGCGAGTACCGGGGCCTGCAGCTCTCGGGGTCCTACCGTCCGACACCGTCGACGAGCATCGGCGGCAGCTACACCCTCTCCAGGACCGAGGGCAACTTCAGCGGCGAGACCCATGCCTCGGGTCCGGTTTCCAGCACCGTCCTCGAGTACCCGGAGTACTTCCAGGCCCGGTGGGCCTTCCCAGTGGGCGAGCTCGGGTCGAGCCAGCGCCACAAGGCGCGCGCCTGGGTCGTCTGGGATGCCCTCGCCACCCGGCACAGCAGGCTGAGCGTCTCGCTCCTGCACTCCTTCTTCTCGGGAACGCCCTACGGTGCCTCCGCCCCCATCGAGACGAGCTGGTACATGGCCGGAGTTCCCCACCCGGCCTACCGGACGCCGCCCACGGTTCAGACCTACTACTTCACCAGGCGCGACGCGTTCCGCACCGACAACGTCAACGCCACCGACCTCTCGGTCCACTACGCCTTCGTCGTGCCCGCCCTCGGGGCCGACTTCCAGTTCTTCGTACAGCCGTCGGTGACGAACCTCTTCAACAACCAGGCGGTCACCAACCCGAGCACGGCCGTGTACACGGCCAGAACCCCGGGCACCGGGCTCGTCCCGTTCGACGCTTTCACCGACCAGCCGGTCGAGTGCACCGAGACCGCCAAGAACACCTGCACGGCAACGGGCGCCAACTGGATGAAGGCCTCCACCTGGGGCCAGCCCCAGCAACCCGGCGACTACCAGTCGCCCCGCGCCTACACCGTCTCCTTCGGCGTGCGGTTCTAGCCCTCGGAGTTGGTGAACAGAGCGTACGAGGGCGCCTGCAACGCCAATCGGCACCGATCGCAACCTGGACGTGGGCGTGGTCGTGGACGTGGACCCCGTCCCTTGCGTCGGAGCGTCCAGGCACGCCCCTGACAAACCGCCGCTGAGGATCGGAAACCAGGGCAAGGCATCTCGTGGCGTGTTCAACGCTCGCCTCCGAGGGCAGCGGATGCGCTCTTCCTTCGCGTCACCAGCTTCGCAGTCCTGGTCAGGAATTCGAGGCGTCGGACACGAATTCGCCGAGTCGAATACAAACCCATGCCAAGAACTGCAAAGAGCCCAAGGGAAATGGCAAAGCTCTTGCAGCCAAGATGCTCGTATGGGATCGTGTCGCAGACGCAGCCGGGAAGGGAGGGCCACGCGCAGCTCGGAGCGCAGGAATCTGGGCTTGATCAGGCAGGAGCAACCGTGAGAACGTAGCTGTTCCCAGGAGGAAGGAGAGTTTCACAGCAATGAAGACGCGTCTACTTGTCCTCGTATGTCTCGTCGCGCTGGCGGCTCCGATGCTGGCGCAGAACCCCACTGGCACCCTCACCGGTCGCGTCAGCGACGACAAGGGTGAGGCCCTACCCGGCGTCACCGTGACGATCAACTCTCCTGCCCTGCAGGGCACGCGCGTTGCCGTCACCTCCATCAACGGCGACTACGTCTTCCGGTTCCTGCCGCCCGGCGACTACACGATCAAGTTCGAGCTCCAGGGCTTCTCGACCCTCGACACCGCCAAGAAGATCTCGGCGGCTCAGACCTCCACGGTCGACGCCACGATGCCCATGGCCCAGGTTGCCGAGGAGGTGACCGTCACCGGCTCGTTCGAGACCATCTCGCAGAGCACCCAGGTGGCGTCCACCATGACCTACGACCTCCTCAACACCCTGCCGCAACAGGTCGGCAACACCATGAACAACTACGCCGCGCTCACCGCCGGCACGACGACGACCGGGCCCTCCCAGGCCATCACCATCTCCGGCGCCATGTCGTACGAGAACCTCTTCCTCGTCAACGGCGTGTCGGTCGTGGACAACCTCCGCAACACCCCCACGGCGCTCTACATCGAGGACGCGGTCGAGGAGACCACCACCGCCACGGCCTCGGTGTCGGCCGAGTACGGGCGCTTCTCGGGCGGCGTCGTGAACATGCTGACCAAGTCGGGCGGCAACCAGTTCAGCGGCTCCTACCGCCTGGGCCTCGACAACGACAAGTGGAACTCGAAGACGCCGATCACCAAGTACGGCTCCCAGGTCGACAAGATCAACCAGACCCACCAGCTCACCCTGGGCGGGTTCATCCTCAGGGACCGCCTGTGGTTCTTTGCCGCCGGGCGGCTCCGGGACCTCGAGACCTCCAGCCAGACCACCTACACCAACATCCCCTACACGCTCACCGACAAGGACACCCGGTACGAGGGCAAGCTCACCCTCGCCCTGAACCCCAACCATCGCGTCATCGGCTCGTACATCGACTACACCCGCGAGCAGGGCAACAACCGGTTCTCCACGATCATGGACATGGCCTCGCTGTACGACCGCGAGCTGCCGTCCAAGCTGTATACGGGCAACTACACCGGTGTCATCACCGACAACTTCTTCATCGAGGCCCAGTACTCCAAGAAGGAGTTCGCCTTCGTCGGCTCGGGCTCGACGTTCACCGACAAGATCTACGGCACCCTCCTCCTCGACCGCTCCCGCAGCTCGGCCCGGTTCTGGAGCCCGACGTTCTGCGGCGTCTGCGAGGACGAGGAGCGCAACAACGAGAACTACATCGTCAAGGGGTCGTACTTCCTCTCGACCTCGACCCTCGGCACCCACGACATCGTCGCCGGGTACGACCAGTTCGACGACATCCGCAAGCAGATGAACCACCAGTCCGGCTCCGACTACCGGATCTACCTGGTGAAGTCGGTCATCAACGCCACCACCAAGGAGATCTACCCGGTCTTCTCCCCCGGCACCAGCACCTACTTCTACTACCAGCCCATTCTCAAGGCCAACGAGGGTAACACCTTCAAGACCAAGTCCATCTTCGTCAACGACAAGTGGCGGCTCTCGAACAACCTCAGCTTCAACATCGGCGTCCGCTACGATCAGAACGACGGCAAGGACGGCGAGGGCAAGACCGTCGCCGACGACTCGAAGATCTCGCCGCGCCTGGGGGTCTCCTGGGACATCAAGGGCGACGGCAACTGGCTGGTCAACTTCGGCTACGGCAAGTATGCCACCTCGGTTGCGAACTCGGTGGGCGACTCCACCTCGGCCGCCGGGAACTCGGCGACCTGGGCCTGGAACTACAGCGGCCCCGGCATCAACGAGACCTGCCAGACCTCCGGCACCAACTGCATCAACACGGTCGCGGCCCTGAACCAGTTCTGGGCGTGGTTCGACTCCATCGGCGGCACCAGCAACACGAGCCAGTGGCGATTCTCGCCCGACATCCCGGGCGGCAACTCGAAGATCGCCGACACCCTCAAGTCCCCGTCCGCCGACGAGTTCACGGTGGGTCTGTCGAAGCGCCTCGGCTCGAGTGGCGTGCTCAGGATCGATCTCATCCATCGCGACTTCGCGGACTTCTACGCGTCGCGCCTCGACCTCACCACGGGCACTGTGACGACCCCCAACGGCACCTTCAACCTGCGCCTCTACGAGAACGAGAACGATCTGCTCGAACGCACCTACGACGCGCTGCAGACGTCGTTCTCTTACCGCGTGACCCCGAGCATCTCCCTGGGGGGTAACTACACCCTGTCGCGACTGTACGGCAACTTCGTGGGCGAGAACGTGGCCTCCGGCCCGCTGAGCTCCGCCATCCGTGAGTACCCCGAGTACCGGGAGCTGAGCTGGTTCGCTCCCAAGGGCGACCTCGCCCAAGACCAGCGCCACAAGGCCCGCCTGTGGGTGGTGTGGGACGTGATCAGCTCCAAGCACAACACGTTGTCCGCGTCGCTGATGCAGAGCTACTACTCGGGCACGCCATACGGGGCCAACGGCACCATCGCCATGAGCAACGCCGCCAAGGTGCCGTACGTGACCAACCCCGGCTATGTGACGCCGCCCACGACCCAGGCCTACTGGTTCACCAGCCGGGACAAGTACCTCTCGCCGAGCGTCTCGTCCACGGACATCGCGCTCAACTACGAGTTCAAGATCCCCGCGCTCGGCACCGACATCCGCTTCTTCGTGCAGCCCGGCGTGCAGAACGTCCTGAATGGAGATAGCGACGTGGTCGTCGACCAGACCGTGTACACCGGCAACGACGCCAACCGCGGCCTCGCTCGTTTCAACCCGTTCACCGACACACCGGTCGAGTGCCAGGGCGGCTACAACCCCGCCGGCACCTGGGTCTGCCAGGGCACCGGCAACTGGATGAAGGGGCCAAACTTCGGCAAGTCGACGGCGGTCGCCGACTTCCAGACCCCGCGCACCTACTCGTTCTCCATGGGCGTGCGCTTCTAGCTCGCTCCCTCGCTGTCCGTTCGGGCCCCGGTCTTCGGACCGGGGCCTTTCGTTTGCAACACGGCCGCACGCGACACGTATGATGGCGGGGGGTCGCCCCCGACCCAGGAACGATGGAACCGGTCCACCGCCCCCGTTCGAGCCTCGGCCGCGTCTGGCGGCTCTTCACCGCCGACGTCTCGCCGGGCGACATGCAGCGGCTCTTCGACCGCGACGCAGCGCGGGTGTGGCAGGTCCTCACCCGGGGCGAGGCCACGGGGCCCGAGCCGAAGGGCCAGGTGGGACGGTGGTGGTTCCGGCTCAAGCTCCTGCTGTTCGGCCTCTCCTCGAAGCTCTCCCCGCCCCGGCGGCTGCTGTTCGGCCTCGCCCTGGTCACGGCCGTGATCGGCCTCGTGCAGGGGCGCCTCCAACTGTCCGCCGGCGACGTGACCGTCACCCTGCCGTCGTTCTACTGGTTCGTGGCCGTGGGGCTCCTGGTCTTCCTGCTCGCCCTCGAGCTGGCCGACCGCCTGCTGGTGCGGGACGAGCTGGAGGTGGCACGACAGCTCCAGCGGGAGCTGCTTCCGGCTCAGGTGCCCGAGCTGCCCGGGTACCGCTTCGCCCAGGCCTCCCGCACCGCCAACGAGGTGGGGGGCGACTACCACGACTACATCCCGCTCCCCGACGGCCGGCTGGCCCTGGTGATCGGCGACGCCTCCGGGCACGGCATGGCGGCCGGCCTCCTGATGGCCATCGCCTCGGCGGTCCTCCAGCTCGCCCTCGAGCTGGACCCGACCCTCGACCGGGTGTTCGCGATCGTCAACCGCGTGCTCTGCCGCACCGGCGACCGGCGCTCCTTCATGAGCCTGTTCGTGGGGCTCCTGGACCCGGGAACAGGCCGGCTGGACTACGCCTGCGCCGGCCACCCCTTCCCGCTGCTGCGCCGGCCGGACGGGCGGATCGAGGAGCTCGGCCGCGGCGGCCTGCCCCTCGGCCTGCGGCCGTCGCTGGCCGTGGTGCCGGCGACCACGGTCCTGAGCCCGGGAGACCTGCTGGTGCTCTACAGCGACGGCCTCCCCGAGGCGGCCAACCGCCGGGGCGAGCCGCTGGGGTTCGAGAAGGTCCAGCTCTGGGTCGCCCAGGGCGGGGCGCCCGCCGGCATCGTGGCACGGCTGCTCGGCGGCCTCGACGCGCACGCCGCCGGCGAGCCGCTGCGCGACGACCTGTCGCTGCTCGTCGTCGGCCGCGACACACCCGCCGACACGCCCGCTTGACACCTGCCCCCGCGTCCCTATCCTCCAGGACCGTGGAGCGTTGGGCGTCACCGTCGACTTTCCGACTGTCCTGGCCAGCCGATCCCCGGGTCGCCGACCGGCTGGCGCGGCTGCTGCTCACCGGGGCCGTGCTGGCCGTCTTCAGCCAGACGCTGACGTTCCCCTTCGTCAACTTCGACGACCCGCTCTTCGTCTCGGCGAATCCCCAGGTTCGCGCCGGCCTGACCTGGGAGGGGGTACGCTGGGCGTTCTCGGACAACGGCCTCTCCCAGTACCACCCGCTCACGTGGCTCTCCTACATGCTGGACTGGCAGCTCTTCGGGGGCCATCCCTGGGGGTTCCACGCCGTCAACACGGGCCTCCACCTCGCCAGCACGCTGCTGCTGTTCGGCCTCCTTCGGCGGTTCGGGGCCGGCACCCTCCTGGCAGGGAGCCTGGCGCTGGTGTTCGCGGTGCACCCCCTGCGCGCCGAGTCGGTGGCCTGGATCGCCGAGCGCAAGGACGTCCTCTCGGCCTGCCTGGGGCTCGCCTGCCTGGGTGCGTACCTCCGCTACGCGCAGCAGCCGTGCCGGCGCCGCTACCTGCCGGTGGTCCTCCTGCTGGCCCTCGGCCTGCTGGCCAAGCCGATGCTCGTCACCCTGCCGGCGATCCTGCTGCTGCTGGACGTGTGGCCCCTGGGTCGGGCACCGTGGCGCCCCGCCGACACCCCGATCGAGACGCCCCCTCGCTCCTGGGGACGCCTGCTCGCCGAGAAGCTGCCGCTGCTGGCTCTCGCCGCAGCCTCGGGCGTGGGCACGCTCCTGATGTCCCGAGCCGTCAAGTCCTCCCTGCTCTACCCCCTCGCCGAGCGTCTGGCGACCGCTCTGAGCGCGCTGCTCTGGTACCTCCGGACCCTGGTCTGGCCGACTGGTCTGGCCGTCTACTACCCCTACGACCACACACCGTCCGGGACTCAGGTCGTCGCCGGCTTCCTCGCCCTGGCCGGCATCACGGGCATGGCGCTTGCTGGCTGGCGGCGGCGACCCTGGCTGGCCGTCGGGTGGCTGTGGTTCCTCGTCATGCTACTTCCGGTCAGCGGCCTCCTCCAGGCGGGAGACCAGCGCTACGCCGACCGATACACCTACCTGTCCCACGTCGGGCTGTTGGTCGCCCTGGGCTGGCAGGCGAGCCAGTGGCTCGTCGGGGCTTCCCGGAGGATTCGGGTCGGGGTAGGCATCGCGGTGGGGATGGCGGCGACGGCCATCGGCGTCCTCGGGTGGCAGCAGACGCGGGTGTTTGCCAGCAGCATCTCGCTCTGGCGCCAGGCACTGGCAGTCACGACCGACAACGCCATGGCCCATCACAACCTGGCTCTGGCGCTGGCCGAGCGTGGCGATACCGCCGAGGCCGAGCGGCATCTGCGGGACGCCCTCGCCATCAATCCTGGATGGCCAATCAGCCACTTCGCGCTTGCCTCTCTGGAGGAAGCCACCGACCGCTGGGATGAGGCCCTCCAGCACTGGCAGGCCGGCCTGGCCGGATCGCCTGCCGACCCCGAGGCGCACTTCCGGCTCGGCCTCCTGCTCGCCCGCCTCGGGCGACGGGACGAGGCGATGGCCCACCTCCGCAGCGCGGCATCCCTGGATCCGGACAACACCGCGTATCAGGACGCTCTGCGCGCCCGGATGACGTCACCCCCGTGACCGCCGTCCTCGCGCGCCACCCCGATTCCGTCAGGGCTCAGGGGATACACTGCACCCGGGAGACACGAGGTGCCTGACCTGCCCACCCACGCAGACGTCCTGGCCGCGGCCGGGCGGATCACGGCGGCGGTACACCGGACCCCGGTGATCACCTGCCGGGCCCTGGATGCCCTCACCGGGGCACGGCTCCACCTCAAGTGCGAGAACCTCCAGAAGGTGGGCGCCTTCAAGGCGCGCGGCGCCTGCAACGCGGTGCTCTCGCTCTCCGACGAGCAGGCCCGTCGCGGCGTGGCCACCCACTCCTCCGGCAACCACGCCGCCGCCCTCGCCTACGCCGCCGGCCTGCGCGGCATCCCCGTCCACGTCGTCATGCCGCGCACCTCGCGCGCCGTCAAGAAGGCCGCGGTGGCCGGCTACGGCGCCCGCATCGTCGAGTGCGAGCCCACCCAGGCCGCCCGCGAGGCCACCCTGGCCGAGGTGGTCAGGTCGACCGGCGCGACGTTCATCCACCCCTACAACGACCCGCGCGTCATCGCCGGGCAGGGCACCGCCGCGCTCGAGCTCCTCGCCGACGCCGGTCCCCTGGACGCGCTCCTCACCCCTGTCGGCGGCGGCGGACTGCTGTCCGGCACCTGCCTGGCCGCTGCCGGAGCCTCGCCCGCCGCCGCCGTGTGGGGGACGGAGCCGGCCGGGGCGGACGACGCGTTCCGGTCTCTCGCCCAGGGCCGCATCGTGCCGAGCGTCGACCCCCGCACCGTGGCCGACGGCCTCCTCACCTCCCTCGGCGAGCTGACCTTCGCGATCATCCGGGAGCACGTGCGGGGCATCGTCACCGTGAGCGAGGACGCGATCGTGGCGGCGATGCGCCTGATCTGGGAGCGCACCAAGCTCGTCGTCGAGCCGTCCTCGGCCGTGCCCCTGGCGGCGCTGCTCGAGGGGAAGCTGGACCTGGGCGGCCAGCGCGTGGGCATCATCCTGTCCGGGGGCAACGTGGACCTGGGGGAGCTGCCGTGGGCCGTGCAGACCAGATAGGTGCCCCGGCGCGACTGCAGGCTGGGGTCCGGGGTGCGGGGTCCGGGGTCCGGATGGCGGGCTTCATCGTTGCGATGGTGGGTTTCGCCACTGCGGGGACCGTGGGGGGACAGACGCCGACGCCGCTGCCGACCTACTCGGCGGAGGTGGAGGTGCGGCGGGTGGTGGTGGATGCCCGCGTCGTCGACAGCAAGGGGCAGCCCATCCGCGGCCTCGGGCGAGAGAGCTTCCGCGTCCTCGTGGATGGCGCCCCGGCGGCCATCGACACCGTCGAGTGGGTGGAGGGGGCCGAGCCATACGCCGAGGGCCTCACGCCGGAGCAGGCGGCGGTCGCCGGCGTCGAGCCCGCCCCGCGTGGGCGCCTGCTGGTGTTCTTCTTCCAGGCCGGCTTCGAGAGCGTCCGGCTGACCGGGCACATGCGCATGAAGGGCCGTGCCACGAAGGTCCTGGACGGCCTCCAGCCCGAGGACCGTGTCGCCGTCGTGTCCTTCGACTCGCACCTCAAGCTGCGGGTCGACTTCACGACCGACCGCGAGCAAGTCAAGCGGGCCATCCACGACGCCATCCTGTCGGGCAAGGTCGCGCCGCTGCCGCCTCAACCGTTCCCGTCCCTGGCCGCCCAACTCGACTACGACGACGCCAAGGCGGCAGGCACCCCGGAGAAGGGCCTGCTCGTCCTCGCCAGGGCGCTCAGGGAGCTACCAGGCAACAAGTCGTTGATGTACTTCGGCTGGGGCCTGGGCCACCTCTTCGGGCGCCGGGTGTGGATGGGCGCCGACTACGCCCGGGCGCGCTACATCCTGATGGACGGACGCGTCTCGGTGTACGCCATCGACGTCACCGACGCCGACTTCCACGACCTCGAGGTGGGGCTCGAGCGGGTGGCCGAGGACACCGGCGGCTTCTACGTCAAGACCAACACCTTCCCCGACCAGGCCGTGACGCGGATCGAGGGCGCCATCGCCGGCCACTACGTGCTGGTCTTCGCCTGCCCGGGCCGCGAGCACGGCGAGCACTCGCTCGCCATCGAGCTGGTGGGCGTCAAGGGTCGCATCCTCGGCAAGCTCGAGTTCGTGGACTGACCAGCGAACCAGGGGGGCAGCGGCTCAGGGGATCAGCCAACCAGCGGCTCAGGGGATCAGGTGAACCTGGACGTGGTCGTGGACGTGGACGTGGTCGTGGACGTGGTCGTGGACGTGGACGTGGACGCGGACCTCGACCGAGAGGTCAGACGCATCGACGAAAGGCAGCAGCGTGCGACCGGGAGCAGCGGGCTTCCCGCACATGTCCATCCCGCACCGGGTCCACGTCCACGTCCAGTTCATCATGCAGGACGCGGCCCGCGGCGCAGCGCCATCCGGCTTCCTGCACGGGCTGTTCGGCATCTCGAACAAACCATGCACTTCTGGTCCGGTGGGCCTCGTCGCGGGTTGGCAGACCGCTTGCATTTTGGCTAGAAGTGTAGTTATCTGGCGCCCGCGCCGATCGCGAAAGGGCAGGCGATCGGGGCCGGCACGAAGCTGGAAGGTGGCCGTCGACCAAGAACAATCAAACTGCCTGTTCCATTCGAGGAAGGAGGAGGAGAAAACGATGTTAAAGAGGTTTCTGATCGTGCTGTGCGCCCTGGCGATTGCGATCCCGGCCCTGGCGCAGAACCCCACCGGCACCCTCACGGGGCGTGCCGCGGACGACAAGGGTGAGGCGCTCCCTGGCGTCACGGTGACTGTGTCGTCACCGAACCTGCAGGGCACCCGCACCGCCGTCACGTCCATCAACGGCGACTACATCTTCCGGTTCCTGCCGCCGGGCGAGTACACCGTGAAGTTCGAGCTCCAGGGGTTCTCGACCCTGGACACCTCGGTGAAGATCTCGGCCGCGCAGACCTCGGCCGTGAACGCCGAGATGCCGATGTCCCAGGTCACCGAGGAGGTGACGGTCACAGGGTCGTACGAGACCATCTCGACCTCGGCCCAGGTGGCGACCACCTATGAGCAGTCCCTCATCGAGGCCCTCCCGATGGCCCGCACCATGACCGCGGCTGCGGCCATGACCCCGGGCGTCTCGGCGACCGGCCCCTCGAACTACCTGACGATCTCCGGCGCCATGTCCTACGAGAACCTCTACCTGGTCAACGGCGTGTCGGTCCAGGACAACGTCCGCAACACCCCGAACACCCTGTGGATCGAGGACGCCATCCAGGAGACCACGACCTCCACCGCCAACGTCTCGGCCGAGTACGGCCGGTTCGCCGGTGGCGTCGTCAACACCCTGACCAAGTCGGGCGGCAACGACTTCTCGGGCTCCCTCCGCCTGTCGCTCGACAACGACAAGTGGCAGGAAAAGACCCCCAAGACCGTCTACGGCTCGCAGGTCGACAAGATCAACCAGACCTGGGAGGCCACCCTCGGCGGCTTCATCCTCAAGGACCGCATCTGGTTTTTCGGCGCCTACCGCTCCCGCGAGACCGAGACCTCGAGCCAGACCTACAACACCGGCCTGGTCTTCAACTCGGTGCGCGACCAGGAGCGCTACGAGGCCAAGCTGACCTTCGCCGTGACCCCGAACCACCGCTTCATCGGCTC
Organism: Thermoanaerobaculaceae bacterium; assembly: GCA_025456225.1. Classification (GTDB taxonomy): domain Bacteria; phylum Acidobacteriota; class Thermoanaerobaculia; order Thermoanaerobaculales; family Thermoanaerobaculaceae; genus JAAYVZ01. Next base: position 20,978 of record JALOLB010000024.1, read on the forward strand.
CTACATGAACGTCGAGGACTCGCAGACCAACTACGTGTTCGGGACCGTCCTCGACATGGCCTCCGTCGACCCCTACCGCGAGACCCCTCAGGACCTGCTGGCCGTCAACTACAACGGCGTGCTGTCCGACAACTTCTTCGTCGAGGGTCAGTACTCGTCCCGGCACTTCACCTTCATCGACTCGGGCAGCCCCTACACCGACATCATCAAGGGCACCGTCATCCGTGACAACGTCCACTACTGGAACTCCAACTCGGCGTACTTCTGCGGCGCCTGCGACGACAAGACGCGCGACAACGAGGACATCCTGGTCAAGGGCTCCTGGTTCATGAGCACCCAGAACATGGGCACCCATGACGTGGTGTTCGGCTTCGACCAGTTCAAGGACAAGTCGAGGGAGAACAACTACCAGTCCGGCTCCAACTGGATCTACTGGCCGACCCAGTATCTCTCCCAGATCACCGGCGGCGCCGAGCAGATCCTCCTCGACCCGGTCCTCCACCAGCCCGTGCCGATCGTCTACGGCGACGGCTCCTCCGACTTCACCTTCTGGGCGATGCTCGACGAGTCGCAGGGCACCAACTTCGTGACCAACTCGCTGTTCATCAACGACCGCTGGCGCCTGACCAACAACCTGAGCTTCAACATCGGCGTCCGCTACGACCAGAACGACGGCGAGGACGCCTCTGGCAACAAGGTCACCGACGACAGCCGCTTCAGCCCGCGCCTGGGCGTGTCCTGGGACATCAAGGGCGACGGTGACTGGGTCGTCAACGCTGGCTACGCCCAGTACGTGATGGCGATCGCCAGCAACGTCGCCGACGAGGGCGGCGGCAACCCGTCGTCGTTCGGCTACCTGTACGAGGGACCGGACATCAACGCCGACTGCACGCCCAACACCATCGGCTCCTGCCTCAACGCCCACCAGGTGCTGGACCAGGTCTTCGCGTGGCTGTTCGCCAACGGCACGGACGCCTACGGCCGCCCGCTGGGCCGCGACGTCGTCTACGGCTCGATCGCCGGCCTGTCCCAGATCATCGGCGACAACCTCAAGTCCCCCATGACCGAGGAGATGACGATCGGCGTCACCAAGCGCCTGGGCTCCAACGGCCTGGTGCGCTTCGACTACATCCACCGCGAGGCCAATGATCTCTACGCGACCCGCGTCGACATGACGACCGGCCAGGTCGAGGACGAGCTCGGCAACGTCTCCGACCTCAAGATCGTCGGCACCTCCGACTTCCTCGAGCGGTTCTACGAGGGCTTCAACCTGCAGGCCAGCTACCGGATCAGCGACCGCATCAGCCTCGGCGGCAACTACACCTGGTCGCACGCCTACGGCAACTACGAGGGTGAGTCCTCTGGCTCGGGGCCGTTCTCCAACACCTCGAACCCCGACTACTACCCCGAGTACACCCGGCAGGAGTGGACCAACCCCAAGGGTGACCTCTCCATCGACCAGCGCCACCGCGGTCGCCTGTACCTGGTGTGGGATGCCATTTCCACCAAGCACAACAAGCTGTCCGTGTCGCTCATGGAGAGCTACTTCTCCGGCACGCCGTACGACGCGCAGGGCTCGATCTACTCCTACCCGTACGTCACCAACCCGGGCTACGCCCAGCGCCCCGTCACGGTGAACTACTTCTTCACCAAGAGGGCGGCCTACCGCACCGAGGACATCACCCGCACCGACCTCGGCATCAACTACGCCTTCCGTCTCCCGGCGTTCGGCCGCGAGATCGAGTTCTTCATCCAGCCCGAGGTCACCAACCTCTTCAACGAGCAGGGCGTGGTCGCCGTCAACACCACGGTCAAGACCCGCTACAACGGCTCGTCCTGGCTGCTCTTCAACCCCTTCACCACCGCTCCCAAGGAGTGCCCGCAGTCCTACACCTCCGCCGAGTGCAAGGCCGGTGGGTTCAACTGGCAGAAGGGCCCCGACTTCGGCAAGCCGACCGGGACCACCAGCTACCAGACCCCGCGCACCTACACGGTGTCGTTCGGCGTCCGCTTCTAGTCGCTTCACTCCCGCAGCACCAACGCCCCGGTCTTCGGACCGGGGCTTTTTCTTGCCCACCCACCCTGCCAGGCCTCAGACCTCAGGCCTCAGACCTCAGGAAGGGCAGGACTCAACTCCCCCACCCCTCCGCCCGACCTCAGGTTCTCCACCCATCCGAGCGCCCGGCCTCAGACCTCAGGAAAGGCACGCACCAATTCAACTTCCCCTCCACGTTCTCCTGTAGCGGGGTGGCCTGGAATGTGGCTTGAAGAGGCCAAGACAACAAGTCCCCCGCCCAAGCAAATGGGCGGGGGAGCCAAGGTCTGAGGTCTGTCTTTCCTGAGGCCTGAGGTCTGAGGCCTGAGGCCTGTCGTTCCTGCCGCTACTTCACGTCGAGGAGCTCGACCTCGAAGACCAGGGTGGCATTCGGGGGGATGATCCCGGGATAGCCGCGCTCGCCATAGGCCAGCTTGCCGGGGATGGTGAGCTTGCGCTTGCCGCCCACCTTCATGCCGGCGACGCCCTCGTCCCAGCCCTTGATGACCTGGCCGGCGCCGATGACGAACGGAAACGGCTGCTTGCCGACCGAGGAGTCGAACTTGGTGCCGTCGGTGAGCCAGCCGGTGTAGTGCACGATGGCCTTCTTGCCGCGCACGGCCTCGATTCCGGCTCCCACCTTGAGGTCCTCGTACTGCAGGCCGCTGTCGGTCGTGATCACCTTGGGGCCACCCTTCTGGCTCTCGGTCGCGGTGCCCACCGGCACCGGCGTCTGCTTGCCCGGGGTCGGCTGCGCCGCCGCCACCCCCAACATCCCGATTCCAGCCACGATGATTGCCGCTGCAACTGCCTTCTTCATGGTTCCTCCCTTTCTTCCGACCTCCCATCCGTGATCGGTGATTGGTGGTCAGTGATCAGAGGAGGTCACAGGACCGCAGCCCCTCCGTTCACCGATCGCCATCCACCGGGTGGGTGGTGGTATCACGTGCCTTCGCGCCAGCTCTGGAGGTAGGCCTCCTGCTCGGGGGTCAGGACGTCCGTCTGGAGGCCCATGGTGGCGAGCTTGAGCCGGGCGATCCCCTTGTCCAGGGCTTCGGGCAGCCGGTAGACCCTGGGCTCCAGCTCGTGGGCGTGCTGCACCAGGTACTCGGCTGCCATGGCCTGGTTGGCGAAGGACATGTCCATGACCACCGCCGGGTGCCCCTCGGCCGCCGACAGGTTGACCAGACGGCCTTCGGCCAGGACGTGAATCACCCGACCGTCGGCGAGCCGGAGCGCCTCGACGAACGGGCGCGCCTCCCACCGCTCCACGGCGAGGGCGCGCAGCGCCGGGACGTCGAGCTCGACGTCGAAGTGCCCGGAGTTGGCGAGCACGGCGCCGTCCTTGAAGAGTGGCGCGTGCTCGGCGCCGATGACGCGGGTGTTGCCGGTGACGGTGACGAAGATGTCGCCGATCCTCGCGGCCTCGCGCATCGGCATGACCATCCAGCCGTCCATCGCGGCCTCGAGCGCCTTGACCGGGTCGATCTCGGTCACCACCACCCGGGCACCCAGGCCGTGGGCGCGCATCGCCACGCCGCGCCCGCACCAGCCGTAGCCGGCCACGACAACTGTCAGGCCGGAGATCAGCAGGTTGGTGGCGCGCAGGATGCCGTCCATGGTCGACTGGCCGGTGCCGTAGCGGTTGTCGAAGAGGTGCTTGGTGTCGGAGTCGTTGACGGCGATGACCGGAAAGCGCAGGACACCGTCCCGCTCCATGGCCCGCAGGCGGATGACGCCAGTGGTCGTCTCCTCGGTGGAGCCGAGCACACCGGACAGGAGCCGGCGGCACCCCTCGTCGCCGATGCTCGCGGCGAACGCCCGCACCTCCGGGTGCACGCCGTCGAGCTCGCCGCGCGACACGAACAGCATCGACGACACGAGGTCGGCGCCGTCGTCCATGGTGATCGTCGGCCCCAGCTCCAGGCAGGCCCGGATGTGACGGTAGTAGCTCGCGTTGTCCTCGCCCTTGATGGCGAAGGTCGGGATGCCGTGGACGGTCACGAGCGCCGCCGCCACGTCGTCCTGGGTGGACAGCGGGTTGGAGGCGCACAGGCGCACCTCGGCGCCGCCCGCCACCAGGGTGCGCATGAGGTTGGCGGTCTCGCTCGTGACGTGCAGGCAGGCCGCCAGGCGCTGGCCGGCCAGCGGCTTCTCCCGCGCAAAGCGCTCGCGGATCGAGGCCAGCACCGGCATGTTCCGATCGGCCCAGGCGATGCGGCGCGCACCGGCCTCGGCCAGCTCCAGGTTCAGGACGTCTGCGGGTGGAAGGCTCATGATGACTCCCCTCATGAGCTGTGCATCCTACACCGGCCGGCGGCGCTGCGCCATCCGCCGGACGGCCCCAAGCCCCGCGACGCCCACGGGTCCCACACCGACCGTGCCCGACTCACCGGCCACCGCTCCAGATTGGAACGTGGCCGTGGACGTGGTCGTGGACGTGGTCGTGGACGTGGCCGTGGACGTGGTCGTGGACGTGGTCCTGGACGTGGTCGTGGACGTGGTCCTGGACGTGGTCGTGGACGCAAACCGAGATCCCGGCCCACATCACCTGCAGCCCGAATTGCCCTGGAGCTGCCTTGAGCGATGACTCTTGCCCTCGACGCGCAACAAGGGCATGAGGCAGGTCCACGTCCACGACCACGTCCACGTCCACGTCCACGTTCACCTCCACGTCCACGTCGGCGCCCACACCCCTGGGGGAACAATCCCCTCGCGGCTTTCGTAGTAGCAGGTGTGAGCGAAGCGACCACTGCGATACGCGTCGATGGGGTGAGCAAGGAGTTCCGCTCGTGGCGGCGGCGGGTCCAGGCCCTGGACGGGGTGAGCTTCTCGGTCCGCCAGGGCGAGGTGTTCGGGCTGCTCGGCGGCAACGGGGCCGGCAAGACCACCCTCGTCAAGATCCTCCTCGGGCTCGGGCGGCCCACGGCCGGACGGGTCGAGGTGCGCGGCGTCGACCCGCGCCGCACCCGCGCCCGCCGCCGCGTCGGCTACCTGCCCGAAGGGCATCGCTTCCCGGGGTATCTCTCGGGCGAGGCGGCGATGCGGCTGTTCGGGCGTCTGGCCGGCATGGACGAGGCGCGGATCACCGCCCGAACCTCCGAGCTGCTGGACCTGGTGGGCCTCGGAGAGCGCGGGAGCGACCGCATCAGCCGCTACTCCAAGGGGATGACCCAGCGTCTGGGGCTCGCGAGCGCGCTGTTGGACGACCCGGAGGTGCTGTTCCTGGACGAGCCCACAGACGGGGTGGACCCGGTGGGCCGCCGTCACATCCGCGACGTGCTGCTCGCGGCCCGGGAGCGCGGCACCACCATTTTCATCAACTCCCACCTGCTCTCCGAGGTGGAGCGCACCTGCGACCGCGTCGGCATCCTGCACCAGGGTCGCCTCCTGCGCGAGGCATCGGTGGACGATCTCACGCGCCCCACCCGGCGCTTCCGCATCCGCCTGGCCGAGGGCCAGCACGCGCCGCCCGCGTGCCTCGACCGCTACCGCGCCGCCGCGACCAACGGCCACATCGACGTGGAGGTGCCCGACCTGGGTACCCTCAACCAGCTCCTGGACGGGCTGCGTGGGGAGCGCCTGCTGATCGCCGAGGTGAGCGCCCAGCGCGCGGCGCTTGAGGACGTCTTCATCGAGATGGTGCGCGAGGAGAGTGCGTCATGAAGGTCTGGGCCCTCGTCGTCGACACCTGGCGGGAGGCGCTGGCGCGCTACACCCTGCTCGGGTTCCTCATCGTCTCGAGCCTCTTTCTGCTCGTCCTGACCTTCGCGCTCAACCTCGACATCGTGGACGGGTCGCTGGCGGCCGGCTCCCTCTTCGGCAAGGCGTTCGACCTCCACGGCGACACGCCGATCGAGACGGTCGTCACCACCGGCGAGTCGGCGTTCGCGGCCATGCTGTACGGCCTCGGGATCTTCCTGGCGATCTTCGCCACCGGCTCCCAGGTGCCCAACCTCGTGCACCGCGGCACGGTGGACCTCTACCTGTCCCGGCCGGTGGGCCGCACCACCCTCCTGCTGGGCCGCTTCGTCGGCGCGGTCACCCTCGTGCTGGCCAACCTCGCGTTCCTGTGCGGCGGGGTCTTCGTCATCATCTCCCTCAAGACGGGGGTCTGGAACGCCCGCTTCCTGCTGGCGGGCGGCTTGATCGCCCTCGTGTTCCTGTCGTACCTCTCCTTCATGTACCTGGTCGGCGTGCTCTCGGGCTCGACCCCCCTGTCGATCATGCTGCCGTACGCCATCTACATCATCGCCATGCCGCTGATGGCCCACCAGCACATCGCCGCAGCAATGGATTCCCGCCTGGCGGCGACGGTCGTGCACGGCCTGTACTGGGTGCTGCCCAAGAGCGCCGAGCACGGGCGGGACGTCGTCCAGCTCGTCATGGGCAAGGGCGACCCGTCCTGGGTCGCCATGGGCACGACCCTGGCCTTCGGGGCCGTGTGCCTCGGGGCGGCCGTGGCCATCTTCCAACGCAAGAGCTACTAGGAGGTTCTCCGTGAAAGCGCTGCTGCGTACTGCAATCGTCCTCACCCTGGTGGCCGCGCCGCTGCTCGCGGCGCCCCCGACCGTCAATGACCTGCTGCGCTACGTCCCGGCCGACGCCCAGGTGGTCATGGCCGTGGACGCCGCGGCGCTGCGCGCGCATCCCCTGATCCAGGCGTGGATCCTCGACCACCAGGCCGGCTGGACCGGAGTCGACAGCGACCTGCAGCGCTTTCTGAGCGATGCCGGCCTCGACCCGCTGCACGACGTCGACCTGATGGTGGTGACAGCGACCACCACGGCGGGCGATGACCATGCCCTGGCGCTGTTCGCGGGCCGCTACGACCCGGCGAGTCTGGGAGCTGCAGTCGTGGCACGCGGCGGACGCACCGAGACGGTCAACGGCGTCCCGCTTTACCTGGCCGCGGGAGGCAAGGCGGACGATGCCGCACTGGCGCTGCCCTCCGCCGATCTCGT
>JALOLB010000433.1 GCA_025456225.1 Thermoanaerobaculaceae bacterium
AGGTGCTCGTTCCAGACCTTGGTGAGCGGGAACCGCTGGTCTATCCAGCCGAGCAGGCCGGTGGTGTTGGTCTCTTCGGTGGCCATCAGGCGGCTCCTCCATCGTCACCAATCAGGATCAGGGTATCGGACAGGAAGCGGTACGGCGGGACCACGAGGTTGCTCGGCGCCGGGACCCCCTTCGAGACCCGGCCGGCGAGGTCGAACCGCGAGCCGTGGCACGGGCAGAAGAAGCCGCCCTTCCAGGCTGGGCCCAGATCGGCCGGAGCCACCTCCGGGCGATAGGTTGGCGAGCAGCCCAGGTGGGTACAGATACCGACCGCGACGAAGAACTGCGGCTTGCGCGAGCGGTGCGGGTTCTTGGCGTACGGCGGCTGCTGCGGCGCCTCCGAGCTCGGGTCCAGCAGCTCGCTGGTCAGCGTCTCCAAGTCCTTGAGGTTCTGCTCGGTGCGGTGCACCACCCAGACGGGCTGGCCTCGCCACTTCACGCGCAGGATCTGCCCGGGCTCGAGCTTGCTGATGTCGGCCTCCGCAGGCGCACCCAGGGCCTTGGCCTTGGCGGACGGCTGCATCGAGGCGATGAAAGGTACCAGGGCGAAGCCGACGCCCACCGCGCCCACCACCGACGTTGCGGCAGTGAGAAAGCGGCGCTTCTTGAGGTCAGTGCCTTCTGCGCTCATTTTGGTGCGATCCCCCGAACGATTGGATCAGGTCTGGAAACTTCGGGAAGCGGGCCCTAGAAATATTAGCGAACGCTGATAGTGGGCGCCGCGCGGGTGGCGGGCAATTGTCTGCAAAGCCTCCACAACGGTCAAGGTAAAGGCGCGGGGCAGTTGCGTCCCGTCAACGTAACCCTCAGACCGGGTTGGGGATATCGATGAAGCGGTGGGCGATCCCGAACGCCCCGGCGAGCTCCTCGCCCAGCGCCTCGACCCCGAACCGCTCGGTCGCGTGGTGCCCCGCGGCGTAGTAGTGCAGGCCCCGCTCCCGGGCCACGTGCGTGGTCTGTTCGGAGACCTCGCCGCTCAGGAAGGCGTCGCAGCCGAGGTCGGCGGCGCGCTCGATCTGCCCCTGCGCCGCACCCGTGCACCAACACAGGTCACGGATCTCCGCAGGCCCGCCGGCCAAGTGCAGCGGCGCACGGCCGAGGGCGGCAGCAACCCATTGCGACCAGGCCTCGGCGACGACGGGCTTCGGGAGCCGGCCGCGCCACAGCAGGCCGCGGCTGCCGTCGACCGGCGCGGCGTCGACGACCCCCAGCACGTCACCGAGGCGCCGGTTGTTGCCCAGCACGGGGTGCACGTCGAGCGGCAAGTGATAGGCAATCAGGCTGATGCCCGCTTCGAACAGGCGCCGGACCCGGCGGCCCTTCATCCCGACCAGGGGCGCAGGCTCGCCCCGCCAGAAGTAGCCGTGGTGGACCAGCAGCGCCTGGGCGCCCCACGCGGCGGCTGCCTCGATCAGGGCGAGGCTCGCCGTCACGCCGCTCGCCAGCCGGGCCACCTCGGTCCCCGCCTCGACCTGGAGGCCGTTCGGACAGTAGTCCTCGACGTCGGCCGCTGCCAGCCGGTCGTCGGAGTAGGCCACGATCTCCCGCAATACCGCCATCGCACACTCCCGGTGATCGCCAATCCCGGCGGGTTTGTCGGCACCCGCCCGCGTGCTAGGTTACCGGCGATGCCGCCTCTCCGCCCCGCCCTCACCGCCGCCGTCGCCTTCGTCGTCGCCTTCGCCGGGGCCTATCTCGCCCTCTGGGCCCAGCGCCCGGCCGAGAACGGCGCCCCCGCCCGACCAGCTCCCGCAGCCACGCCGGCCCCGGGTAGCTATGCCGACGCGGTCGCCCGCGCCGCACCCTCGGTGGTGAATCTCTACATCGCCCGGCGGCGGGACGCGTCGCCGCCGCCGACAACCGCCCCGACGACACCCCGCCCGCGCGAGGGATCGACCGCCGCGGCCGTCGCCGTGGACGCGGCTGGCCTGCTCCTGACCAGCCACCACGTGATCGACGGCGCGGAGACCATCGAGGCCCTGCTGACCGACGGCCGGAGCGTGCGCGTGACCGTCATCGGCAGCGACCCCGAGACCGACCTGGCGGTGCTGCGATCCGAGGGTTGGACACCGCCGCCGATCCCCGTGGGCCGCGCGAGCACCCTACGCGTGGGTGACGTCGTGCTCGCCATCGGCAACCCGTTCGGCGTCGGCCAGACCGTGACCCACGGCATCGTCAGCGCCACGGGGCGCAACCACCTGGGCATCTCGCGCTTCGAGAACTTCATCCAGACCGACGCAGCGATCAACCCCGGCAACTCGGGCGGGCCGCTCGTCAACGCGGCCGGTGAGATGGTGGGGCTCAACACGGCCATCTACTCGGAGACGGGCGGGTCCCACGGCATCGGCTTCGCCGTGCCCGTCGAGCTGGCGATGGGGATCGTCCGCCAGATCACGACGACGGGGCGCGTCGGCCGCGGCTGGCTGGGCATCACCGGACAGGACCTCACGCCCGGACTGTCGGCCACCTACGGTCTGCGCCGGGAGCAGGGCGTCCT
>JALOLB010000172.1 GCA_025456225.1 Thermoanaerobaculaceae bacterium
CGGCGCCGGGACCTCGCTGCGGGAGGCAACGCCGAAGGACGCCGAGATGCTGACCGTGCCGCCCGCCGGCAGGGGAATCGCCTGTCGGGCGAGCGCCGACCGCAGCCGCTCGGCAGCCTGCCGGCCCGCCTCGAGGTCGGTGTCGGTGAGCACGAGCAGGAACTCCTCGCCGCCGTACCGTCCGATGATGTCGGAGGCCCGCAGGGTGGAGCGGAACGCCAGGGCGGCTGCCCGCAGCACCGCGTCCCCGGCGAGGTGGCCGTGGGTGTCGTTGACGCGCTTGAAGAGGTCGAGGTCGCAGATGATCACGGCCAGGGGGCGGTCGAACCGGATCGAGCGCGCCAGCTCCTCGCGCAACCGCTCGTGCACGGCCCGGTGGTTGAGCAGCCGGGTCAGGCTGTCGTGGCTCGAGAGCTCCTGCAGGCGCTGGGTGAGGCGGGCGTTGTCCAGCACCACCGCGAGGTGGGGCAGCAGCCCCTGGACGAGGTGGCGCGACACCGACTCGAACTGCTGGAGGTTGCGGGGGAGCACGGCCAGCATGCCGGGCGTGGTGGTGAGGGGAAGGGGGAGGAAGACGAGGTCCGGGAGCTCGAGGTCCCCGGCGATCTCCTCGCTGTTGCCGGTGATCCTGGCGTCGATGTTGGCGCCCGGGTTGATCGGCATCGCGCCCAGCACGGCCTCCGCCGACCGTTCCACGACCTTGAGCGGGAGCGACTGGGTGACCAGCAGGTGGATGACGACCGTTTCTGGCTCGGAGACGCCCACGGCCAGGAGCGGGGCGTCGGCCACCTCGCCGATCGTGGTGAGGCACCTCTGACAGGCCTCGTGCAGCTCCTTGATCCCCATGCCGTGCTCGAGCAGGGTGTTGGCGAGCGTCGCCTGCATCAGGTTGGCGTCGAGCTGGCGAGCGACCCGGGCCAGGACCTCCATGGGTCCCTGCGGCGTGTCCCCGCCCGGCAGCGGCGCGGCCTGGTGGCCGGCAGCCAGGCGCATCACCGTGGCCACCAGCTCCTGGGCGTCGTAGTCCTTGGTCAGGTAGGCGTCGGCGCCGGTGTGGAGCCCCCAGAAACGGGACGGGGCCTCGCCGTGGCTGGTCAGGATGATCACCGGCAGGCCACGGGAGGCCGGGTCGCTCTTGATCAGGCGCAGGAGCTGGTAGCCGTCCATGATCGGCATCTCGAGGTCGGTGACGACCACGGCCGGGCGCTCCCGCAGTGCCAGCACCGCCCCCTCGGCGCCGTCCCGGGCCGTCAGCACCTCGAACCCGGCGCGCTCGAGGGTGCGGACGAGCAGCGTGCGGGTGAAGTCGCTGTCGTCCACCACGAGCACCCGGGGCGCGCTCACGGGCAGTCCCCCTGCCAGCAGCGGGTGAGCAGCCGTCCGAGCTCGCGGGGTGACAGCGCGATGGTGGCGGCGCCAATCTCCAGGGCCACCTTGGGCATGCCGAAGACCACCGAGCTGGACTCGTCCTGGACCATGGTCCAGCCGCCGGCCCGGCGCAGCGCCGCGAGCCCGTCGGCGCCGTCCCGCCCCATCCCGGAGAGCAGCACCCCGGCCACCTGCCGGGGGCTTGATGCGGCGCACGACTCGAACAGCTCGTCCGCAGACGGGCGGTGGCCGCCCCGGGGGGCGGTCTCGGCATCGAGCTGGAGGGCCCCGTCCCTGCCGAGGCGGAGGTGCACCCCGCTCGGGCAGATGCGCACCGTCGCCCTCGCGGCGACCTCGCCGTGGACGGCCAGCTTGACGTCCCGGCCGAGGTCCTTGGCGAGCCAGTCGGCGAAGCCGTCCTCGAAGCCGGAGGCGATGTGCTGTACCACCAGGACCGTGGCCGGAGGGTCGGCCGGGAGCGCGGAGAGCAGCTCGTGCACCGCCTGGGGCCCGCCCGTGGAGGCGCCCACCGCCACGTAGCGCACCCCGCGCCGCAGGCCGGGGTGGCTGAGCTGCGCGGAGGCAGGCAGGCCGGCCGGGGCGGAGCGGGCGCGGGCCCCTGCCGCCAGGCGGACGGTGTGCGGCAGGGTCTGGGAGAGGTGCTCCCACCCCGCCGGGTCGCCCGGCTTCGCCAGGACCTCGACGGCGCCGCGGCGCACCGCCTCGAAGGCGGTGCGCACCTCGTCCCGGTTGGCGCGCGAGGTGACGATGACGATCGGGGTGGGGCGGACCGTCATGATGCGCTCGGTGGCGGCGAAGCCGTCGAGGACCGGCATCTCCACGTCCATCAGCACGACGTCCGGCTGGTGCCGGAGCACCGCCTCCACGGCCTGGGCGCCATCGCCGGCCTCGGCGACCACGGCCAGGTCCGCGCTGTGGCCGAGGATGCGGCGCAGCACGGCGCGGACGGTCTGGGAGTCGTCCACCACCAGCACCCGCAGCGGGGGACGCGAGCTCACGGCCGCCCCGCCAGTCGCCGCACCGTCGAGGCCAGCTCGGTGGCGTCCAGCCCCTGCTTGGTGATGTAAGCGTCGGCGCCGGCCTCCAGCCCCCTGAGGCGGTCCTCGGCGCGGTCGCGGGTCGAGACCACGACCACCGGGAGCTGCGCCAGGTGCGGCATGGCGCGGATGTGACGGGTGAGCTCGAAGCCGTCCATGCCCGGCATCTCGATGTCGGTGACCAGGCAGTCGAATCCCCCCTCGCCGAGGTGGGTGAGCCCCTCGGCCGCGTCCCCGGCAGGTACGACCTCGAACCCGGCGTCCTCCAACAGGCGGCGCTCCATCTCCCGCGTCACGAGCGAGTCGTCCACCAGCAGCACCCGCAGGCGCCGCGGCGCCGGGCGGGGCGCGGCGGTGGCAGGGCGGGCGAGCCAGTCGCGCTGCCCCATGGCCTTGGGGGAGAGCACACCGACCGGCTGCCCGGAGGCGAGGAGCGCCACGCCCTCCAGGAGGGGGCCGGCGCCGACTGCCCGCGCGGCTTGCCGCACGAGCACCTCCTCGGTGCCCTCGATCGCGTCCACGGCCACCCGCACCGGTTGGCCGAACACCTCGCCCTGCAGCAGGAGCTGCGCCGCGGCGGACGTCTCGCCGAGCACCCGGGCGAGGGGCAGGAACGGCAGGAGCTGCCCGCGCACTGTCGCGAAGCTCTGGCCGTCGCGCTCCACCACCACGCCGGGCTCGAGGCGGTCCACCCGCTGCACCGCGGCGGATGGAAGGGCAAGACGCAGGTTGCCCACCTTCACCAACAGCACCTCGGCGCCGCGCCGCGTGATCGGGACCTCGATGGTGAAGGTGGTGCCGGCGCCGGGTTGGGACGTGATGGTGGCGCCGCCTCCCGCCCGGTGGGCGATCGCTGCGACCGCGTCGAGGCCGATGCCACGGCCGGACACCTCCGACACCTCCTCACGGGTCGAGAACCCCGGCGAGAAGAGGAGGCGAAGCACCTCCTCGCGGCTCAGGGCGGCGACGTGGGAGCTGTCGACCAGGCCCGCCTCCACGGCTGCCTCCGCCACCCTGGCCGGGTCGATGCCGGCGCCGTCGTCCGAGATGGACAGGCGCACGCGCTGGCCGGCCGGCTGCGCCAGGATGTGCACGTGCCCGGCCCGCGGCTTGCCGGCCCGCTCGCGCACGGAGGGCGTCTCGATGCCGTGGTCGACGGCGTTGCGCACCAGGTGCCCGAGTGCCTCCTCCAGCTCCCGCGTGATGCGCCGGTCGAGCTGGGTGTCCTCTCCGGCGAGGGTGACCTCCACCTCGCGGCCGAGCGATGCCGCCAGCTCCCTGGCGTGGCGGGCGAGGGCCTGCAGGACCGGCCGCAGCGGCTGGACCTGCAGCGCCAGGAACGACTCGAGCTGGCTCTCGGCGTTGCGCAGCAGGCGCTGCTGGCTGCGCTCCAGGTCCATCGCCTGCCGGCGCAGCGTCGTGGCCAGCACCGCCAGCACCTGCCGGGGCTGGGGCTCCCGCATCCCCTGCTCGGCGAGGCGGGCCAGGTCGTGGAGCCCCCGCACCTGGTGGCCGGTGCCGAGGGTGAGGATGCGCAGGCGGGTGGCGCGGTCCGCCATCTCGTCCACGCTGGCGCTGTCCAGGCGCAGGTCGCTGGTGGCCGAGCCGGCGGCCGGGACCTGCGGCCCCGGCGGGGTCGCGAGCAGGGTCGCGGCCTGGCTCGGCGGGACCCCCTCGTCCTCGCCCGCCAGGGCGTGCAGCAGCGGCTCGTCGGGGGTTGGCGCCTGGCCGCTCGCCAGCACGTCGATCATGGCCGACAGCCGGTCGACGACCCGCGTCAGGAGGCGCTCCACCCCCGGCCCGGGCGGCTGCATCGCGCCCTCCGCGGCGTGGCAGAGCTCGGCGAACGCCGCGAGTCGCAGCATCCGGCCGGCACCCTTGAGGGTGTGCAGCTCCCGGCGCACCTCGCCCGTCGCCGTGGCGTCCCCGTCCACCCGCGGCACCAGGGAGGCGAGCTTCTCGAGCCGCCCGCGGGCCTCGCTCACGAAGAGCGGGACGAGGTCGGCGAGATCGGGGTCAATCACGGGCCGCCCTCCCACCCAGGGGTCCGGGGTCCGGGGTCCGGGGTCCGAACAAGCAGGCGCCTGCAGGTGGTGCGGGTTGGCCATCGCGGGCCACGGGCCACGGGTCACGGGCCACGGTCGCCTAGATCTTCGTCCAGCTCTTGGCGTTCACGTCGATGCCCAGCACCCCGGCGAAGCGGCCCTGCTGGTCGCGCACCGGCGCTGCCACCGTGAAGCAGCGGTCGCCGGTCAGGATGGAGTCGTACAGCGGCGTCAGGATGGGTCGCTCGTCCCGGGCCACGCTCTGGTACCACGGGCGCTCCTGGAGGTTCATGCCGATGGTGACATGGGTGGCCGGCCGCCCGCCGGCCCACTCGCGGTTGACCGAGTAGGCGGCCATGGTGCCGCGGCCGTCGGCCAGGAACGCGACCTCCACGAACGGGTGGGCGGCCACCAGGTCGGCGAGCTGCATCTCCGCCGTCTCCCACTGGCCGACCCGGCTGCCGAGGTCGCTCGCCCAGCGCTCGCACAGGTGCTTGAGCGAGCGCGGCGCATCGAGGCGGAACGACTGGGTGAGGAGCTGGATGTTGAGGGCGAGCTGGTTGAGCCGCTCGGCGGTGCCCGAGAAGTGCTTGAGCCCCTCGGCCATGCGCTGGATGACCTGGCTGACCTCCTTGAGGGTCAGCACCACCTGGTCGGACGCGGTGCGCTGCTGCTCGGTGGCGAGGCTGGTCTCGCGCGCCGTGCGGGCCGTGTCGGCGAGGGCGCCGCGCAGCTCCTCGATGGCGTGGGCGGCGGCCCGGGAGCGTTCCAGCACGCGGGTGGCCTCCTTGCCGCCCTCCTCGGTGGCCACCACCGTGGCGCGGATCGAGGAGGAGAACTCCTCCAGGAGGTTGCGCACCGACTCCACCGACTCCTGGGAGCGCTGGGCGAGGCGCCGCACCTCGTCGGCCACCACCGAGAACCGCCGGCCGTGCTCGCCGGCCGCCGCCGCCTCGATGGCGGCGTTGAGGGAGAGGATGTGGGTCTCCTGGGCGATCTCGGTGATCAGGTCGAGAACCCGGTAGATCTCCTTGGAGCGGGTGCCCAGCGTGTCGGCCCGGGTGGCGATGGCGGAGATGCGCTTCTGCACCTCCTCCACCCCGGCCAGCGCCTCCTCCACCGCGCCCACCCCGGTCTCGCCGGTTTCCTCGGCGTGGGCCGCCAGGGTCGCCTGGGAGGCCGCGTTGCCGGCGATCTGCGCCGCCGTGCGCGCCAGCTCCTCCATGGTGGCGGTGATCTCCACCACCGCCGCCGCCTGCTGCGAGGAGCCCGAGGCCAGCTCCGAGGCGGTGGCGTGCACCGCGTTCCCCGCCGTGGCCACGTCGGTGGAGCTGTTCTGGATCTGCTGGATCAGGGCGCCCAGGGAACGGGTCGCCGAGCCGAACGCCGTGGCGAGGCGATCCGGCAAGCCGCGCACCTGCTCCGGCGAGCGCACGAGGTCGCCGGCCTGCAGTTGCTCGAGACCGGCCACCAGCTCCCGCTCCCACCTCTCGGCCAGGCGGGAGGCCCGCTCGGCCTGATGGCGGGCGCGGCGCTGGGGGAGGTAGGTCACCCCGAAGTAGAGCGCCACGGCTCCCAGCCCCAGTCCCAGGAACGCCGTCGCCGGCCACTGGCGGCCGCTGCCGGGACTTGCCGCCAGGGCGGCTGCGAACCCCAGGGCGACCGTGACGACGAGGATCACCAGCCCGTACAGCGGGCTCGAGCTTTCTCTGGATTGCTCATCCTTCATGGGCAGCTCCTTCCTGTGGGCACGCCAGCGCGGCGGGCGGGCGTCCGGGATCGATGACCACGACGACGCGACCCTCGTGCACCGCGAGGCCCCGGTTCGACACGGGCCAGTAGCGGGTCAGGACACGCCCCGGGAGGCGAACCTCCACGCCTGTCGCCAGCCCCACCACCCGGTCGGCGCCCAGGCGCCCGCCGTCGAGGGTGATCCGGATCCCGTCCCCGCCGCGATCGTAGGCGCGCACCAGCGGCCGCTCGACGCCCCATCGCGTGCCTGTCCGCTCGATGACGAGAAGGTCCTCCGTCATCAGTCGAGGCCCAACTGCTCGAGGTTGAGGACGCGCACCGGCCGCTCGCCGACCAGGGCCTCGCCCGCGATGAGCCCCCGGGAGGCTCCGGTCACGGCGATCGCCGGCACCTCGACGATCGAGATGGCGGCGTCGGCCGCCAGCCCCACCAGCTCGCGGCCGGTGGGCGGGCCCGCCCAGACGACGACCGTCACCGGGTGGGTCGGCGTGGCGCCGGCCGGCGCGTTGACGAGGCGCCGGAGATCCAGGACCGGCATCGGCTCCCCCCCGAACTCGGCGAGCCCGAGCAGCTCGGGCGCCGCGCTCGGCAGCGGGTGGGGTGCGAGGGCGGCGATGACCCGCCGCACCTGGTTGAGCGGCATGGCGCAGAGGTACTCCCCGGCGCTCACCAGCAGGCACCGCACCGCCGCCGCATCGCCGGCCAGAGGAGTCATGGTGCAAGGGTACAACATGAGGCGTCCAGCCACCGCCCGCCGCTCTCCCGGACCTGGACGGAGCTGCGCCAGGCCTGATCTGCCGGCCCGCCGCGGGTCGCGCCGACGGATCAGTCGGCCCGCTGGTACCGTGCCGCCATGAACTCGTAGTACATGAAGCCCCACCGGTCGTACCAGCGCTTCTCGCCGTAGACCCGTTCCTCGCACTCGGCGATCTGCCGCAGCGCGGCTTCGAGCTTGGCCATCAGCTCCTCGTACTTGGCGTCGTACGAGACCTTGACCTCGGCGAAGCTCGCCAGGATCTTGCGCCGCTCCCCGACCCACGCGAGCCCGCCGACCCCGGCCGAGCTGGCCATCGCGTCACCGACCGCCAGCGAGTGGGTCACGAGGTTCTTGGTGCCGGCGTAGACGCGGCGGAGCTTCTCGAGCGCGTAGCGGACCTTCTGCAGATCCCCGAGCGCCTTCTCGAACTGGCAGTCGGCGCACTCCTCGGGCTTCTCGATGCAGTCTGACGGGACCTCGGGGCCGGGCGGGTATTCGCCGTCCGCCTGCCTGTCCTCGTCGGACAGGGTGTCGAAGTCCTTCTTGATGTCGTTGATCTGACCCTCGCGCTTGTACAGGTCCTCGGAGACCTTCTTGCCCCAGTCCCAGACGAGCTTGCCGCCGCGTGCCACGGCGGACTGCCCGGTGGACGGCCGGGCACAGACTGCGAGGACGACGGCCGCGAGCACCCAGGCGACCCGGCGCATCATGCCTCCCTCGGCCGTCGGCGCAGGACGACCCATGCAACCAGGACCAGCAGCCCGACCAGCGCCACCGCGATCACCGCGAGGAGCGCGTTCGTCAGGCTGATCCCCTCACCCTTGCGTGCCACCCGGCTGGCGGGCGTCAGGACGTTGGCCGGCACCGCCTTCACCTCCTCGCCCACCCACACGGCCAGCTCGAAGGGGACACCGGCTCCCGCCGGGCTGGTCACGCGGAGCCCGAGGTCGCCTTGTGTGCGCAGATGGATCTCGCACACGCCGTCCGGGTCGGTGGCGCACCTCCGGTAGACCCGCTCGAAGTCACCCTTGAGCACCTCGAGCGTCACGGCGCGCGCCGGCTCGACCGCCCGCAGGCGCACGGCGACCGGCTGCATGACATCGAGGTCCGCGACCAGGCAGCGGTCGCCGGCCACGGTCGTGCGTGCCTCCCGGACGGCCATGGTGCCGTGCTCGAGGCCCTCGACCCGCGCGAGCTTCAGCTCGACGGCACGCGGCGTCTGCGGCCGCGCGGCCTCGACGTCGAGGCCCCACGGCCCGGCAAGCAGCGTGGCGGCCAGGAGGATGAGTGGGCCGGCTCTGCGTTCTCGCATCGATGCGCCTCCGCGACAGGTGCGGTCATTCTACAGCGAACGCCCGGCGCGGACGAGCCGCGCGAGCCGGCCCACGGCCTCCACGGCCGCCTTGACCGTCCGCGAGGGCGCATCCTGGCCGTCACGTGTGATGTGCCAGCCGCAGTCGAGCACGAGGCGCGCTCCCGGACGCGCGTCGTCGAGCTCCGCCTGGGCCGTTCCCGCCGAGCACTGGTGCACCCCCCGGGGTCGAGCACGGTGAGCAAGCCGTCACACCCCGCGAGAGGCGTCGGCGACTTCACCGCGTTGTTGGGCTGCTGGCCCTTCGGCGCCAGTAGGATGGACGCCGTCTGTGGTGTGCGACCGCGACAATCTGGATGGTCTGCTCGTGCACGCGGAAGATGATGCTGAACGGATACTGCTGAACG
>JALOLB010000434.1 GCA_025456225.1 Thermoanaerobaculaceae bacterium
ACGCATCTGCCACCTCGGGGTGGTCCGGCGGTGGCGGGCAGGAGGAGGCGGTCTGGCGCTCTTCACCTTCGTCCTCTCTGGGACGATGGTCCATTCCCAGCCCGCGCCGACGCCTCGTCCTGACAGGATCGTCGAGGTTCGCCTGGTGCGGGCGGTTGGGGCTGCTGGTCCGGTGACCATCCTGCAACTGGCGAACGGAGCCGTGCTGAGCCGACACGCCGTCCCCGCCCGTGCCGACGCGACGAGAATGCCTGTGTCGGCGGGCGCCACCAGCGTGGGGTGCGAGGGACCGTCGGTGTGGTGCCCATCCGTGGATCTCCCATCCGTTCCGGATCCTCCCGCGATCGCCTTGAAGATCTGCCGGCTCGCGACGCTGAAGGGCCAGGTGCAGCCAGCGGCCGCAGGCACCTCTGCCCTCACGGTCATGGGCGTCGTGCACCCGGCTGGCGCCGAGGCCACGAACGACGCCCTGCGCTTCGTCGTCCACACCCGCACCGACGCTCAGGGAGCCTTCGCGTTCGAGGGCCCCCAGGGGACGCTTGACTTACGCTTCATGATCGACGGCTACGCCCCAACTTACCAATTCGGTGTTGCGGCCAGGCGAGCCACGTCGCTCGTGCCCGTCACGCTCGTCCGGGGCGGCTCGGTGGCAGGTCGGACACGCGACGCCGTCTCGGGCATAGTGGCCTCGACCGCCCTGCTCGCCCTTCGCCGCAATTCCCCGGTTCCCGCGAGGACCCAGCCTGAGGATGCGGGACGCGACCTGTTGCTGAGCCACGCGACCAAGGCCGACGAGAACGGTTTCTTCCAGTTTCGCGGCGTGGCTCCCGGCCGGTACTGGCTTGTGGCCGAGAGTGGACGACATGCGCCGACCGAACTGGGGGTGGAAGTCGAGGTCGAGGCGGAGTCGTACCTGGACGACGTGTGGCTGCAGCCGTATCGGACCGTGGACATCCACGTGAGTCCGGCGCGAGACCCGAGCGGGCGTGCGTGGACCGTTGCGCTTCGCAGCCTTGCCGCCCGGCTCCGTCAAGACCTCCAGGGCTGGGCCAGGGCCGCGACCGACGTAGAGGGGATCGTCGGGTTCGCCCGGGTCACCGCGACGCCGCACGAGGTCGAGGTCGTGACGGCGAATGGTGAGGTGCTGTACACCGAGGTTCACGTCCTGCCACCGGAAGGCGAGCCGCTGGCCATCACGGTGCCACTCGTGGCCGTGGAAGGGCGCGTCCGCCGCGGGACGAGCCCCGTGGCCGGCGCAAGGGTGATGCTGAGCGCGGGGGAGGCCGACGATCTCTCGTTCGTCACGGATGAGCGTGGGCGCTTCAACGGGTGGATGCGACGGCCCGAGGAGGTGGTCCACGTCGAACTCGTCCTGGCGGCCGGGGGCGGACGTTCGCTGGCCGTGACGCCGGAGTTCGTCCTCGACGATCGGATTCGGCTCGACATCGACGTGGGCAATGTCGCCCTGGCCGTGACGGTCGTGGATGAACGGGATACTCCCGTGGCGGGGGCGAGGGTACTCGCCGTCACGAACGAGAAGACCAGTGTGGCCGGTCGCGGCTCAACGGACCGCGAGGGCACCGTGCTGCTGGAACCCCTCACGAGTGGCCGGTACGTGGTGAACGCCATCAGTCCCGACAAGGGAACGTCGGACCGTGTGGCCGTTGAGCTGCCAGCCGAGGGGTCCGTGAACCTGACGCTGGTCCTGCGAGCGACCCACGACGTGCCGCTGCACCTGGAGTCCCCGGCAGGCGTGCCGGTGGCCGGTGCGGACATCTCCATACTCACCCAGGTCGGGCGCGACCGGCAGCGCACCGACACGTCAGGCCGGGCGGTCGTGAAGGTGGCCCGCGAGGTGCGCGGCGCGGTTGTGCGGGTGTTCGACCGCTCGCACATGCTATGGACGGCGTGTGTGGCGCTTCCGCCCGAGGGAGAAACGCTCCGCCTGCGTCTGCCGCCCGGCGGCGCCGGCGCGCTTCGGCTCGAGTTGACGGGCAGTCTGCTGCCCGGATCTTCGCTGTGGCTGGTCAACGGCCATGGCGGTGCGCTCAACCTCAATGACCTGGCCAGCTGGCAGCGTACGGTCACCGGCGACCGGGGCAGTGAACGGGTCCTCGATCTGCCGGGTATCGCAGCGGGCCACTATTGGCTGGTCTGGTGGCCTTCGTTCGACGAGTCGGGACTCGTGGCCACCCTGTGCTCCGGCGCCGTCCCGGCGGAGGGTCCAGGCGGCGAGGTGGGACCGCAGAGCCCGGTCACGATTCGGGCCGACATGCGGAAGTAGCCGTCAGTCGAGGGTGCCGTGGAGTACGGCATGTGCAGGGAGGCGGCTCGGGTGCGGAGGCCTCCGGCCGGTGCCAGCAGTGCTCCTGGACCTCGGAATGGTGCGTTGGCACTTTGAGTTACTACGATTCGTGCCAGTGCCAGAACGTGTTTGAGGGGAACAAGCTCTGCAACTGCAAGAACGTCCGCGGCAGAAATTGCTCCGGCGAGTGCACGGAGGGAGGCGTCGCCTGTTCAGGAG
>JALOLB010000173.1 GCA_025456225.1 Thermoanaerobaculaceae bacterium
TGAACCGCACCCGCACCTGCCACGTCATCACGATCGAGGACCCGATCGAGTTCGAGCACCCCACCGGGGCGTCGCTCGTCGAGCAGGTGGAGGTCGGCGCCGACACGCCATCGTTCGCCGCGGCATTGCGCGCCGCCCTGCGCCAGGACCCGGACGTCATCGTCGTCGGCGAGATGCGCGACCTGGAGACCATCTCGATCGCCCTCACGGCCGCCGAGACCGGCCACCTCGTGCTCTCCACCCTGCACAGCCACGACGTCGCCCACGCCGTCCACCGCATCGTCGACGTCTTCCCGGCCGCCCAGCAGAGCCAGATCCGCCAGCAGCTCGCCCTCTCCCTGCACGCCGTCGTCTGCCAGCACCTCCTGCCCCGCGCCTCCGGCACCGGGCGCATCCCGGCGGTCGAGGTGCTGCTCGCCAACACCGCGGTGCGCCAGCACATCCGCCGCGAGCGCGTGCAGAACCTGCACCAGGAGATCACCCTGGGCAAGCGCCAGGGCATGATCTCCCTGGAGGAGTCGCTCGCCGGCCTCGTCCGGCGCGGCCTCGTGGCGCTCGAGGAGGCGCAGCTCCGCACCGCCCACCAGGAGGAGCTGGACGCCTTGCTGCGGGGGTGAGACTGCGAAGCTGCGGAACGGACGCGCGAGGGCGCCCCCACCCACCATCGTCACAGAAGGCAACTTGACCCTGGACCTGGACCCGGTCCTGGACGAGTCAGGGAGGGGCATGCCCCTCCCCGGCGAATGGGCAGTCGAGAGGGAGGGGCAAGCCCCTCCCCTACATGTGTTTGTCGTCGTAATCGTGGGCGTGGACGTGGTCGTCGTCGTGGTCGTGGACGCAGACCCACACCCAGGTCTCCGCGTGAATCGGGCGCTCCCGAGGCATTGCCCAGGGTCGACTCGAGCGTCGTCCTTTGCCCGGTACCACAGGAAAGGCAGGGAGAGACGACCACGTCCACGTCCACGTCCACGTTCGTGGTGGCGATACCAAGCCTTGACCTCGCATCACCCGGTGCTACGCTCCCTGTGATGCGCGACGCGACAGCACGGGACGAGGAGGGTCGGTGAGCGGGAAGGGCGGCGCGAGCCTGACCCTCGGCGCCACGGTGCGCCTGGCGCTGCGGTACTGGCGGCCCCACATGCGGCTCGGGCTGGTGCTGCTCGCCCTGCTCGCCGTGCCCCAGCTCTTCAAGGCGTTCTTCGCCTACAGCCAGCGGCTCATCGTCGACCGCGCCCTGCTCGGCCACGACACGGCGATGCTGGGGCAGGTCGTGGCGATGCTCTGCGTCGGACTGGTGCTCGCCATCCTGGCGGTGCTGGCCGCCGACTGGGTGGGGGCGCGCATCGGGGCGGCGATCCTCAACGGCATCCGGCTGCGCATGTTCGAGCACCTGCAGCGCCTGTCCCTGGGGTTCTACTCCCGGGTGCGGAGCGGCGACGTGGTGGCCCGCTTCACCTCGGACCTCGCGGACATCCAGAAGAGCCTCACCACCCGCATGGTGGACGCGGTCATCGCCACCCTGGGCCTGGTCATCAACATCCCTGTGGCGTTCTTCATCGACTGGCGGCTGGCGCTCGTGATGGTGGCGGGCATGCCGCTGGTGGGCCTCGGCACCCGGGTGTTCGGCCGGCGGGCCGCCGCCGCCCGCTACGCCCTCAAGCAGGAGGAGGCCGAGATCGCGAGCACCGTGGGCGAGAGCGTGCGCGCCCAGCCGGTGGTGAAGGTGTTCGGCCTCGTGCCGTGGCTGCTGCGCCGCTTCCGCTCCCAGCTCGACGAGGTGGCCCGGCGCTTCGTGCGCGCCGAGTTCCTCGCCGAGCTGGTGGGCACCTCGTCGAGCCAGGGGGTCCTGGTCGTGCAGGTGCTGGTGCTGGCGGTGGGGGCCTGGATGGCATTCCAGGGCCTCCTCTCAACCGGGTCGCTGGTGGCGTTCCTGGCGATCCACGCCGTGGTCAGCAAGGACGCCTACGACCTCACGAAGAAGGTTGTCCCCAGCCTGATCTCCTCCTCGGGCGGCCTGCAGCGCATCGAGGAGCTGCTGGGCGAGCCGGTGGACGTGCGGGACGCGCCGGACGCCTCCGTCTTCGGGGGGTTGCGCGGCCCGGTGCGTTTCGAGCACGTCACCTTCGCCTACCCCGACGGTCGCGTCGCTCTGCAGGGCGTCACCCTCGAGCTCGTCACCGGCCAGCGCGTCGCCCTCGTGGGACCCTCCGGCTCGGGCAAGAGCACGGTCCTGCAGCTCCTCATGCGCTTCTACGACCCCCAGGAGGGCCGCATCACGGCGGGCGGGGTGGACATCCGCTCGGTCACAGGCGACTCCTGGCACGCCAGCATCGGCGCCGTCTTCCAGGACAGCTTCCTGTTCGCCGGAACGATCGGCGAGAACATCGCCCTGGGCCGCGAGGGCGCCACCGCTGCCGAGGTCAAGGCGGCGGCCCGGGGTGCCGAGATCCACGACCTCATCAAGGGGCTGCCCGAGGGCTACGACACCCCCGTTGGCGAGCTGGGCGGCCGGCTGTCGGGCGGCCAGCGGCAGCGCATCGCCATCGCCCGGGCGCTCATCCGCGACCCCGCCGTCCTGGTCCTTGACGAGGCCACCTCGGCGCTCGACCCGGCGTCCGAGGCGGCGATCAACGCCACCCTCGAGCGCCTCGCCCCCCGCCACCTCACCGTGCTGGTCACCCACCGCCTCGCGGCGGCCCGCACCGCCGACCGCATCGTCGTGCTGGACGCCGGACGGGTGGTCGAGACCGGCACCCACGACGAGCTGCTGGCCCGGGACGGCCTCTACCGGAAGCTCTGGGAGACCCAGAGCGGCATCGCCGTGAGCGAGGACGGGCAGGAGGCCTCGATGGCGCCCGACCGCCTGGGTGCGATCCCCCTCTTCGCCGCCCTGACCCCGGCAGCCCGCCAGGATGTCGCCGCCCGGATGCGCTGCGAGCAGGCCGCTGCTGGCCAGGTCGTCGTCCGCGAGGGCGAGGCCGGGGACCGCTTCTTCGTCATCGCCCGCGGCAAGGCCGAGGTGCTCGTGGCCGTGGGCGAGGCCGAGCGGCGCCTCGCGGTCCTCACCGACGGCGACTTCTTCGGCGAGATGGCCCTGCTCTCGAGCGCGCCCCGGGCTGCGACCGTGCGCGCCGTGCTCCCGTCCCTCCTCCTCAGCCTCGACCGCGACACCTTCCAGAAGCTCCTGGCCGACCAGCCCGCCGTCCGTGCCGCGATCGAGCAGGCGGTCGAGCGCCGGCGGGGGGTCACGGCGTAGGCGCGAGCGCAATCGCTGCGATCACAACCGTCTTGAACGTGGTCGTGGTCGTGGTCGTAGACGTGGTCGTGTACTTGGTCGTGAACGTGGACCATAACACCGAGTACCGCTCGACAGCCCACCTTGCCGAGAAGAGCCAGGGCACATTCTCGCCTTGCGAGGATCGAGAAGAACGTCCACGGCCACGACCACGTCCACGTCCACGTCGACGTGTTGAAGAGTGGCGTTGGACCCGGCCCGGAATCCCCTGTCTGCTTGACGCGGTTCCCGAGAGGGGCTAGAAAGCCCGGGGAGGCCGCCATGCCGCTGCACATCGACCCACACGAGCCGGAGTCCTGGCTGGTCGCCCGCGTCGTGCAGGTGCTGCGGCGCGGCGGCGTCGTCGTGCTCCCGACCGACACGGTCTACGCCTTCACCTGCGCCCTCTCGAGCGAGGGCGGCATCGAGCGCCTGTACGGCGTCAAGGGGATCACGGCCGCCAAGCGGCTCTCGATCCTTGTGGACGACATCGCCACCGCCAGCCGCTTCACCCGCGGCATCACCAACCACGTCTTCCGCGCCATGAAGCGGGTGATGCCCGGCCCCTACACCCTCATCTTCCAGGCCAGCTCCGAGGTGCCGAAGATCATGTTGCACAAGCGCCGCACCGTGGGCCTGCGCATCCCCGACAACGCCATCGTCCAGGCGGTCCTCGCCGAGCTCGGCGAGCCCCTGCTGGCATCCTCGGTGCGCAACGCCAGGGACGAGTTCCTCCTCGACCCGATCGAGATCGCCGATGCCCTGAGGGGCCAGGTGGACCTGGTGGTGGGAGGCGGCATCCTCGTCAACGAGCCCTCCACCGTCATCGACCTCTCCGAGGACACGCCGGTCCTCGTCCGCGCCGGCAAGGGCGATCCCGCGGTGATGGAGCTGCTCTCCTAGACGACGAGCCTCTCCACCCGCACCTGGTTGCGCGGCGTGAGGGTGTAACGCACGAGCGGGAGGCCGCGCCGGCCGTCCACGGCGACCGGCTCCGTGCTGGCGGGGGCGCCGACGATGCGGGCGCCGTTGACGTGGCGGTCCTCGAAGCGGTGGAGGTGGCCGTGCACGATCAGGCGCACGCCGTGGGACACGCACAGGAGGCGCAGCGCGCGGCGGTCGGCGGCCGGCACCTCGTGGCCCCAGCGCATCAGGCCGTCGAGGACCTCCAGGCCCCGCCGCCGGGCCGTGGCGGCGCGCGGGATGTTGGGGCTGTGGTGGAGCGCCACGATCTTCACCGGCACGTCGCGGTGCTGCCGGAGCAGTCGCGCGAGCCGCTCGAGCTGCGGCATCCCCAGCTCCCCCACCGCGTTGGTGAGCGCCGAGACGTTGCCGGGGTTCGACGAGTCGAGCCCGAGGAGCACGACCCGCCCGCCTGCCAGCACCTCGGCCCGGGGCGACTCCACGGCATGCCCGACCTGTCCGAGCCCGGCCCTTAGCTTCGCGAGGTCCTCGGCCACCCGCTTGCCCCGGCTTGCGGCCGGCCGGACACCCAGGCAGCACACGTCGTGGTTGCCGGGGATGACCCGCGTTCGCTCGCGGACCCCGGCCGCGGCCAACCCCTCCCAGAAGACCCGCCACGCCAGGGGGTCGCCGCGGTCGGTGATGTCGCCGGTGACGAGGACCAGGTCGGCCGCCTGCACCACACTGTTTGCGAGCAGGCGCCGGAACGCCGCGTTCATCCCGGTGAGACGGCCGAACAGCCTGGGCTCGCTGCGGGCTTCACGGTCATCCACCGTGAGGTGCAGGTCCGAGAGCTGCACGACCCGGAAGCAGCCGTCGGCCAATCAGCCCTCGTCCCAGAGGTTGCCGATCCCGATCACGGCGCTGCACGCCTCCTCGCGGACCGCCGCGAGGCTCACCTGGTGCTCGGCGGCCGCGGCCGCGCAGACGTCCAGCTCCGGCTTGACCGAGACCACCCGCCCGTCGAAGACACCGACCTTCACGGGGATGACGCCGAAGCGGGTCGGGGCGTCGATGATGTGGCGCTCGATCTCCGGCCGGTAGCACGCCAGCACCCGCACGCCCAGAGTGGCCCCCTCCTCGAACAGCGCCGCCACCACCGCGTCCGCGAGCGGCGGCTCGACGAGCGCCCGCAGCTCCGTGACCGGGCGCCCCTTGCGCCCCGCGCCCGTCAGGCACCAGGCATCCAGGGCGCCCGCCCGGCGCGCCCGCTCGGTGAGCCACCCCAGCATCTCGCCGCTCTGGTCGTCGACGGTCGTCTCGACCATCACCATCGCCCGCCCGGCCAGGCGGGGCACCGACTCCTCCAGCAGGAACGCCCGCAGCATGTTGGGAACCCCCGGGAAGTGCCGGGTGCCGAGCCCGATCCCGGTGCGCAGGACGGTCCCCGCCGGCAGCGGACCGAACTCCCGCACCAGCGTCCGCAGCAGGGTTGCCCCGGTGGGGGTCGTCATCTCCCCGGCCGCCGCGTGCCCGGCCAGGGGCACGCCATGCAGCAGCCGCACGACGGCCGGAGGCGGAACCGGCAGCAGGCCGTGGGCCGTCTGCACCGTGCCGGTCCCAACCGCCACGGGCCCGCAGGCCACGCGGTCCACGCCCAGCATCTCGACCGCAGCGCACACCCCCACGATGTCGACGACCGCATCGGTGGCGGCCAGCTCGTGGAGGTGCGCCTGCTCGACCGGCACCCCGTGCACCTCGGCCTCGGCCTCGAAGATGCACTCGAACGCCGCCAGCGCCCGGGCTCGCACGCCGTCCGGGAGCCTCGCCCCGTCGAGCAGCGCCTCGATGTCGGCGAGATGCCGAGCCGGCGCCTGGTCCCCGCTCACCTCGACGCGCACCCGCGTACCGGCGAACCCCTGCTGCCGGTCCCGCTCGGCCACGAGCGTCCAGCCGTGCAGGCCCATGCCGTCCAGGACCTCGCGCAGCCGCTCGACCTCGACGCCCAGATCCACGAGCGACCCGAGCAGCATGTCCCCCGACGCGCCCCCAAACGGATCGAAGTACAGGATGGTGCCCATGGGTCGAGAATACCCCCTCCCCTTTCCGCCCGCCACCCGCCGCCCGCCACCCGCCCAGGCCTCAGACCTCGGGCCTCAGGCCTCAGGTAAAACAGGCCTCAGGCCTCAGGCCTCAGGCCTCAGGCAAGACAGGCCTCAGGCAAGGCAGGCCTCAGGCCTCAGGCAAGACAGGGCTGGATGGGTGGGGGAGCTGAGGCCCGAGGCCGGAGGGGCGGGCGGGCGGAAAACCTGAGGCCGGGAGGGTGGGTGGGTGGAGATCCTGAGGCCTGAGGCCTGGGTGGGTGGGAGGGGGTCAGCTTCCCCACTTCGCGCGGAAGCGGGCCTGGTTCGTCTCGTACAGGCGCATGTAGGCCTCGTCGCCCAGGAGCTTGAAGCCGGCCCGCTGCCAGTGGTGCACGAAGGCGTCGCGGCGGCAGCGCAGGTCGAACCCCGCGGCCCGCACCCGGCGGGAGTAGTCGTCGTCCTCGAACATCCCGAGGCCGAACTGCTCGTCGAGCGGGCCGACCCGCTCCCAGACCGCACGCCGCATCACGGTACAGAACAGCGCCAGCATCGGGATGGGGAACGACTCGCCGTCGTGCTCCCGGATCCAGCCTGCAGCCCAGAGCGGCATCTCCTCGAGGGCGGCGTACCCGACCGGGATCCGGGCCTCGTTTGCCACGGCGTTGCTCAGCGGCCCCACCATGCCGAGGGTAGGGTCCCGCCACACGGCGTCGACCAGCACGGAGAGCCAGCCGTCGGTCACGACCGTGTCGTTGTTGAGGAGGCACAGGACGTCGCCCCGGGCGGCCTGCACGCCCTGGTTGGTGGCGGCAGCGAAGCCCCGGTTCGTCGCATTCGCGATGACCCGCAGCTCGGGATGCGCGGCAGCCATCTCCTCGAGCATGGCCACGGTGCCGTCGCCCGAGGCGTTGTCCACCGCCACCACCTCGAACCTGGGGTAGGCGGTGCAGCCCCACAGGCTCTGCAGGCACAGCCGCGTGAGATCGCGGTTGCCGAAGGTGACCATGACGATCGAGACCAGTGGGTACAGCTCCACGACGCTCCGCTCGGCCTGATCCACGCGCGCTTCCCAGCTCGTGGCCCGGGCACGCGCGCGGCGAAGCTCCACCAGCTCGGGCGTCCGCGGGCGCCCGAGGCACCGCTCGATCGCCCGCAGCCACGCCTCGACGCCCTCGGCGAGCTCGATGACGTCTCCGAACGGCTGAACCTCGGGCAGGGGCGTCGAGACGATGTCGATCCCGAGTGCGAGCATCTCGTAGAGCTTCACGGGATCGCCGGCCACGGTGAGGGGGACGCGCCTGAACGGGATCAGTCCCACGTCGAAACGTGCCGCGTACGCCGGCAGCGCCTGGTAGGGTATCTCCCCGGTGAGGTGGACGTTGGGGAGCGCCGCGAGCCGCGCCACGTCTGCCCCCCAGGTCGAGCCGATGAGCAGGAACGACCACTCGGACCTGGCCAGGGCCAGGCGCCAGATGAGATCGGTGTCGATCCACTCCGCGATCGCCCCGTAGAAGCCGATCACCGGCGGCGGCGGGAGCCCGGCCGGCGGCGGCCCCGGCTCGGACCAGTGGGGCCAGTCGCAGCCGTTGTGGATCACCTCGACCCGGCGGGCGCCTGCCGACGCTTCCTCGAGGAACTGCGAGACCACCCAGACGAGATCGGCGTTGTGAACCAGCTCCTGCTCGTCGTGCAGGGCCCGCTCGTCGGTCGCCGCGAACCCCCGGTGCATGTCCATCCGGTCGTAGACCACCGGCCAGCCGAGCTCGTTCCGCAGCGCCCTGGCGAGCGGCCACCAGAACGGGAGCTGGCACAGCACGACACCCTGCTCCAGGTGCATGCGCCGGCGCAGCCCCAGGACCTGGCGAACCAGCGCCGCCGTGTCCTTGCCGTTCAGGCTCTCCCGGAAGGGGTCCGCATGGCGGCGCAGCGCGAGGCTGACGGATGACACACCCGGTGCGAGCGATGCCGCCTCCAGCCGCGCATCCTGGGGGATGGGGTCCTCGACCACCAGACGCGCGTAGAGGACCGGCCAGCCCCGCTTTGCCAGGCGCGAGAGCATCTGCTGGGGCCGCTGGTAGCGGCCGCTCCACTCGAGCAGCGGCAGACAGATGATCGGAGGCCGTGGGGGACCTGCCGGAGCCGGACCTGCCGCCGCGAGGAAGCGGAGAGCGGGGGCGCCCGGTGGCAGGGCCGCCTCCTGCCCGGCCCGGGGAGACCGCCGCACGGCTCGAACCAGCCTTGCCCGCACCCGCACCGGCACAAGCTTCGACGCCGCGATCCTCGCCGTCTCGACAGGATGCGTGATCCTGCGTGAGACGAGCCAGAGCATTCCTTTCAGTGTGCGGACTCTCTCACCCAGGCGCCACC
>JALOLB010000174.1 GCA_025456225.1 Thermoanaerobaculaceae bacterium
CATCCTGGCGGCGGGGAGCGTGCTGGTGGGGTTCGTGGGGATCGGCAAGGCGGTGACGCTCAACGTCGACCTCAACTGGTTCGAGCACTTCCTGCACCCGGTGGCGCCGGGGGTGGAGATCGAGGGGGCGCACCTGGGCCTCGGGGTGGAGTGGCTGCTGATCGCGCTCTCGGTGGGCGTGGCGGTGGGAGGCATCCTGCTCGCCAGGCGGTTCTACTTCGGTCCCAAGGCCGGAGAGACGCCGGCGCGCCTCGCCGAGTCGATGCCGGGGCTGTACGCTGCCGTGGCCAACAAGTACTACGTGGACGAGATCTACGACGCCACGGTGATCTCCGGGACGATGCGCCTGGCGCGCGGCTCCTGGGAGCTCGACGCGCGGGTCATCGACGGGATCGTCAACGGCACCGCGCTCGGGACACGCGGGAGCTCGTTCCTCTCGGGGCTGTTCGACCTCCACGTGGTGGACGGTCTCGTCAACTGGGTCGCCGGTGCCTATGACTGGGCCAGCCGGCGGCTGCGCCGGATGCAGTGGGGCGTCGTCCAGGGGTACGCCCTGGTCATGATGGTGGGCTTCGTACTGGTGCTGGCCGCGGCGTTGTGGCTCGGCCGGGGCATGTGAGGGAGTGGCCATGGAGTTCTTGCTCAATCCTCTGAATCAGATCTGCTACGTGCCGCTGCTCGGGGCGCTGATCATCATCTTCGCCCTGAAGCGGGAGCAGACCCGGGCGATCCAGGCGGTGGCCACGGTCACGGCGGGCCTGGACTTCGTGATCTCCCTGCCCCTGTGGTGGCGCTACCTGCCGGACGGCGAGCCGTTCCAGTTTGTCTTCAAGGCGAGCTGGATCCCCTCGATCGGCAGCTCCTACCACTTCGGGGTGGACGGGATCTCGGTGCTGCTCATCCTCCTCACGACCTTGCTCGGGTTCATCTCGGTGTACTCCTCGTTCACCGCCATCACCCACCGGAACAAGGAGTACTACGCCTTCCTGTTGCTCCTCCAGACCGGCATGCTGGGCGTCTTCATGTCGCTCGACTTCGTGCTCTTCTACGTCTTCTGGGAGGTCATGCTGGTGCCGATGTACTTTCTCATCGGCGTCTGGGGCGGGCCCCGCAAGCTGTACGCCGCCATCAAGTTCTTCATGTACACCCTGGTCGGCTCGGTGCTGATGCTGGTCGGTATCCTGGCCCTGTACTTCTACAACTCCACGGGGCTCGCGACGATCGGCCTGCCGGGCCTGGGCAACCCCGCCACCTTCGACGTCACGGAGCTGTTCAAGGTGGCGCCGCAGATCCCCGGTGGCCTGCAGATGTGGATCTTCCTGGCGTTCTTCGTGGGGTTCGCGATCAAGGTGCCGATGTTTCCGTTCCACACCTGGCTGCCCGACGCCCACGTCGAGGCCCCGACCGCCGGCTCCGTCATCCTGGCCGGCGTCCTCCTGAAGATGGGAACCTACGGCTTCATCCGCTTCTCGCTACCGCTCCTGCCCGACGCCACGCGGAAGGCGGTGCCGTGGATGGTGGGGCTGGCGCTGATCGGCATCGTCTACGGGGCGCTCGTCGCGATGGCCCAGAAGGACATGAAGAAGCTGGTGGCGTACTCCTCGGTGTCCCACCTCGGGTTCGTGATGCTGGGGATGTTCGCCCTCAACCCCTCCGGGCTCTCCGGCTCGGTGCTGCAGATGATCAACCACGGGCTCTCGACCGGCGGGCTCTTCCTGCTCGTGGGCATCGTCTACGAGCGCCGGCACACCCGCATGATCGCCGACTACGGCGGCCTCGCCAAGGTCATGCCGGTCTACGCGATGCTGTTCATGATCATCACCATGGCCTCGATCGGCCTGCCCACCCTCAACGGCTTCGTCGGCGAGCTGCTGATCCTCATCGGCGCCTTCAACCGCTCCACGGCCTGGGCAGTGGTGGCCGCCTCCGGCATCGTGCTGGGCGCGGCATACATGCTGTGGCTGTACCAGCGGGTGTTCTTCGGCGAGATCACCCACGAGGAGAACAAGACCCTGACCGACGTCACAAGGCGCGAGGCCTGGACGCTCATCCCGCTCGTCGTGCTGTGCTTCTGGATCGGCCTGTACCCCAAGCCGTTCCTGCGGATCATCGAGCCGTCGATCCGGCGCGTCGTGCAGGTGGTGGACCCGGGGTATCTGCACCACCCGCCGATGCCGGCCGCGCAGGCGCCGGCGGCCGAGCCCCACGGGCACACGGGAGGCTGAGATGCTGGGCGATATCCTGGCCGTGCTGCCCGAGACCGTCCTGGCGCTCCTGGGCATGGTGGTGCTCCTGGCGGGGCTCGGCCGCGGGCGCAGCCCCCTCACCCTGGGCGCCCTGACGATCGGCTCGTTCCTGCTGACCGGCGTGACGCTCTCCTGGGTGGCGGGAGGCATCGCACCCGACGACCGCTTCATGTTCGGCATGTTCGCCGTCGACCGCTTCGCCATCTTCTTCAAGGTCGTGGTGCTCCTCTCCTCGTCGCTGGCCGTGGTGCTGTCCCTCGACTACCTCAAGCGGCACGACTACCGCCCGGGCGAGTACCTCTCGCTGCTCATGTTCGCGACCGTGGGCATGATGACCATGGCCTCGGGCGTGAACCTGGCGGCGATCTACGTCGGGCTGGAGCTCATGGCGCTGTCGACCTACGTGCTGGCGGGGTACTTCCGCCGCGAGGTGCGCTCCCACGAGGCGGCGGCCAAGTACTTCGTGCTCGGCGCCCTGTCGTCGGGGATCCTGCTGTACGGCCTGTCGCTCCTCTACGGGGCGACCGGCTCCCTGGACCTGGCGACGATCTCCGGCAAGCTCGCCGCCGGGAAGCCCTCGATGGCTGCCGTGGCCGGCATGGCGCTGCTGGCGTGCGGGTTCCTGTTCAAGGTGGCGGCGGTGCCGTTCCACATGTGGACCCCCGACGTCTACGAGGGCGCGCCGACGCCGATCACCGCCTTCATGTCGGTGGGGCCCAAGGCGGCGGCGTTCGCCATCCTGCTGCGCGTCTTCGCGGGCGCCCTGGCGCCGGCGGAGGCGAGCTGGCGCCCGCTCATGTGGGGCGTCGCGGCGCTCACCATGGTGTGGGGGAACATCGCCGCCCTCACCCAGGACAACGTCAAGCGCATGCTCGCCTACTCGTCGATCGCCCACGCCGGGTACGCCCTCGTCGGCCTCGTGGCCGGAGGGGCCGCCGGCGTGCAGAGCGTGCTGCTCTACATGCTGATCTACACCGTGACCAACCTCGGGGCGTTCGGCTTCGTGATCCTGCTCGAGTCCAGGGGATACGCCGGGGAGACGGTGGCCGACTACGCGGGCCTCGCGCGCAAGCACCCACTGGCGGCGTTCGGCATGCTGCTGTTCCTGCTGTCCCTGGGAGGCATCCCGCCCACCGCCGGGTTCATGGGCAAGCTCTACCTGTTCGCGGCGGCGATCCGCGCCGGCCACGTGTGGCTGGTGGTCATCGCCGTGCTCATGTCGGCGGTGTCGATGTTCTACTACCTCCGCATCGTGCTGCAGATGTACCTGCGGGACGGCGAGGGGGTGGAGCCGGCGCCGCTCGTGGCCTCGGCGTGGACCGAGCGGGCGATCTGGGTGTGTGCGCTGGCGGTGCTGGTCATCGGGTTGTTCCCCGGACCGTTCGCGGCCGCAGCTCAGGCCGGCCTGGGTATCATGCCCTTGCCGTGATGAGCAAGCCCGCCCGAAAGGGAGCCGCCTTCCGCCGTATCGGCGACGCCTACCTGATCGGGATGATCCTGCCGGCGGCGGTGGTCATCGGGTACTTCATGGGCAGGGGCCTCGACTCCCTCACCGGCTGGACGCCCTGGGGGACCCGGGTGCTCACCGTGCTGGGGGTCGTCGCCGGCTTCCGGGAGGCGATTCGCATTGCCTTGAAGGTGGGGCGCGAGGAGGACGCCGCCATGCGCGGCGGGCGGGGCCCGGACGGGGAAAGCCAGCAATGAAGCTCGCGCTCTGGGTCGCGGGAGCCCTCACGGCGGTGGCCGGCATCGTCCTCACGGCGTTTGGGCTGCCCGTGTCGGCACTTGCCTTGACCCTCACGGTGAGCGTCGGTATGATCAACGCGCTGTGGCTGGAGCGGTTGTTCGGCAAGGTCCTGCAGCCGGGCCGGGCGCGCTTCAGCAAGGGCGCGGTTGTACTCCTGGTCGCCCGCCTGGCCCTCTGGGGCCTTCTGTTCGCGGTGCTTTTCCTGCTCAGGCGGCACATCCAGGTGTGGGTGGTGGCGGTGGGGGTCGCAATTGTGCTCTGCGGCCTGGCCACGGTGGGCTGGCGGGGGGAAGAACCGGTCTCCGGAAAGGGTTGATCAAGCGTGCACCACGAGCTCTCCTTCCTCTTTCATCCGGTCAACGCGCTGCTGAGGATGCTCCTGGGCGTCCCGCCGGCGGGCTGGCAGAAGGCCATGGGTATTACCGGGCAGGAGGGGATCTGGCTGCCCGATCACGTCCTCATGGCCATGACGGTGGCGTTGCTCATCACCGTGCTGGCGGTGCTGGTTCGCCGCAGCCTCTCGGTCGAGCGGCCCTCGACCCTGCAGCAGCTCTTCGAGCTGGTGGTGGGCGGGATCCGCGGGCTCTGTGACGACGTGGTCGGCCACGGGCACGGCGGGCCGTTCGTGCCGTTCATCGCCTCGCTGACGCTCTTCATCTTCACGTCCAACATGTTCGGGCTCATCTTCTTCCTGCAGCCTCCCACCGCCAACACCAACACCACCTTCGCGCTGGCCGCCACGGCGTTCGTCTTCTACCACGTGGCCGGGCTGCGGGCCCAGGGGTTCGGCTACTTCAAGCAGTTCGTGGGCCCGGTGTGGTGGCTGTTCCCCCTCATGATCCCCCTGGAGATCATCTCCCACCTCGCACGCGTGCTCTCCCTGACGCTGCGTCTGTACGGGAACATCTTCGCCGAGCACTCGGCGAGCGGCATCTTTCTCCTGGTCGTACCCCTCTTCGTGCCGGCCATGATGGGCCTCGGGGTGCTGGGCGCGACCATTCAGACCTTCATCTTCATCATGTTGACCTCGGTGTACATCTCCGGCGCGGTCGCCGAGGAGCACTGAGGACGGAAAAACGTCGAGGGAGGACTCGTTCATGAAGAAGCACGTGCTGTTGGTGGTTGCTGGGTTGTTGCTCCTCACCATGGCCTCGCCCGTCCTGGCGGCCGAGCCCGAGGCTGCAGCGGCATCCGGGAACATGTGGAAGTACATCTCGGCCGCGTTCGTGCTGGGCGTGGCGGCGGTGGCCGGCGCGTTCGGGCAGGCCAAGGCGGTGGCCGCGGCGTGCACCAGCATGGGCCGCAACCCGGGCGCGGCGGGCGCCATCCGCATCACGATGATCGTCGGCGTGGCCTTCATCGAGTCGCTGGTCATCTACGCCCTGCTCATCGCCTTCATGATCCTGTAAGGGCGACCCCGCTCGTCCGCACGCTCCGACCCACCCCCGGCGGGTGGGTCGAGCCGTCTCTGGGAGGTGCACATGGAACGGTGTCCCTGGGCCGGCAGCACCGAGGGGTACCAGCGCTACCACGACGAGGACTGGGGCGTGCCGACCCACGACGACCGCCGTCACTTCGAGTTCCTGGTCCTGGAGAGCGCCCAGGCGGGGCTGTCGTGGGAGACGATCCTGCGCAAGCGCGAGGGGTACCGCCGGGCGTTCGCCGACTTCGATCCTGCGGCGGTCGCCCGCTTCGACGACACGGACGTGGCACGCCTCCTGGCCGACACCGGCATCGTCCGTAACCGCCTCAAGATCGCCTCCGCGATCGGCAATGCGCGAGCGTTCCTCGACGTGCAACGGGAGTTCGGCAGCTTCGACGCCTTCGTCTGGCCGTTCGTGGGCGGCACGCCCATCCGCAACGCCTGGACGAGCCTCAAGGACCTGCCGGTTTTCACCCCCCAAGCGGAGGCACTCTCCAAGGAGCTCAAGCGCCGCGGCTTCCGCTTCGTCGGCCCGACCGTCGTCTACTCCCACATGCAGGCGTGCGGCCTCGTGAACGATCACCTTGTGTCGTGCTTCAGATACGGACAGGTGTAGGTTCGTGGTCCGTGGCTCGAGAGAGTGATCGGTGGTCGGTGCTCGGAGGCCCCACCCTCCCGCTCTCCCCCGTCCTCCCTCCGATCACTGATCACTGACCACTGACCACTGACCACTGATCACCGGGTGGGGGATAGGGTAGCATTCCCCCATGACGGCGAGCAGGCGGCGGTCGCAGGAGCAGCGGGTCCATGCCGACGTGACAGTGGAGGGCGGGGCGGTGTGGGCGGCGATCTACGACCTCGTGCGGGCGATTCCGGCGGGCCGGGTCATGACCTACGGGCAGATCGCCGAGTGGCTCGGGCAGCTCGTGTCGCCGCGCGCCGTGGGGTGGGCGATGCACACCTGCCCGGACGACGTGCCGTGGCACCGGGTCGTCAACGCCCGGGGTGGCTGCTCGACCGAGCGGTTGCCGGACCTGCCGCCGGACATCCAACGGACCATGCTCGAGGCGGAGGGGGTGCAGTTCCGCCTGGATGGGACGCTGGACCTTGCCGTCCATCGCTGGGCGCCGTCGGTCCGCCCGGCGGAAGGGCCTGGCCGGTCCAGCGGTTGATTGACAGGTGGAGGTGGCCTACCATCGCGGCCCAGCGCACAGCGCGGGCGGTTTGCCAGGTCACCGCGCGGAGGCACCCTTGAAGAAGGTCGAAGGTCGAAGGTCGAAGGTCGAAGGTCCCCCCCCGCCCGGTTTGCGACCCGGAACCAGGAGCCGGCTGCCCGCACCTCAGTGTGGCCAGCCTCGCAGACGTGCTTCTGACGTTCGACCTTCGCCCTTCGACCTTCGACGTCGTGGTGCCCTTCTCACTGTGGCCTTCGTGGCGCTTGTCTGGCTTCCGAGCTGCTCCCTGCGCAAGATCGCGGTGAACACGGCCGGCAACGCCCTGGCCTCGGGCGGCGCCGGGTGGGCGAGCGACGACGACCCCGAGCTGGTGCGGGAGGCGCTGCCGTTTGCCCTCAAGACCATGGAGAGCCTGCTGGCCGAGTCCCCACGCCACAAGGGGTTGCTGCTCGGCGCCGCCTCGGGTTTCACCCAGTACGCCTATGCCTTCGTGCAGAGCGATGCCGACTACCTCGAGGCCTCGGACCTCGCCACCGCGACGGCGATGCGCCAGCGGGCGCTCAAGCTCTACCTGCGTGCCAGGGACTACGGCCTGCGCGGCCTCGAGGTGGACCACCCGGGGCTCGGGCAGCGACTTACGCGGGACCTGCCCGGGGCGGTCGCCGAGGTGCGGAATCGGGACGAGGTGCCGTTGCTGTACTGGACGGCGATGGCGTGGGGCGCGGCCATCTCCCTGGCCAAGGACAACGCCGAGCTGTCGGCCGACCTGCCGATCACGGCGGCACTCATCGGACGCGCCCTGGCGCTCGACGAGCGGTTCGGCGGGGGCGCCGCCTACGACTTCCTCATCGCCTACGAGGGCGGGCGGCCGTCGGCCGCGGGCGGGTCGGTGGCTCGGGCCCGCGAGGCGTTCGAGCGGGCCGTCGAGCTGTCGGGCGGGCGCCGCGCGGCGCCTTTCGTGACCTACGCCGAGACGGTGTGCGTGGGTGCGCAGGATCGCGGCGAGCTCGAGCGGCGGCTCAACCAGGCGCTGGCCGTCGACGTAGACACTCCAGGACCCGACCGGCTGGCCAACCTGCTGGCCCAGCGTCGGGCCCGCTGGCTGCTGTCGAGGATCGATGAGCTGTTCATCTGAAATCAGGAGGTTGGACGTGCGAGAGGCACGATTGGTGTGGATGCTTGCGACGGTGATCGCGGTGGCCGGGCTGGTGTCGCCGGCGGCGGCGCAGAAGGCGACGATCAAGATCGCCACCCTGGTACCGCAGGGGTCGGCGTGGTTCGTGACCGTGCAGGAGATGGCCCAGCAGTGGCAGCAGATCACCGGTGACCGGGTGACGGTGCGGCTCTACCCGGGCGGCGTCGCGGGCGACGACTCGGACGTGGTGCGGAAGATGCGGCTCGGCACGCTCGACGGGGGGCTGCTCACGGCGGCAGGGTTCGCCGAGATCGACCGCTCCGTCTTTGCCCTCGCGATGCCCATGGCCTACGCGTCCTACGAGGAGTTCGACGCCGTGCTGGCGCAGCTCGGGCCTCAGATCGAGAAGACATATGCGGACAAGGGGTTCGTGGTGCTGGCCTGGGCGGACGCCGGCTGGCTGCACTTCTTCACCAAGGTGCCGGTGCGGATGCCGGACGACCTGAGGGCGCAGAAGCTGTTCTGCTGGGCGGGAGACAACCCGGCCATCGAGCTGTGGAAGGCGTCGGGGTTCAGCCCGGTGCCGCTGCCCGCCACCGAGATCTCCACGGCGCTGCAGACCGGCCTGGTCAACGCCCTCCCCACCTCGCCGCAGGCGGCGGTGCTCATGCAGTGGTTCACGTCGGCGCCCTACATGACCGACGTCAACTGGGCGGTGCTCTCGGGCGGGCTCGTCCTGTCCAAGGCGGCGTGGGAGAAGTTCCCGGTGGAGGTCCGCCCCGCGATCCAGGAGGCCGCCAGGGCCGCGGCTGTCAAGCTGAACGCCCAGACCCGGGAGGGGGCGGCCCGGGACCTGGAGGCGATGAAGAAGCGCGGGCGGGGATGAGAGAGCTGGCTCTCCCGGAGCGGCGGGGACGGAGGTTGGGGTCCGGGGTCCGGGGTCCGGGGCCCGGGTCCCGCCCACCCTTGTTCCAGGGACCAGATGCAACACGTCCTCTGCTGGGAACTCCTCGCCCGAACTGGCGGTGCCACTGTCCCCTGCGGACCCCGGACCCCGGACCCCGGACCCCGGTTTTCGGAGCCCGGACCCCGCACCCCGGACCCCGGCCTGAAGTGGGCTCGGTGGCATCCGTCTGCCTGAGAGCCGATCGATGAGCACTGCCCCTGTCCCGCGCTGGTGGCAGCGGCTCGAGAACGGCGTGCTCGTGGCAGCCATCCTGGTCGCGGTGTTCCTGCCGCTGGTGGACGCGGTGGGACGGCCCCTGGGCGGGTTCCACATCCCGGGCTCCGCCACCTACCTGCAGCAGCTCACGCTGTGGCTGGCCTTCCTGGGCGGGCTGATCGCGGTGCGCGAGAGCAAGCACCTGACACTCTCCACGGCCGAGATCTTCGCCGAGGGCAGCCGTGGCCGGCGGATCGTCCGGGTCGTCGCCCACGCGGTCGCGGCGGGAGTGTGCGCGGTTCTCACCTACGGCAGCTTCCAGGTCGTGATGGCCGACCGCCAGCAGGGCTCGGTGCTCCCGATCGGGGTGCCGGTCTGGGTGAGCGAGCTGGTCATGCCCCTGGCGCTGGCGCTGGCGACGCTGCGGTTCGTGTGGCTCGCCTCCCAGCGCTGGCGGGGCCGGGCGCTCGCTCTGACCGCCGTCCCGCTGGTCTTCGCCCTCGGCCTGCTGCCACCTCCTTCGGGAGCGGGGTTCTGGGTGCTCGTGGTGCTCGTCCTGGTGGCGGCGCTGCTGGGTGCCCCGGTCTTCGTGGCCATGGCCGGCACCGGGATGCTGCTGTTCTTCTCGGAGTCGACCCCTGTCTCGGCGGTGCCCGCCGAGATCTATCGCCTGGTGGCCTCGCCCAGCCTGCCCGCCATCCCGCTCCTCACGGCGTGCGGCTACGTGCTGGCGGAGTCCCGGGCGGCGCACCGCCTGGTGCGCTTCTTCCGGGCGCTCTTCGGCTGGATGCCGGGCGGGATCGCCGTCCTGGTGGCCGGCGTGTGCGCCCTGTTCACGACCTTCACCGGGGGCTCGGGCATCACCATCATCGCCCTGGGTGGCCTGGTCTACCCGATCCTGCGGGAGGAGGGGTACCCGGAGGGGTTCTCGCTCGGCCTGGTGACCGCCGGGGGGAGCCTGGGGCTGCTGTTCCCGCCCAGCCTGCCGGTGATCCTCTACTCGGTGGTGGCGAGCGTGCCGGCGGACCAGCTCTACATCGCCGGCCTCCTGCCCGGACTGCTCCTCGTGATCCTGACCGCCGTCTACGGGATCGTCGTCGGCAGGCGGTCCCAGAAGTCGACCCAGGCTTTCTCCCTGCGCGAAGCGCTGGGTGCGACCTGGGAGGCCAAGTGGGAGCTCTCGGTGCCGCTCCTGGTGGTTGGCCTGTTCGCAAGCGGCTGGGCCTCCCTGGTCGAGGCCTCCGCGGCGGCCGCCGCCTACGCCATCATCGTCGAGTGCTTCGTGACCCGTGACCTGCACCCCTGGCGCGACCTGCCGGGCGTGCTGCTCAAGGGCGGCGTGCTGGTGGGCGCGGTGCTGCTCCTCCTCGCCTCGGCCATGGGTCTCACGTCCTATCTGGTCGACGCCCAGATCCCGGACCAGCTCCTCAGTGCGGTGCGCGCCCACGTCAGCTCGCCGCTCGTCTTCTTGCTGGTGCTCAACGTCTTCCTGCTGGTGCTCGGGTCGGTGCTCGAGATCTACTCGGCGATCGTCGTGCTGACCCCGCTGGTGGTGCCGCTGGGGGCGGCGTTCGGGATCCATCCCGTGCACCTGGGCGTCATCTTCCTCGCCAACCTCGAGCTGGGGTTCCTCTTCCCGCCGGTGGGGCTGAACCTCTTCCTGTCGGCCTCGCGTTTCGGCACGCCCATCACGCGCCTGTATCGACATGTGGTACCGTTCCTCATCATCATGGGCGGCGGCGTGCTGCTCATCACCTACGCGCCAGCTCTGTCGCTGGGTCTTCTGAAGCTTCTCGGGAAGTAGCGCACCCACCCTCGTGGTGGCGTGCTGTGGAGTGACCAATGCAAGATCGCAAGTACGGCCATCGCGGGTACATGGACGACGGGTCCAGGCCCCGTGAGAAGCGCTCCGAGCAGGGACCGCGGGAGCGCACCGGACCGCCGCGGGAGCGCCCGGAGGGCCCACGCGGGCGTGGGCTGGGCGCCCCGACCGAGTCGGTGTTCCGATGCCGGCGGTGCGGTGCCCGGTTGCGGGTCGACGTCTCGCTGCCTCTCGACGCGGTCTGCGAGGGGTGTGCGAGCGATCTCCACACCTGCTCCAACTGCATCTACTTCGACACCTCGCGCCCCAACGAGTGCCGCAAGCCGGTGATCGAGCGCATCGTCAACAAGATCAAGCGCAACACCTGCGAGCTCTTCACCCCCGGTCTCGTGCAGGAGTTCGCCGCCGAGCCGCCGCCCCCGACCAACCGCCCGCGCGACGCCTTCGACGCCCTGTTCCGCAAGAAGTAGCCCCGCCCCCGCCCTCCCGGTGATCAGCGCTCAGTGCTCGGTGATCAGAGGAGCGGCGGAACGGTGCCCTGTGACAAAGCTCGGCTTGGCTGCTCCTGACCTCAACGTGGGTGGTGCCCTCCGACCACTGACCACCGATCACTGAACACTGGGTGGGAGGGGGAGGGGCAAAAAGGGGCCCGGGAGCGCAGGGAGGGCACGCCCCCGGGCTGACGAGTGCAGGAGGGAGAGAAGAAGACCCCTAGTCCATCTGCCGGCGCAGGTAGGTGGGGGTTTCGAACTCGGAGAAGTCCTCGACGTTGACGCCGTAGTCCCTTCCCAGGTTGGCGGGCAGGTAGATGGAAGCCGGATCGAGAGCCGCCGGTGCCTGGGGTCGCTCGGGGCGTGCCTCGGGCCGCTGGGTCGCGCGCTCGGTGGCGCGAGGAGCCGGGCGGTCCTCGGCGGTGGCG
Organism: Thermoanaerobaculaceae bacterium; assembly: GCA_025456225.1. Lineage (GTDB taxonomy): Bacteria > Acidobacteriota > Thermoanaerobaculia > Thermoanaerobaculales > Thermoanaerobaculaceae > JAAYVZ01. The sequence continues at coordinate 11,630 of JALOLB010000174.1, forward strand.
CCGAAGCCGGTGGCCACGACCGTGACCTGGATCCGGCCCTCGAAGCTGTCCCGCCGGGCGTAGCCGGGGATGAACAGGCAGTCGGGGGAGCAGCGCGCCGCGATGTACTCGGCGGCGTCGTTGATCTCGGCCAGGGTGCTGTCGGTGCCGCCCACGAAGTTGACGAGGACGCGCTGGGCGCCGTCCAGCACGGCCTCCTCGAGGAGCGGCGAGGAGAAGGCGTGCTGGGCCGCTTCCACGGCGCGGTGCTCGCCCTCGGCGACGCCGATGCCCATGAGCGCCATGCCGCCGCCGCGCATCACCGTCTCGACGTCGGCGAAGTCGGGGTTGATGATCCCGGTCTCGTTGATGATGTCCGAGATCCCCTGCACGCCGTGGCGGAGCACCTCGTCGGCGAGGTGGAAGGCGTTCTCGACGGTGATGTCGGGCTTCACCATCTGCAGCAGCCGCGCGTTGGGCACCGTGATGAGGGTGTCCACGCACTTGCGCAGCTCCTCGATCCCACGCTCGGCGATGCGCGCCTTGCGCGAGCCCTCGAAGGGGAACGGCTTGGTCACGACCGCCACCGTGAGGGCGCGGGCCTCGCGAGCGAGGCTGGCCACGACCGGGCTGGCGCCCGTGCCGGTGCCGCCGCCCATGCCGGCCGCGATGAACACCATGTCGGCGCCTTCCAGCACCTC
>JALOLB010000175.1 GCA_025456225.1 Thermoanaerobaculaceae bacterium
CTGGTTGGGGTCCGGGGTCCGGGGTCCGGGGTCTGGGGTCCGGGGTCCGGGGTCCGGGGTCCGTGCCTCAACAGCACCGACAAGGGCTGTCGTCCGATCCGCTCCAGGCGGCTCCGTCGGTGACTGCAGCCCCTACGCCGTTTTCGTTCCCAGTGTCTCTCGGACCCCGGACCCCGGACCGCGGACCCCTGGTGGAGGGGCGGGATCGGACCCCGGACCCCGGACCCCGGACCCCTGGTGGAGGGGCGGGATCGGACCCCGGGCCTGGGCGGGGGATCAGCTCCAGCACCAACGCGGCGATGACCAGCGCGGCGCCGGGGAGCACGTGGAGCGGCGGCGACTCGCCGACGACGGCCCAGGTGAGGAACGTCGCCCCGACCGGCTCGAGCAGCACCGCGAGGTTCACCCGGTACGCCTCGAGGTGTGCCATCGCCCAGTTGAGCATCGAGTGCCCGACCAGGGTCGGCCCGACCGCCATCCCGAGCAGCGCCAGCCACGAGCCCGGGGTCCGCGGCAGGGGCGGCGTGCCGCTGGCCACCACCGCCAGCACGAGCACGGCCGCCGCCGTGCCGTTGACGGTGGCCAGGTACCCGAGCAGCGGTGCCTGCTGGCGCTGCCGCTTCCCGACCACCATGTACCCGGCGGCGGCGAGAGCACCCGTCACGGCCAACGCGTCTCCGAGCAGCGCCCGGGGCGAGACCTCGAAGTCCCCCCACGAGATGACCGCCACGCCGGCGATCGCGAGCGCGAACGACAGCAGGTTCCTCCCCCGGATCGGCGCACCCAGGAACCGCGGTCCCAGCAGCAGCACCCACAGCGGCGAGGTGGCCACGAGGACCACCGAGGCGGAGACCGAGGTCAGGAAGAGGGACGGGATCCAGGTGCCGAAGTGCAGGGCCAGCAGAACCCCGGCGAGCAGGGCCGGGCGCCTCGTCGCGGCCGGGAGGGGCAGCTCGCGCCGCGCCAGCGCCAGCGGTGTCAGCAGCACCGTGGCGAAGACCATCCGCCACATCGCCACCGCCAGGGGTGCAGCCACCGTGAGCCGCGCCAGCGGCGCGCCCCAGGAGATGGCCAGCACCGCCAGCCCCAGCCCGCCGAAGGCCCACCACCTCATCCTGCTCATCTGGAGAACGCCTCCGCCAGCCCGGCCGCCAGGCCGAGGGCCAGCTTCTCGCGGAAGCGGGCCGTCTGCAGCAGCGCCCGGTCGTCCTCGTTGGTGAGGTTACAGATCTCCACGAGCACCGAGGTCGGGACGCGGTTGTAGCGCAGCACCGCCGGCACCCAGCGGGAGCCGCCTCGCAGCACCGAGGAGCGCACCGGCTGGTAGGGGTGCACCGCCACTCCGAACCGCCCCGCCGCCCGCACCATCGCCTCGCCGAGCTGACCCGAAAGCGCCTCGGCCCGGGAGTTGAACGCCGCCGGGAAGCGCGGCGCCTTCAGGGTCCTGGTCTCCTCGCACGGCCAGATGCCGGCCGGGCTCGGGGCGCGCGGGCTGCGCAGGTGGCGGGAGGGCACGTAGACCATGAGGCCCCGCACCGAGGGGTGGAGCGAGTCGGCGTGGATCGACACGAACGCCAGCCGCTCCGGGCTCACCTTCTGCGCCTGCAGCCGCTCCAGCACCGAGTTGGCGAGCACCCAGCGCAGGTGCACTCCGGTGGAAGCATCCGACAGGTCGTAGGGTGGCGTGACGAGCAGCCGCTGCTGGCGGCTGTGGGGGAGCACGTCCCGGTCGGGGGGTGTGTCGCCCTGGGTGTCGTCGCGCACCGTCATCCACACCGTGGCCCTCGTCTCGCGCTGCAGGGCGCGCCGCAGCCGGTTGGCCACGTCGTAGGCGTAGGTGCTCTCCCACGCGCCAGCGACCGTCGCACCGGTGTCCCCGCCCCCGTGCCCGGCGTCGAGGATGACGTGGATGCCGTCAAGATCCGCGGCGCGGATGGCACGGCGGATCGCCGCCAGCTCCTCGCGCTCCTGCTCCCAGGCCCGGCGGCGCGGGCTCCCGGCCGGGAGGTACTCCGGCAGCAGCAGCTCGAACGGGATGCGCACCGGGTAGCCGACCGGGATGGACGTCACGTCGTCGATGCCCGAGAGCCGCGCCAGCTCGGCCGCGGTGGCGTTGACGTCGGCCGCCAGCAACTGCCCGGTGAACCGCACCACCACCGACGAGTAGAGCGCCTCGCCGGGACGCAGGTGGTAGACCGCGTGGTCTCTCTCGTAGGTCACGGGCGACCCGGCCTCGGCCGCGGGCGACACCCCGGCCGTGGGAGGCGCCAACCCGACCGGAAGCGCGGGGGACGCCGGCACCACGATCGAGGACGCCGTTGGCTCGGGCTCGGGAGGTCGTGGCACGGAAGGCTCCGGCGGCAGCGCCGGGAGCGGCGTGGGCCGGGGCGCGGTCCGGGTCGGCGGCCGGGTCGGCCCCGGGCCGGCCGGACGGAGAGCCCGCAGCTCGGGGCGCAGGCGTCGCTCGGGGATCAGGACCTCGACCCCCCGGGGCGGGTACAGGCCGAGGTCGGGGTTGGCCTCGCGCAGGTCCGGGTAGAGGGAGCCGTCGCCGCTGAACCACTCGGCCATCTCCCACCACGACTCCGCATCCCCCTTCCAGGGCGCGGCGATGACGTGCACGTACCCGCCGCTCACCCGCCGATCGCGAGGGAAGACGGCCCTGAGGACCTGCAGCCGCAGCTCCGGGCGCAGCAGCGTCACCGGCACCCGCACGCGCACATCGCGCAGGGGCCAGGCCTGGCCGTCGTTGGCGGCCTGGAGCTCGTCGGCCCAGCGGGCGTTCCCGCACAGACGCACCGCCAGCCGCGACCAGCCCTCGCCGGGGCGCGCGAGGGTGAGCACGACGGGCGCCTCACCGCGCACCCACTCGGCGCGGTTGCCGTCCGGCAGGCCGGCACGGACCGCCGGCTGGGTCACTGCAAGCGTGAGCGCCAGGAAGAGAGGAGTCACGACCATCACGGCCCGCCCCGCGTCACCTCTGGCCGGCCGCGAGAAGCCGTATCATGCGGGCGATGGTAACACGTGGCTGGGCCGCATCCTGGTGGGCGAGCGCCGGTGGCGCCCCCTGCCCGATCTGCCAGCAGGCCGTGGAGCTCCTCGAGGTCTCCCAGCACGCCTGCGCCCGCGGCTTCGCCCTCGACCTGCTGACCGGCCCCGACCCGCGGGGCCAGGCGCTCCGCGCCGTGGAGGTGCTGGCCGCCTGCACCGGCGCGGAGGTCCTCGTGCTGGCCCCGGAGAGTGCGGACACGTGGCTCGTCCTCGCGAGCTCCAACCCCCGGCTGCACGACGACCTCCTGCTCTCCAGCGAGCGGCACCCGGCCCTGGCGACGGTCCGGCGCGACGGGCTGCCGGTGCTTCCGCCCCTGCCCGGCACCGGGGACGGGCCGCCCCCACCCGGCCGCGCCTGCGCCGTGCTGCCCGTGTTCCGCCACCCCGTCACCGCCGAGCCCGTCGTGCTCCTCGTCGACTGCGACAAGGCACCCACCCGCGAGCGGCTGTCCCTGGCCGTGCTGGTCGCCCACCTGCTCCTGCACCGACTGAACGGCACCGACCGGTCCGAGGTTGCGGTTCGCCTGGGCATGCGCCCGATTCCCCAGAGCGTCGGGGGCCCCGGCTGGCTGCAGCTCCTGCCCCTGCCCGCGCTGCTGGTCGACGCCGAAGGTCACCTGACCGCCGCCAACTCCGCCGCCTCGTGGCTGCTGCAGCGCGGCGGCAGCCCCGCATCGCGCGACCCGGGGCCCCTGGTCCTGCAGCCCGCCCGGCCCTGGCTGGGAACCAGCGGCCACTGGGCAGCCAGCGTGCAGATCCCGTCGGGGTGGGTCGAGGTGCGGGGCTGGTCCCGCGCGACACCTGCCGGCGACACGCTGGTGATGCTGGAGCGCGTGGGCGCCGAGGAGCCCGGGCAGCGGGAGTCGCCGATCCGCGCCAGCCTCCAGGCGAAGATCCACGAGCTGGAGGCCACCAATCGGCGCCTCGAGGAGCTGGCGCGGCTCCGCACCCGGTTCGTCTCCGATGCCGCCCACGAGCTCAAGACCCCCCTCGCCATCCTGCGGTCCTACCTGGAGGCCCTGGGCACCGACCTGGTGACCGGCCTCGACCGCCAGCAGCGCGACTTCCTGGCCGCCGCGACCGAGGGGTCGCGGCGCCTGCAGCGCCTCGTCGAGGAGCTGCTGGAACTGGCCGCCCTGGAGAGCGGCAACCTGCCGCTCGAGGTCGGCCCCGTGGACGCACCCTCGGCCCTCCGCGCCGCCTTCGACGAGCTGGCTCCTCTCGCCCGCCTGGGCGAGATCGAGCTCCGCCTCGGCCCCGTCGAGGCCCTGACCGTGCGCGCCGACCCCGCCCGCCTCGCCCAGGTGCTGCGGAACCTGGTCGACAACGCCCTCAAGTACACCCGCCCGGGCGGCCACGTGCGCCTGGGGTGCCGCCGCCGGGGCGACACCGGCGTGCTGGAGGTGTCCGACAGCGGCGTCGGCATCCCGGCCGAGGAGCTGCCGCGCATCTTCGACGAGTTCTATCGCGTCCGCCACGCCCAGAGCGGCGAGGGCGCAGGGCTGGGCCTCGCCATCGTGCGACGCCTGGTGCAGGCCCTCGGGGGCAGGGTCGAGGTCACGAGCGAGCCGGCGGTGGGGAGCCGGTTCGGCGTCGAGCTGCCGGTCTGGACGGGCGAGCCATGACCCCTGCCGACGCGGCCCGCCGCCTCGTCCGCTCGGCGTACCTGCACCGTCTCGCCGCCATCCTCGGCGACGGGGCGTACCTGGTCGGGGGCGCTCTCCGCGACCGTCTCCTCGGCATCCCCACCCACGACGTGGACCTCGTCGTCGAGCAGGACCCGGCCGGCGCGGCCCAACGCCTCGCCGCCGCGTTCGGCGGCCGCGCCTTCCCCCTCGGCCGGCCGCCGCTCGTCACCTGGCGCGTGACCGCCGGGGCACGGGCCTTCGACATCTGGCAGATCGAGCGCAGCCTGGCAGCCGACATCTGGCGCCGGGACCTGACCGTCAACGCGCTGTTCTGGCGCCTGCCGTGCGGGCCCCTCCTGGACCCGACCGGCGGCCTCGACGACCTCGCGGCCCGCCGCCTCCGCGTCGTGCGGGCCAGCAACCTGGACGACGACCCGCTGCGGGTGCTGCGCGCCGTGCGCGTGATGAGCACCCACCCCGCGCTCGCCATGACCTCCGAGACCGAGCACCTCGTCGCCGCCGCGGCCCCGGGTCTCGCGGCCGTGGCGCGCGAGCGCATCGTCGAGGAGCTGCGCCGCCTCCTGGCCGGGCCGGGCGCCGGCAAGGCCCTCGCGGTGGCCGAGCGCCTCGGCATCCTGGGCGTCCTCTCCCCGCCCTGGGCTCGCTGGCCAGCCCTCGGCGAGATCACCGCCCGGGCGAGCGCGCTCGCCGGCCTCCAGGGCCGCCCCGGGGGTGTCCTGCGCGCAGGCGCCGCGGCGGTGGCACCGGCCCTGCTGGCCGCTCCCGCCGCCGGGTTCCCGGCCACCTGGGACACCGCCGCAGCCGCCCGTGCGCTCGAGCACATCGGGTACCCGGCGCGGGCCGCGGCCGCCACCGCTCGCGCCGCCGGCCTGGGCGAGGAGCTCGCGCGTCCGGGGAGCCGCGCGGTGGACGTCCGGGCCCTGGCCTGGGAAGCGGCCGCCCTCCTGCCCGCCGCGCTGGCCTGGGCCGCCGCCAGCGACCCCGCCTGGCTCACCCGGTCGCCGGGCATCTGGCGATGGCACCGCGCCTTCGACCGGAGGCCTCCGCTCCTCGGTGGCGAGGAGATTGCCACCCTGCTGGCCCTGCCGCCCGGCCCCGGTCGGGCCGAAGCTGTGCGTGTCCTGCGGATTGCCGAGGCCCGCCGGGAAGTCCGCAGCCGGAGACAGGCCGAGAGGTTCCTGCGGTCGTGGCGTGATGGGACCGTGGGCCGCGTTGATTCCCCCCTCCGCGAGTGCTAGGCTGCCCTTCATGGAAGGGCAGCTCAGCCTCGACGACCTGCTCAAGTTCATGACCAAGAAGGGGGCGTCCGACCTCCATCTGAAGCCCATGCGCCCGCCCCTCCTGCGCATCGGCGGCAACCTCACCCCCATCAAGTCGGTGCCGCTCAAGCCGAAGGAGGTCGAGGAGATGATCATGGCGCTGCTGACCCCGGCGCAGCGCCAGAAGCTCGAGGAGCACCAGTCGGTGGACCTCGGCTACGGCGTGCCGGGGGTGGCGCGCTTCCGCTGCAACGTCTTCGTCCAGCGCGGCTCGTACGCGGCGGTCTTCCGCCGCATCCCGTTCGACATCAAGAACTACGCCGACCTGAACCTGCCCGACGTGGTGGCCACCTTCGCCCACATCCCGGCCGGCATGGTGCTCATCACCGGCCCCACGGGCTCCGGCAAGTCCACCACCCTGGCCGCCATCATCCAGGACATCTCGCGCTCCCGCCCCTGCCACATCGTCACGATCGAGGACCCCATCGAGTTCCTCTTCGGCGACCACATGGCCACCGTCTCCCAGCGCGAGGTCGGCACCGACACCCCGGCGTTTCGCGAGGCCCTCCGCAACGCCATGCGGCAGGACCCCGACGTCATCATGGTGGGCGAGATGCGCGACCGCGAGACCATGGCCACCACCATGACCGCGGCCGAGACCGGGCACCTCGTCTTCTCGACCCTGCACACCAACTCCGCCGCCCAGACCATCGACCGCATCATCGACACCTTCCCCGCCGACCAGCAGGGTCAGCTCAAGTCGCAGCTCGCCCAGATCCTCAAGGCCGTGGTCTCGATGCAGCTTCTCCCCCGGGCCGACGGGGAAGGGCTGATCCCGGCCTGCGAGATCATGGTCAACTCGCCGAAGATCTCCAAGCACATCGAGCACGGCGAGATCAAGGAAATCTACAACGAGATCGAAACCTCGGTCGGCTACTACCGCATGCAGACCATGAACCAGAGCCTCATCGCGCTGCTCGTCAACGGCACGATCACCCTGGACGTGGCGCGGGAGCGGTCGCTCGACCCCGAGGACCTGTCGCTGAAGCTGCGCAAGATGTTCCCCAGGATCGAGGAAGCGCAGCGGGAAGGAGCCCCTATGCCGGCGCCTGGCGACTTCGCCCAGATCGTCGAGCTGATGGAGATCAAGAAGCTCTACGAGGAGCAGGAAGAGCGCTGGAAGTCGAGGTACCTCGAGAAGGACGAGCAGATCGCGCAGCTCCAGCAGGACCTCGCCGAGCTGCGCCAGGAAGCTGCCACCTCCAGCACGACCCTCGTCGAGCTGCGCAACCAGCTCGAGGCCGCCCGCGCCGAGCGCGAGCGCCTCGTCCAGGAAGCCAACCTCCGCATCGACAAGCTCAACGAGCGCATCCGCGAGCTCAACCAGCAGCTCGTGGGCACCCGGGGGGGCTCCGCCCCGGCCCCGCCCCCACCCGAGAAGCCCCCGTCAGGGTTCTTCAAGAGGTAGGGCGGCCCCCCGCCCGACCAGGCTCAAGGCTTCAGGCTCAAGGCTCAAGGGCCACCGCCCGCCCGGCACGTCAGCGGGCCAGCTCCACGTGCCGTATGAGCCGAGCGGCGACGCTTGACACGAACCAGGCCAGGGTACCATCATGGTTGTACCTGTCCACGCCACGGCAGAGAGGAGCCCACCATGCCTGCCGATGGCAAGGGAACCCTGCACATCGTGGCCAGCCCGAACGCGCCCCGGATGCGACTTCTCGACCTCGTCCGGGTCACCATGCAGCGCCGCAACTACCGCCTGCGCACCGAGGACGCCTACGTGGGCTGGATCCGCCGCTTCATCGTCTTCAACAGGATGCGCCACCCCGAGCAGATGGGAGAGGACGAGATCCGGGCGTTCCTGACCCACCTCGCCCTCGCCAGAAAGGTCGCACCATCGACCCAGAACCAGGCCCTGGCGGCCCTGCTCTTCCTCTACCGGGAGGTGTTGGGCCGCGGCCCGCGGTTCCTCGAGGGCTTCGCCCAGGCCAGACGGCCCCGGCACCTGCCGCACATCCCGAGCCGGAGCGAGGTGAAACACCTACTCGCCGAAATGGCCGGTGACCGATGGCTCCAGGCCTCGCTCCTCTACGGTGCCGGCCTCCGCCTGCGAGAGTGCCTCCGGCTCCGGGTCAAGGACCTCGACCTGGACGGTTGCAGGATCACCGTGCGCGACGGCAAGGGCGCCAAGGACCGCGTGACCATCCTCCCCACCAGCCTGATCGAGCCCCTCCGGCAACTCCTCGCCGACGTGCACCGCCTGTGGGAGCAGGACATGAGCTTCGGCCGCGCCGGAGCCCACCTTCCGACCGAGCGGCCGCGCCTGTCCGACCGCGTCGCCACCGAGTGGGGGTGGTACTGGGTCTTCCCGGCGGCTCACGTCACCCTCGACCCGGCCCGCGCCGTCACGTTCCGGCGGCACGCCTGCCCGCGGAGCCTCGCCATGGCCCTCGCCGACGCCGCCAGGAGAGCAGGCCTCCTCCAACCCATCACCCCCCACACCCTCCGCCACGCCTTCGCCACGCACCTCCTCGACAGCGGCACCGACATCCGCACGATCCAGGAGCTGCTCGGCCACCGTGACCTCTCCACC
>JALOLB010000176.1 GCA_025456225.1 Thermoanaerobaculaceae bacterium
ATGAAGGTGCGCGCGACGGCTCGCGCGGAGACCGCGCGGTGGCCGACGCGAGCGAGCGGTAGTAGCCGTTGGCGGTGAGGATCTCCACCAGCCGCCCGCGGGTCATGGTGGCGAGGGAGGAGCCAGGGCGGCCGGCATCCGACATGCGCGTCGAGCCGAGGGGCACGAGGCGGAAGGCCACCTCGTCGTCGAAGTAGACCGCCTCCTTGACCCGGCACGCCTCCGCCAGCATGAGTCGGCGCCAGAACCGGGTGTCCTCGGAGTCGGCGACCTCGAGCAGTGGGACGCCGAGCCTCTCGCACAGGTCCATGAGCACCCACCCGTCCACGGCGTGGCCGCCGAACGGGCGGACCTGCTTGCCCAGCACCTCCGCCTGCCCCACGAACGAGTCGCCCGGGCACATGCGCACGAGTGCCACGTGCATGGTGCCGCCACCGATGTCCACGACGAGGACGTGGCGGGTCTGGGTGATCGCCAGCCCATACCCCAGCGCCGCGGCGATCGGCTCGTCGAGGAAGCGCAGCTCGAGCACCCCCAGGGAGCGGGCGATGTGCTGCATCTCGGCGCGGTACGTCTCGAACGCCGACACCGGCACCGTCATCACGAGGCTGCGGATGCGCGTGCCCGTGGTGCGCTTGACCTCGGCCAGAAGCTCCCGCATGAAGGTGCGCGCGACGGCTCGCGCGGAGACCGCGCGGTGGCCGACGCGAGCGAGCGGCCTCGTGGCAGCCTGGTCGAGCGCCATCTTGAACGTCGGCACGAAGGCCGGGTGCGTGCACTCGCGGTTGCGTTCGATCGCCGGCCGGCCAATGAGAGCCGTACGGCCCAGGAAGAAGTGCCGCGCCACCGGCGGCCACGCCCCGAGCCGGTCGATGAGCCCCACATCCTCGAGGAAGTGCACCGCCGATGGCACGAGCCGGGGCGCCTCGATCGGGTCGTCACCGTCAGGCACGCGGCAGACCGCCGGCAGCTCCACGAGCTGCGGTTGCCCTGCCTTCTCGTCCCATCGTGCAACCGTCGAGTTGGTCGTCCCGAGGTCGAGCGCCCATCCGTCCATGAGGCCACCAATCTACCCGCACCAGGCCGGCGCGGCAATGCGCGGCGTGGTGGGCGGTGGCCCTCGAGACGCCCGGCTCTGCACGGGGCTCGCTCCGTCGCGATTCCTTCACACGCTGTGGGCTCTCGACCGGGCGAGAGAGCGGGTGCCACCCGCATGCTACAATCCCGCGCCGCGCTGTGCGGCCGGAGGTTGTCATGAGTCGTGGAAGGTTCATCTCCCTGGTGGCGGTGGTTGCCCTGGTTGCTGGCACGGCGGCGGCGCAGGCGCCGGAGCCCACCAAGATCGGATTCGTGGATACCGAGCGGGCCATCTTGACAATCGAAGAGGGCAAGGCCCGTCTGAAGGAGCTGGACACCTGGGCTCGTCCGCGCGGCGATGAGCTCGCCAAGATGGCCAAGGAGGTCACCGACCTCCAGGCTGAGATCGCCTCCAAGCGCGGCGTGGCCAGCCCCGAGGCGCTGGAGCAGCTCCAGCAGCGGCTCGTCGCCAAGCAGCGCCAGGTGGAGGACCGGCAGCGGGTGGTCAAGCGGGAGTTCGAGGAGAAGCAGGAGAACCTGCTCAAGGACATCGGCACAAGGATGCAGCAGATCGTCCAGGCCTATGCCCAGCAGTCCGGCTACCTGGCGGTGTTCCTGCTCAAGCCGAACGACATCGCATACCTCGCGCCTGCGGGGGATCTCACGAACACCATCGTCAAGCTGTTCAACGAGAAGTACCCGGTCGCGGCGGCAGCAGCCCCGGCAGCCGGCAAGTAGCCGCGACAGCTCGCGATCGGAGGATCAGCCGTGGGACGTCGACTGACGCGCAAGCAGATCAAGCAGGACGAGTTCATCACGTTCGTGGACAGGGCCGTGCACTGGCTCGGCTCCAACTGGCGCCAGGCCGCGGTTGGCCTGGGCGGGGCTCTGGTCGTGGCCATGGTCGTGTGGGGTGTGAGGTCGTTCGTCGCCTCGCGCGGCGGGGCGGCGGGCGAGGCGCTGGGCAAGGCGATCGCGACCTACGTTGCACCCGTGGGCAGCGCGGCGCCGGCCGATGCCAAGATCAAGTTCGCGACCGACACCGAGCGGCTGGCGGCGGCGGAGAAGGCCTTCGGTGACGTCAAGTCGAAGTACAGCTTGACCTCCGAGTCCAGGATGGCGCGGCTGTACCTGGCTCGCATCGCCATGGACCGCAACGACAAGGAGAAGGCGATCCGGGAGCTGTCGGAGCTGGCGAGCAAGCACTCCGACGAGCCGGTGGTGCGCCTGGCCATGCTCAACCTGGTGCGGCTGCGGGTGGCGAAGGGGGAGGGCTCCCAGCTCGTCAAGGACCTGGAAGCCATGGTGGCTGGCAAGGACCCGCGCCTTCCCCGCGACGTGGCGCTGTTCCAGCTCGCGCAGCTCTGGGAGCACGACGGGAAGCCCGAGGAGGCCAGCAAGCTCTACCGCAAGCTGGCCGACGAGTTCCCCGAGTCGCCCTACCGCAGCGAAGCGCAGCAGAAGGCCGGCTCGGCGAGTAGCTGAGCGGGCTGGCTGGTGAGAACACGACGCCGGGAGCGGCACCGCCCTCCCGGCGTTTGACTGTCAGGAGCGAGGGCCATGCTGTACCGAGTTGAGAACGTGCAGGTGTCGTTCGCGCGCCGGGAGGTGCTGCGCGGCGCCACGTTCCAACACAATCCCGGCGAGAAGCTCGTGCTGCTGGGCCGCAACGGCTGCGGCAAGACGACGCTGCTGCGGGTCATCACCGGCGAGCAGGAGGCGGACGCGGGAGTGGTCGAGCGGGCCCGGGGCCTCGAGGTGGCGCGGGTGGAGCAGCGCCTGCTGGTCGACCCCGCGACGCCGGTCCTGCAGTTCTGCCTGGGGGCTTTCGGGCCGCTCCTGGAGGTCGAGGCCGAGATCGCCAGCCTCCAGAGCCAGCCCGGTGATGCGGCCGCCGCGCGGTTGCAGCAGCTCCACGATCAGCTCGAGCAGCTCGACGGCTACCGCGCCACGGCTCGCGCGCAGACGGCGCTGCAGGGGCTGGGGATCGGCCTCCCCATGCACGGGCGCCCTCTCGGCTCGCTCTCGGGCGGCGAGCGCACCCGGGTCGCCCTGGCGCGCGCCCTGCTGTCGCCGGCCCCCCTGCTGCTCCTCGACGAGCCCACCAACCACCTGGACCTGGTGGGCGTCGAGTACCTGGCGGCCGAGCTCGGGCAGCGGGCCGGGGCGCTGCTGCTGGTCACCCACGACCGCGACCTCATCGACCGGGTGGGGGGCGAGATCCTGGAGCTGCACGGCGGCCGCATCGAGGGGTACCCGGCCGGCTACGCGCGCTACCGCCGCGAGCGCGAGGCGCGGCGCGAGCAGCAGCGCAAGGCGTACGAGCTGCAGCACGCCGAGATCCTGCGCCAGGAGGAGTTCATCCGGCGCAACATGGCCGGCCAGAACACCAAGCAGGCGCAGTCGCGGCAGAAGCTGCTCGACCGCATCGACCGCCTCGAGCCCCCCGAGGCGGACCAGGCGGCCGTGCGCATGCGGTGGCCCGCCCTGGGCCGGTCCGGCGACCGCGTCATGGACGTCGAGGGGATGAGCGTCGGCTGGGACCGGCCGCTGCTGGAGGGCGTCTCGTTCGGGCTGCGTCGCGGCGAACGCCTGGCCGTGGTGGGGCGCAACGGCGCCGGCAAGACCACGCTCCTGCACACCCTGGCGGGCCGGCTGCCGGCCCTGGCCGGCCAGCTCCGGCTCGGCGCCGGCGTGGTGCCGGGCTGGTACGACCAGGAGCAGGTCGAGGTGCCGGCGGGGATGAGCGTCCTGCAGGTCCTGCTGGAGTCGCGCCCGGACTGGACCCCGGCCGAGGCACGTTCCTGGGCAGGTCGGTTCGGCTTCTCGGGCGAGGCGGCCGATGCGGACACCGGTACCCTCTCGGGCGGCGAGCGCGCCCGCCTCTCCCTCGCCCGGCTGCTGGCGTTCGGCCCCAACCTGATGATCCTCGACGAGCCGACGAACCACCTCGACATGGTGACCTGCGAGGTGCTCGAGCAGGCCCTGGCCGAGTTCCCTGGCGCCGTCGTGCTGGTCAGCCACGACCGCCGCCTGGTCGAGAAGGTGGCCAGCGGGGTGCTCCTGCTCGACGGCAGCCGGGCGGTGCCGCTCCAGCGGGTGGAGGAGGCGTTTGGGCGCCTGGGGCTGCCCTCGGCACCGACGAAGGCGCCGGAGGAGGGCAGCCGGGGTCCCCGGCGCAGCGCCGTCGAGGAGGAGCGCCGCAAGCTCAAGCGCGACGCGACGCGCGCCCGGGAGCAGGCGGACGCCCTCGCCGCCGAGCTGCACGCCGCCGAGGCGCGCCTGGCCGAGATCGAGGGGCTGCTGTGCGAGCGCGAGGTGTTCTCGGACTTGCCCCGCGCCCAGACCCTGGCCGCCGAGGCCGAGTCCCTCCGCACCGGGCTCGACGAGCAATTCGAGACCTGGAGTGAGGCCGAGGAGGACGCCGAGGCCCTGGAGCGCGCCCTCGAGGCCCTCACCGCCGCCCGCCCTGGCGAGAGCTGATCTCCGAGGTGCGGCGGCTTTTTCCATGCCGCCCTGCTCCGAGCAATGAGCCGTCCTGTCCCGTTTCCCGGGGCGCCGCGCCAGCTCCGCGAGTGCCTGGCCGCGCGCCATATCTCGCGGCCCACTTCTCGCCTATCCTGTCGCCACCGGAGGCGCCGCATGACCAGCCATCCACCCCCCAACGAACAGCTCGATCGTCTCCGCCACTCCTTTCCTGGCCGCACCCTCCCGTCCGGCTTCTACGCGGACTTCGCCCGTATGAGCGACGCCGAAATGAGGGGCCTCGTCGACGCCTCGATCATTTCGACCGCCAAGCACCTCAACCGCATCCTGGAGGACGAGACCCTCGATGACGAAGAAGCGATCGAGAGCATGATCGACCACGTCCTCGGCTACCTCCGCCTCGTCGCCCTCGGGTGCATCGCCTTCGCCCCCGACGGCATCGGCCGCGTCTACCGCGTCGACTCCCCCGGCGCCACCCCGGAGGAAGAAGCCGCCATCGACCACCGCCTCGCCGCCGCCCGCCCGTCGGTCTTCGAAGCGCTCCAGCAGCTCGTGAACCCGCAATGAGGCTCGACATCCACTGTCCCGTAGGCGACGACCTCGAGTACGAGCACGTCGGCTCCGTCGTGCTCGTCGACGGTTTCGCCGTGGCCACCACCCCCAGCCTGTGCCGGCTCCTGGTCGATATGGGTCCCCGCCTGTGGGACGGCCAGACCGTGACCCCCGAGGACGGCGACCTCTACCTCCGCGCCCTCGCAGGCGTCATGACCGGCCCCTACCGCATCGGCGAGCTGGTCGAGGACTGATCGCTCCGGGCGTCGGGCGGAGCGCAACGCTGGCGGTGGCGGCGCGGATGCCGGAGAGCCAGAGGACGGCGCTGGGCGGCCATGCAGGGCGGCGACTCGGGCATCGAGCGCGCCGTGCGGTCTTCACGCGGCGGGTGGCGGTCACTCGGTCGGCGCGCACCCGGCGCCAGGATCCCGCATCGCCGGAGCAGCGCGTGGCAGCTCCGAGTGCAGGACGTAGACAAGGGCATCATCCGCGCGCCCGCGAATTCAGCCACACCGCGTCGATCCCCTATGCTGCCCGTCGAGGACAAACAGCGGTCAGCATGGCGCAGTTCGTGCCTGCAGAGGCAACCGTCGCAATCCTCGTGGAGGGCTACGGTGAGGCCACGTTGAAGCATGAGCTTCTTGCAGGTATGGTAGGCCACCATGGGAATCGCACTTCTCTGCAAGTGGTTCGAGCACAGGTGGTCCGAATGGAGCGCACCACAGGCGTGCCGTGAGGCGAGACGCTGCCTGCGGTGTGGAGCAAATGAAGAAAGACCCTCACACTCGTGGTCGAGCTGGGCATGGGTGGAGGGCACTTTCAACGAAACACGTGCGTGCACAATCTGTAACACAGGAGAGTCACGGCCTGTCGACCAGAAGGGTTGTCGGCACAACTGGCGCACCCTGGCCAATACGGTTCGTTCGCAGGTCCTCGAGTGTCAGCGCTGCGGACACCGGGTCGAGTACACACACCCGGAACTGCGGTGGTGCATGAAATGCGATCGGGAGGTGACTACCTTCTCAACCGAGAACTGCTACACCAACAAGTTCTCATGGGTCTGTACAAGGTGCCACACCAGGTTGCTCAGTGAGGACTGACGACTCGACATCGTGACACCGGCGCTGGAGCTGGCTGTCGCCGCGTCTGTCGCCGGGCCGCGCGAGGGAGTGGGGAAGTCTGACCCGCGCGGAGCGAGGGGGGGGGGCGAAACGGTCATCCACGCCTGGCGCGCGTGACAGGCGTGAGAGGAGCGGCGCGAGGTGTCGGTAGCGGTTGGAGGTATCCGGCCATCGCGGTGGCAAGCCCTGTGGTCGCAGTGGCACCCCTGGCCGACGCGGTGAGTGTCGAGAGCCCCCCAATGGCCAGGGACACCCTGTCTTACGAAGGAGCCTGCTCCTTGCCCTCTGTTCCGAGGAGCTCGTCAATCCGGTCCCTCACCTCCTCCGGTCGCCAGGCGATGGCGTAGGCCCACCGCCCGAAGCTGCCGTCGGCGTTGACGGCGGCCACCCAGCGCTCCGCGGCCTGCTGCTTCACACCGGCGAGGGGGTCGAATCCCTTGGTCTCCAGGATCAGGTGGACCGGTGGCTCGCCGCGCAGGCGGACGATGAAATCCGGCACGTAGTCGTGCGGCTGGCCGTCGCGCAGGTACGGGATCGCGAAGCCGAGCCCCTGGTTCTTGACGAACGCCTCGACCGAAGGGTGCGTGTCGAGGATGTAGGCGGCCGACTGCTCCCAACGCTTGGTGTCGGCGACCATGTAGTTGAGGTGCGAGTGCACGACCTCCCGGACCTCCTTGCTGCTCCAGAAGTCCACGTCCGCCGTCGAGCCGGCCCCGCGGCTCGTCTCGAACCGCGGTAGCTCGGGTGCCTCGCCCTGGGTGTGATCCGGCCGGATTGCGGCCACCAGCGACTCGAGCGCCCAGCCGTAGTAGGGCGAGCAGAACAGGTCGACGCGCTCGGCCGGGCGCAGCGGCAGCACCTTCATCCGCAGGTAGTGGTCGACGATCCCCGCAAGCTGCCGAAACAGCACGTGGGTCGGGGCCTCGCAACCCGGCTGCCGGGCGTACTCCCGCGTGAGGTCACGCGCCAGCTCGAACACCAGCTCCTGGAGCCGGCGCCCCTTTCGGTAGGGGTTCATCGTCACGTCCTCGAGCCTGCCTGGTCCCGAAAGCGCCGGCCGGCCGGTGTTGGACGGCAGCATCGCTTTGACCTGCACCTCGGGAGGGATGTTTGCGGGGTCGAGCATCAGCGTCGCCACGCTGTTCCAGTCGACGGTCACCCGGTTGCGAATCGCCTGCTGGTAGCCCTCCACCCGCGGAAAGCGGATCTCCATCGATACCTTGCCCGGGATGGCCGCAACGTGGTGACGCTTGGGCGCCGGCATGCCCATGACGCCCGTGGTCTTGAACGGCACGACCTCGAACGGCACGCCGAAGACCTTGGCGACCTCCTCGGTCAGCAGCCCGTCCTCTCCCAGCTCGTATGAGGAGCGGCGGAGGCCGCGCCCGACCACCTGCTCGCAGAGGAGCTGTGACATGAACGGCCGCAGGCCGATGATGTGCGTGACCGTGTTGCAGTCCCACCCCTCGGTGAGCATCCCCACCGAGACGATGCACTGCACGTCGCGACCCGGCGGATGCAGGGGCCGCTTGAGCTTCTCCGCCAGCGCCTCGAACCCCTCCGGATACAGCGGCCGCCCCTGCCCGTCCCGAGGCCAGTCGACCTTGCCCACGGTGTCGAGCGTCACGCGCATCCAGGCCGACTCGTCGCTCTTCGCCTCGCCCGAGTCGGTCTCGGCCACGACCTTGGAGTCCACGCGGATGGTGTTGAGCAGCCCGTCAATGTTCCGGAAGCCCGGCAGCCTCGCAGGTGGAATCCCGGTGGGCGGCTTCCCTTCCGCCAACCACTCGTAGATGACCTTGGCGATCCGCGTGTTCTTGCACACCAGGATGAACACCGGCGGCCGGCCGTCGTCGTGATGCTCCTCCCACTGCGCCCGTAGCTCGCTCCACAGCCCGCCCAGCATGGCGATCGGCGTGTTCGCCCACCGCAGGACTGCTTCCGGCTTGACCGCCCCACGCGCACCGCCGCGCTCGGCCGGGCTGAGCTTCGAGAGAATCCACCGCCACACGTTGAGGTAGCCCGGAACCTCGGCGCCGGTGGTGTCGCGCACCACGAGCTGCGGGATCTTGACGAGCCCCGACTCGATCGCGTCGACAAGGCCGAAGTCGCTCACCACCCACGGGAAGACCCGGTTGGTGTCCTGCCCGACCCGACCCAGGAAGTACGGCGTCGCCGAGAGGTCGATGCAGAAGTTGACGCCGCGCAGCTTGTGGACCTTGTCGAGCCCGTCCACCCACACGGTGGCTTCCTTGAAGAACTCGTCCGAC
>JALOLB010000177.1 GCA_025456225.1 Thermoanaerobaculaceae bacterium
GCCGCCGCCCGGGACCGGTGCGGTCTTCACGGACGTGCCATTGTCCTACTGGGCCGTGAGCTGGATCGAGCAGCTCTTCGCGGAGGGGATCACGACCGGCTGCGGCACGGTGGGCATGTACTGCCCGGACGAGCCGTTGCCGCGCTCGCAGATGGCCGTGTTCCTCAAGCGCACCCTCGGCCTCCACCTGGCAGACTGAGCCGCCGGCCTCCAGCCGAGGCTCTCAGCACTGCTGTGCCACAGGCACCCCCGGGAGCTTCCCGGGGGTGCCTGCTCGTATGGGGCCGAGGGTCGCCGTGACCCGTTCACGCAGACAACCTCCGGATCCACCAGGCGAGACGGTGGCTGGCCGTGAAGACGAGCAGGTACTGAGAAGGCGGCGACTGCCCGGGGCCCTTCGCCGCTCGCAGGTGACGGTCTTCCTCGACCGCACGGTCGCTCAGCGCCTGGTCCGGAAGGCGGTGCGAAGCGCCGAGACCAGGGTCATGCCCTGCGTCGCCAGGTTCGGCAGCAGCCGTCCCAGTATGCTCGGCGACCGTGCCACCTCCAGCGCCATGCCACCCAGGGAGAGCGCCTGGGTGAGGGCGAGCCCGAGGGTCGTGAGCATCACGACGACGGACGCCACCCCCCGCCGACGTCCTGCCAGCAGTCCGGCCACCAGGCTGAGCGCCGCCAGGACGGCCCGGAGGCCGGCGGTGCTCGCGGCGGCCGGATCCCGGGTCACGAGGACGGCCACGAGGTCGGCGGCGGAGAGCACCGCCAGCCGCACCACCGGGCCGCGTAGCGAGGCGGCCGCGGACGACTCCGGAGTGGTTCCTGGCGCCGCCGAGCCGGAGCCGGGTCGGGGCGAAAAGGTCGGCAGCCGGTCGCCGACCACCACCTGCCAGCTTCCGGGTGCCGGCGCCTCCGCGGGTCGGGTCGCGGCGGCCAACGGTGGCTGGACGACGGGAAGCGGTGGCGGCTGACCCGGGGTCGGGGCAGCCGGTGCTGCAGGTGCGGTCAGCGGGGCGCCGCACGCGGTGCAGAACGCCGTGATCGCCGCCCGTGGTGCGCCACAGCTCGTGCAGAAGCTCCGGGGGGCGGTCACGTCGCGTCTCCGGCTCGTGTCATCTCAGACCACCTTCCTGCCGCAGCGGGTGCAGAACCTCTCGCCGGCGCGCAGCGGGCTCCCACACTGGACGCAGGCGGGAGGCGCCGGCGCCGGTGCGCTGGCGGGCAGCTCCTGGCCGCATCCACGGCAGAACCTGCCGGCGGGATCGGGCTCCGGGCGCCCGCAGCCCGGGCACTGCCGGGCGGCAGGCCCCTCGGCAGGCTCCCGGGGTGGTGCCTGTGGCCCCGGGGGGGCTGGCGCAAGTGGTTCCGCCGGCGGTTCGACCTGGGATGGGGCGAGCCCGGTGGATGCCGGTGCCGGCCGCGCCTCCTGGATGCGGCCGAGGGTCAGGCGCGTGTGGCCCACGGCGATCTCGTCGCCCTCCGCCAGGTCCTCGGGTCCATCGATGCGTCGACCGTTGACGAAGGTGCCGTTCGAGCTGCCGAGGTCGGTGACCCGCGCGCCTGCCGGAGTGGGCTCGACCGCCGCGTGGTGCCGCGAGACGCCCGGATCGTCGAGCCTCAGCTCGCAGTCGGTCTCGCGCCCGATCACCACGCGCCCGGCGAGTGACAGCTCGTCGAACGGCGACGGTCCGGACTGGTAGGTCAGGATGAAGGAAGCAGACGGAGGGGGAGCGGGTTCCGGCGGATTCGGCTCGGTGGGGACGGGCATTGCGGCGGTTCGGGGCTCGCGCGCCGGGCCGGCGGGCTCGTCGGACCTCTTCGTGAACAGGCCGGCCAGCGGTCCGCCGCCAGGCCCAGGAAGCGCCTCCCCTCCCAGGCGGCCGAGCACGGGCCGGGAGGTCCAGCAGCCGTCCGGTGCCTCGCCCAGCGCGACCGACAGCTCCCGGTCGCCGGCGAAGCCCCGCAACTGCAAGCCACCAGGGCACTCCTCGATCTCGAGGACGCCAACGTCGTCGGTGCCCTCGATGGTGATGGCGCCTCGAGGTGTGCCGGAGGCATCGAGCCGGAACCGAAGCACGGTGCTGTCCGCGTCGCGCCGCACAGAGAGCGAAGACCCGAGCCCCGGGAGCGGCTGCAGCACCGCCGACCACCCGGATGCGGCTGCAGCGCTGGAGTCGGGTGCTGGTCCGCTCGCGGCGGTGTCGCTCGCGGCTCGTAGCGCCGCCCAGACGGTTGTGGCGCTGGGTGAGCCGGCCACAAGCTCTCCGAGCAGCGCCGCGAACGGAGCGGCCTGCGCGGGTGGGAGGGGGGAGGTGACGCTGGCGAGGCTCGCCAGGAAGCGACCGAGATCAAGCTCAGGGTGGGAGGTGCTGTCCATCATGGCCCCCATGGAAGGAGCGGCTGAACGGGCGGCAGTGGGCCGGAGCGATTCACCAGGGGATCGAGAAGCTGCCGGAGGAGGTTGACCTCGTACCGTTGGTACCTGCTGAAGTCGTCGGTGTAGTCGTCGCTTCCCTTGTAGGCGCCCGCGGTGATCCACGAGACCACGCTCGCCCCGGCGAAGCCCACAACAGCCAGGACTCGCAGCCAGTCGATCCCAGGCGGCACCGTGACTGGTGGTGGAAGGACAGGAATGGACACGGGCGGAGGCAACGCTGGAAGCGCTGGCATTCGCGGGATGAACCGCCCGGACATCAGGCGCTCCCGCAGCATCTGGGTCACTCTTCCCACAAGCTCGTAGGCGGTCTTCTTGACTCTGCACCCCACCGCCAGCACCAGCCGCGTGATCAACCCACCGATGACGAGTGCCTCGGCGAGGAGAATCGTGACGACGAGTGCCGCCTTGGCGAACTGCGTGTACCACCCGGCGCCCGTGGCGTGGGCGTTCCAGCACTGCTCCCACCAGGGGTCGATGAAGACCGGGTCATCGTTGACGCCGGTGCCGGAGAGGTGGATCCCGCAGAAGTCGTGCAGACCGAGCAGCACGTACTGGCAGACCTCGATCCCGTTCATCTGCAGCGCCGTGGCGACGTTCGCCCCCCGCAGGTGCCGGCGGCGCAGCATCCAGGCAGTGATTCGCTCGCGATAGCTGCCGCAGGTGTAGCGTGTCCAGGCCGCGGGTAGACCTCCCGGCGGCGCATCCACCGCACCGACGGCGATCAGAGTTCGTGCGAAGGCATCCCTCGCGTCGTAGACAGCGCCGCGACACTCGTCCCTGAGGATGTAGTCCACGTAGGAGAGAGCGCTCGTGTTGCCGACGAACTCGGGGTTGTTGCAGTCGAGGACGGTCGTGGCCGCCTGATCGAGCGCGGCTGAAAACTGTCGTCCGTTCTCTCCGACGTCGACCGGGAAGGCCACCGCCTCGTCGCCACCGGCGCAGCGGCACTTCACCGTGAAGACCGTGGAGGGCGCCGCCTTCCAGGTCATCCCGGAGTAACAGAGAAGCCAGCCGGCCACGCCCGGAGGTGTGTCGCGCTGGGACTCGCCCGCCAGTGCCTGGTTCGTGAGCAGCGGTCGTTTCGGACGGCCGGTGATGGCATTGGCCGTGACCGCCCCGGCGACGTGTGAGAGCCCGTGAATGGTCGGGCCTCCGCCGGAGATGTCGAGCCGGGCGCCGTTTCCAGGCTGCTCGATGTCGAGCTCCAGGGGCAGGTCGTGAATTGGCACGACCCAGGGGGCGTGGGACAGCGCCGCCGAGGCGAACGCCCATGCCTCCGAGGTGCCGCGGAACTCGCCGGGCAGCACCCAGAGGGCGAGGTGCACCGGGTCGACCGAGAGGGTGATCTCGACCGCGTCCTCCGCGATCTCGTAGCCCGAGGTATGCCGGCTGTCGAGGAGCTTGGCCCGGAGCCGCGCCCCGACCTCGCGTGTCCTCCCGTCGTGCAGGATCGGGCGACGGGCGCTCACGGCGAACGCCGTGCACCCCTCCGGTACGGGTCGAGGCGCCAGGGCGGGGTCGGTGAGCCGGGCGGGAGGACAGACCTGAAAGGCGTCGGCATCCCTGCCTGTGAGCTCCACGGTCAGGTCGAGAGCGGCCGGGAATCGACGTTCGAACGCCCGCTGCGGGTCGTCGGCGAGGTCGGTGCGGCAGGCGAACGCCACGAGGTGGACTGCGTCACGCCCGTCCGCGACGAGCTCGCCCGGGGGCAGGACCGCCCCGGCGTACTCGTGGCCGTCCTCGCGCTGCGGGTCGCGGTCGAACGCCCGGAGGAACACGGTGAGCGTGGGTCGGAGCCGGTACGCCACGGTGGAGGCGAACACACGCCCGTCGGCGGCGGTGGCGGTCACCGTGGCCTTGATCCTGCCCTCGTAGCGCTGGAGGAGCGGTCCGAGGTGCGCGTCGAGGTCGGTACCGGGCCGCAGCCGCACGGCAAACGTCCAGGTCAGGCCATCGTCCGATCGGGCCGGGGCGGCTTCGAGCACGTCCGGGACGGCCGCGACCTGGAAGGTGCAGCCTGCCGGAGGTGTGCACGGCTTCTCGCTGGTGTCGTGGAAGAACGCCACGACGTCCCTGAACCCCCATGCGCGAGCCCGGGCATCGAAGAACGCGTCGGCCTCCTTCAGGCCCGCGACCCAGGCACCAAGTCGGAGCGGCTGGATGACCACCCTGACGGATGCCTGCACCGTCTGGCCGCCCGCCTGGCTTGTGACCGTCAGCACGATGGTCGGGGACCCGGGTTGCCGGACGAGGGCCACCGTGCACTCGATCGTCCCCTTGCCCGAGCCGGGGTTCACCTGGAGCGCCGGATCTGGCGAGGCCACGGCCAGGGTCGCGTCCGGGACGGGAGAGGTCGCGCCCTGCTCGTCGACCCGCCACACCCGTGCGGACACGGTGGCGGGCTTGCCCTCCTCGATCTGGATCTCCTCGGCGCTGAGCTGGAGGATGTAGCCGAACTGAGGTGGTCGCGACGGCTTCCTGGCGCGTCTGGACGAGAGGATCCTGACGATCGCCGCCACGCCCGCGGCCAGGGCGACCGCCCCGCCGAGCACCTTCACCCACGGTGGGATGTCGTCGCCCGTGCCGTCGGTCCCCTCGTCGTCTCCCCCGACCGGCGTCGGAGGCGCGTGTGTTGGGGTGGAGCGTCCTCCGTCCTGTCCGCCGCCGGCAGCCCTCGGTGTGGCAGTGAACGCGCCCTTCACGACCGACGCGCGGTTGCCGTACATCGGGTTGACGTAGGTGGTCCGGACGGAGATCCTCGCCTCGCTGGCGTCGTCGGGCACGTCGAGGGCGAGGTTGACGGTGACGGGATAGACGGCGTCCTGGCACTTCCCTGACGCCGGGTGTGTGAACGTCTTGCGCGCGCGGCCGGCACTGACCACGGCCTCGGTCGTGAAGTAGAAGCCGCCGCCCCCCTGGTTGCACCGCGGGTAGCCCGGGTTGACGATCGTCACGGTCGCCGACACCCCGATGCGCCCACCTGTCACCTTGCCGGCGATGCTCCTGTGCCACTCCATGGATGGGCCGTTGTCGCTGGGCTTCCCGGTGACCGCGACGCCGCTCATCGAGTACTGGGTGACGATCGCGGTGTGGCTGCCGCTCTCGGGGAAGCGGCCGGAGCTCTGCGCCACCGCGAGCTGCGCCCCGAGGACGATCGAGACCACTGCCACCACCCCGGTCAAGGCCGGTCGCCGTGCGTTCATTGGACGATCCTCCGCCTGGAGTGGCCGTGATGCCTCCCACGGCGCGGTGCCTGTGGGCCGGGCACTGGACGACGAGAGAGCTACCGCCGGAACGATGAGAACAAGCCCACCTGGATCCCGGCTGGACACTGGGGCCTCCGTGCTGCACGGCGGTCGCGTGTACCATGGTAGTGGAGCCGTGGCACCCCGGCAAGCGAGCCGCGACGGGCAGCCCAGGGAGGTGATCCGATGAGCAACCCGGGCCAGTTCTGTGGACAGTGCGGGGCAGCGTTCGGCCCCGGGGACCGGTTCTGCGGCGCCTGCGGGGCGCCCCGCGCCGCTGCACCGGCCGCAGCCCCGCCGCCGCCGCCGGTACCCGCCGTGCCGATCGAGGTCTTCGCGCCGCCGCCACGACCGCCGGTCCCGCCGCCCACCCCCGCCATGCCGGTCCCGCCGGTCGTGCCGTCAGGCGTCGAGCGCGTGCTGGGCGTCGTGCCCCAGGTGGTCCATGTCAAGGGGTTCCTGGGCTCGAAGACCACCTTCCTCAACCTGGTTGTGACCGACCGGCGCCTCATCCTCGCCGAGCAGTCGGAGCAGTTGTGGGACCTCATGGACGCCTTCGAGAAGGAGATGAAGGCCCGGTTCGAGGACAGCAGCGAGGACTGGCGGACGTTCGTCGCCGCGTACGACTACACCTCGGCACCCTGGCTCTCGTACCTGGCGATGCACCCCGACCAGATCCTCACCGGGGCCGGCGAGCGGTTCGCGATCGGTCTCGGCGAGGTGCAGTCCGTCGCGATCACCCTCCAGGCCGACGCCGACCCGGACTTCTGCAGCTCCACGCTGCTCATCCGGACCGCCTCGCAGAGCTGGGACCTGGAGCTGACGTGGGGCAACGGCGACGAGGCGTACCGGCTGCTGTCACCCCTGGTCGCGCAGACCACGCTCGAAGGCCCGGAGCCGGCGGGCGGGTAGCGGCGGCCACAGGCGGCTCGGATCGGGGCTGGATGTGAGCCTCGTCACCGGGCGCCATGGCGGACGCTCTTGGTGGCCAGGACCTTCGCTACCATGGGCGCCGAGGGAGCCACGGCCATGAGACACATGTTCCTGGCAGCGCTGGGGCTTGCGGTTGCGTTCGCGGCGTCCGCCGCGACGTTGCAGGTCGGCCCGGGGCGCACGTACACGAGCCTCCAGCAGGTGGTGGGGATCGTCAACCCGGGCGACGTCGTCGAGGTGGACGGGAACGTCACGTACCCCGGAGGGGTGACGTTCACCCGCGCCGGTAAGGTCGCCCAGCCGATCACGATCCGTGGCCTGCGCGTCGCGGGCAACCGACCGGTGCTGTCGGGCGGGACGAACACGGTGGCGTTCACGACCCCGTGGCCGTACTCGGGGCCGGGGGCCGACCACTACGTCTTCGAGGGGTTCGACGTGACGGGTGGCACCTCCCGGTGCATCTACCACCAGGCCTTCAACCTCACGATCCGCGACGTGGTCGTGCACGACTGCCCGGCGCAGGGGATCCTGGGCGCCGACGAGGGCTCCGGCTCGCTGCTGCTCGAGTACACGGAGGTCCACCACTGCGGCAACGGCTCGAGCCAGCACCAGATCTACATGGCCACCGACGAGGTGCACTACCCGGGCTCGGTGTTCCGCATGCAGCACTGCTACGTGCACGACGGCAACGGCGGCAACAACGTGAAGTCCCGGGCCGAGCGCAACGAGATCTACTACAACTGGATCGAGGGCGCGTTCTACCACGAGCTCGAGCTCATTGGCCCCGACGGCGGAGACGGCGGCAACCCGGCGCTTGAGCGCGAGGACTCGGACGTGGTCGGCAACGTCCTCCTCAAGCGCAACACGTTCTACGTGACGCGCGTCGGGGGGGACGGTACCGGCGAGACCAACGGCCGCTACCGGTTCGTCAACAACACCTTCCTGTGCGGCTCCTCGGCGGCGTTCCGGATCTTCGACGGCATCGAGAGCATCGAGATGCACAACAACGTCTTCCACCGCGACGGCGGGGTGGTGACCATCACCCGCACCGTCGAGGCGAGCTGGGTGGCGGGAGAGCAGATCGCCGGCAGCAAGAACTGGGTGCTCACCGGCGCCGCCTCGGTGCCGGCCCAGTGGACCGGGACCATCACCGGGGCGGGCCCGGGCTTCACGAGCCTCACCGGCAACGACCTGCGGCCGGCGGCCGGGAGCCCGCTGCTCGACCAGGGCTCCGCGTCCCCCAGCGGGCCGCCGGGCTACCCGTTCCCCGGCCCCCTGTTCCCGCCGGCGAAGCATCCGCCGGCCCACCAGCCCCAGGCCCCGGGGTCGGCCGAGGCGCGCCCGGCCGTCGGAGTCATCGACATCGGGGCGTTCGAGCGCCCGGGCTGGACTTCGGTGGGGGTCAGCGTCGACGCGGCGAGCCACACCACCGGCAGCTCCGACCAGAACGGCGTGCTGGAGCCGGGCGAGCAGGTGCGCGTGGCGCCCACCTGGCACAACGGCACGGGTGCCGCCGCCTCGCTCACGGGCGTGGCGAGCGCCCTCGGCGGGCCGGCGGGCGCGACCTACTCGCTCCTCGACGCCGCCGCGGCGTACGGCAGCGTCGCCGCGGGGGCCGACGGCTCGTGTGCCGGCGACCCCTTCGCTGTCGGGCTCAGCAGCCCATCGCCGAGGCCCGCGGCCCACTGGGACGCGACGTTCACCGAGACCCTCTCCAGCGGCACGGCCAGGACCTGGGCCCTGCACATCGGGGACTCGTTCGCGGACGTGGCGCGGGACCACTGGGCGTACGCGGGGATCGAGGCGCTGTTCCACGCCGGGCTGACGACCGGGTGCC
>JALOLB010000178.1 GCA_025456225.1 Thermoanaerobaculaceae bacterium
TCGTGCTCCGCACGGGTCAGGACAACGTCAACGAGGAGGAGATCACCGACTCGGACGGGAGCGTGCGGACGATCGTCACCAAGAAGACGCTCTACGAGTCGAGCGCGAGCGAGCCCTATATCGTGGGGGTGATCCGCGACATCACCGATCGCAAGCGCGTCGAGGAGCAGGTGCGCACGCTCAACAGCGAGCTCGAGCAGCGCGTGGCCGAGCGCACCCGGGAGCTCGCGCGCGCCAACCGCTACCTCGACGAGATCATCGACTCCATCGCCGATCCGCTCTTCGTCAAGGACCGCCAGCATCGCTGGGTGTTGCTGAACACGGCCTTCTGCGAGTTCGTGCGGCGCAGCCGCGACGAGCTCGTGGGCAGGTCGGACTACGACCTGTTCCCCAGGAGCCAGGCCGACGCCTTCTGGACCCAGGACGAGCTGGTGTTCGGCTCGGGCGAGGAGTGCATCGCCGAGGAGGAGATGACCGACGCCGACGGTGTCGTCCACACCACGGTCACGAAGAAGATCCGCTACACGGACGAGGCGGGCGAGCAGCGCATCGTCGGAATCATCCGGGACGTGACCGAGCAGAAGAAGCTCGAGGCCCAGCTTCGCCAGGCGCAGAAGATGGAGAGCGTCGGCCTGCTCGCCGGGGGCATCGCCCACGACTTCAACAACGTCCTGACGCCGATCCTGGGCAACGCCGAGCTGCTCCTGAGCGAGCTCGGGCCGGGGCGCCAGACGGAGCTCGCGCGCCAGATCCGTCTGGCTGCCGACCGCGCGAGCGAGCTGACGCGCCAGCTCCTCGCCTTCGGGCGCAAGCAGATTCTCGAGCTCACAACCCTCGACATCGCCGAGGTCGTGGCGCGATTCGAGCCGATGCTGCGCCGCACCATCCGAGAGGACATCGGAATCGAGATCGTGATGGCGCCGGACCTCGGAGCCGTCCGCGCAGACCGTGGGCAGATCGAGCAGATACTCCTCAACCTGGCCATCAACGGGCAGGACGCGATGCCGCGAGGCGGGACCCTGGCCATCGAGGCCCAGAACGCCGAGCTCGACGAGGCCTACCTGACTGAGCACCCGGAGGTGCGTCCCGGGCCGTACGTGATGATCGCGGTGAGCGACACCGGAACCGGTATGGACCGCGTCACCCAGGATCGGCTCTTCGAGCCGTTCTTCACGACCAAGGAGCGGGGTAAGGGGACCGGCCTCGGCCTGTCGATGGTGTACGGCATCGTCAAGCAGCACGGTGGGAGCATCTCGGTCTACTCGGAGCTGGGCCGGGGCAGCACGTTCAGGATCTACCTCCCGCGGCTGCAGCAGGCTACTGGCACGACTCGAGTCGAGCAGCGCCCGCACCGAACCGGGACGCCCGTGCGTGGCGGGCAGACGATCCTCGTGGTGGAGGACAACGGCATGGTCCGCACGACGGCGAGCGACATGCTGCGGCGTCTCGGCTTCCTGGTCCTCGAGGCCGGGAGCCCGGAGGAGTGCTTCCGGGTCGCGGAGACTCACGCCGGGCCGATCGACCTGCTGCTCACCGACGTCATCCTGCAGACGTCCAACGGCAAGGAGGTCTTCCAGCGGCTCCGGTCGGCCCGTCCGAGCCTGAAGGTCCTGTACATGTCGGGCTACACGAGCAACGTGATCGTCCACCACGGCGTGGTCGACGAGGGTGTGCACTTCATCTCGAAGCCGCTGTCGTTCCAGCTCCTGTCCCAGAAGGTCCGGGAAGTCCTCGACCTCGAGTAGCGCGCCGCCCCGCGCTCGTTCGCAGCTTGCTGGGTGCTCGCCCTGTCGTGCTCTCCTCGGGTCGGCCGGGGCGCGCGGAGCTACTCCTGGCTCTGCCCGGGCTCGGCGACCCGGGAGCGCGCTCGGCTCACGAGCGGGTAGCGCTCGGGGTGCTCGATGGAGTCGACAGCCAGGTCGGCGTCGATCTGTGGCCAGTACAGGTGGCCGGGGTGAGGCATGCGCACGTCCGTGAGCGCACCGATCGTGGCATCACGGAAGAAGGGAAACTCCGCGAAGGGTACGAAGAGCTCCCGCTCGTCCAGCAGCAGCCAGAACCCCTGTCGCGAGACGTTCGTGACCTCAACGCCCGAAGTGCTCGAGCCATGCAGCTCGGATGACATGCTGGTGCTCCTTTGCAATCTCGACGGCGGCGCGAAGGTCGCGCTCGGAGAGACCGTAGGTGTGGGCCACCTCGATTGCCGGTTCGAGCCAGAGCTTGGCCTCGCCGTCGGGTGCCTCCACGTGGACGTGCATGCGCGGCTCCTCCCGCGAGAAGAAGTAGAAGCGCAAGTGGCCGACCCTCAGGACCGTCGGGCTCATGCTCCAAGCCTACCACCCTGGCAGCGATTGGCCAGAGTAGCTTCGGCATGCTCCGCTTCGGCCGTGGTCCACCCGAAGGGAGAGGGTTGCCGGGCGGCATGGAGACTTCGCGCGAGAGAACAGGCGGAAGTGTGTCAAGAGCGAAAGACCTGGTGCTGCACTTGGAGTATCCAGAGCTTGCCGAGGACGTGCAAGGAAATCGTGCCACGCGCTACGGAGAATCCAGAGTCGGTGATGGAACAGTGGTCGGGTGGTCGAGCCGATAGAGCGTCACGGGTGCCCCGTCGCCGGGGATGTACGTCGCGAGCATGCGCTCCGGCCAACCGGGTTGACAGGCGTACCACGGAGAGGCGGCGGTCCGGGCGACAATGACCACGAGCTCAGGGTTGTTGCGAGCCTGCTCCTGGATGGTGTTGCAGGCACCCTGATCGCGGACGGAAAAGGTCTGCCGCACACGAGGCTCGAAGTACTGCGAGAAATCCCACAGGTTCTCGAAGCGTGCATCGCCCTCGGGCAGCTCGAAGTAGAGGCCGACGCCTGCGCTCGTCGCGTCGGCGGGCAACCTGGGTTGTAGCCATTCGAGGAACACGTTGTTCAGGAGAGGCTCGCGCCGTGCGAGGAAGGCCGACTGAAAGAGGAGCCCGATCGGGAGGCTGATCGCAGCCGTGATGGCCAATACCCTCCGGCGCGGTGCCCAGCCGGCAAGCATTGCCTGCATCAAGAAAGCCATCATTGCAAGAACGGCTGGGAAGGCGACAATGGCCCGGTGGATCCGCATCGGGATCTCATACCAGGAGTAGCCCTGCGACACGACGGCGGCGACGAACACCGAGCACGCCCATGCCGCCACGGCAAAGCCGCGCCACCCGACCGCAAACGCCAGTGCGACCCCGAGTGTCAACAGCACGGCGCCGAGGAAGAAGGGCGACACGAAGCTCCGCCCATAGTCAAGAGGAATGACTGTGGCGTGATGGAGAGTGAGGACGAGGTCCTCCCACAGCGCAGGGAGGCTCTTGTCGCCCTTGAAGGTCAGATCATGGCGGTAGCCCAGGGACGCGGCGAAGCTCATTGCGGAGACAATGGCGATCACCAGCGGCGTGGACCGGCTGCCGACCCAGGATGGCGTCCCGCTGTATGCGACAACCAGGAGGGCCAGCTCCACGAGGACGAACATGGCCAGGCCAGGGGTGTAGCAGTGAATGAGCGCAAGGTTGGCGAGGCCGAGCAGCCACGGCAGGAAGCGGGGAGACTCCCTGTCGAGGCTGAGCGCGATGCCGATGGCGATCATGCCAAAGAGGAAGGGGTAGATGCTCTGCTCGAAGTAGAGCATGAAGTGGTTGAAGTAGAAGATGTGCGGGAGGAAGGTGAGCACGGTGGCAGCCAGCAGGTCGCCGTCCCAGGTGTCGCCGAACCGGTCGAGCAGCCCGCGCGCGAAGATCGCCAGCGCGATGAGGAAGGTGACGGCGCAGCCGAGGTGGAGTGCGACCACGGACCGGCCGAGCACGAGCGAGGGCAGCGCCTGGATGAGGAACTGGCGAGCCGGATAGCCGAACAGGGCCGTGCCGGTGTAGCCCCGGCCCGGGTCGTTCTGCAACTGCTCGAGGACCTGTGTCAGCTCCTGGGTTGTCTCGTGGTGTATGGCAGCAACCTTGGGGACCTGGGACAGCACGACACATGAAAGCAGGAGGGCGACGCCAAGCGTCAGCGCTCCGGGGCGTCTGCGACTGACGTCTCGAACCGTCCGGAGCAGGCACGAGACGCCCCAGGCCGCGAGAATCAGCCATGCCAACGCCCACAACGCCATACCGATGGCACCGAAGGGGCGATAGACAAGGGTGACCAGATCGGCGGCCGACAGAGCGAGAAACAGGGCAGCGACCAGCGCCGAGAGCACGGCGTCACGGTACCAGGCTCCAGAGCGTCGTCAAGTCCTCTCGGAGCAATCGCAGGCTCACGTCAAGAGCTGGGCAGACCATTACCAGATCAGTAGCGATCGGGACCAGATGGCACGCTCAGTTGGCTTCTGGCACGAGCCAGGCCTGCCAGCATGGAGAGGCCACGGAGAGGGTCGTGGTGTCGCTCGTGGGATGCGCTAGCATCGCCACGGGGGGCGCGGCCGTGGACGAGCGGGTGATGGTGTGGAGCGAGGGGGTGCGGGTGCGGGCGTTCGAGGTGGGGCCGGACGGGGTGGCGGGGATGCCGTCGCTGTGCGACTGGCTGCAGGAGGCGGCGGGGAACCACGCCAGCGCGCTGACGTGGGGGGTCGAGAACCTCCAGACGCAGCACCTGACCTGGGTGCTGGCGCGGCTACACCTGCGGGTCGCGCGGTGGCCGCGGTGGCGGGAGGACCTGACCGTTCGGACCTGGCCGTCGGGGGTGGTGCGGGCGTTCGCAGTGCGGGAGTTCCGGGTCGACCTGGGCGAGGAGAGCCTGGCAGTGGGCACGAGCGGGTGGGTGGTGCTGGACACCGCCGCCCGGCGCCCGGTGCGGCCGGGGGCCGACCTGGCTGAAATGGCGTCCCTCACGCCGCCCCGGGTGCTCGCCGACGCCTTCGAGCGGCTGACTGAGGTGCCTCCGGCCGCGACGGCGTTCGAGGTGCGGGTGGGCCGCTCGGACCTGGACCTCAACGGGCATGCCAACAACGTGCGGTTCGTGGCGTGGGCGCTCGACGGGCTGCCGGCCGCGGTTGCGGACGCCTCGACGCTTGGCGAGCTGGAGATCGACTACCGCGCCGAGGCCCGCGAGGGCGACGTGTTGGTGGTCGAGGCGGCGCCCGGCGGCGAGCCGGACACCTGGCTGCATCGGATCACGCGCCCGGCCGACGGGCGCGAGCTGGCGCGGGCACGGACCCGCTGGCGGCCGGGGCGTGCTTGACAGCCGCGCCGGGGGTCGGCTAGGGTCTCGCCCGATGCGAGCGATGGGCACCACCCGCCATCATCACCACGTTCCGCCACGGCGGTAGGCGGGGCGCTGCCCCGTCCGAACCGCCATCGGACGGGGAGTCGCAGCTTCGCGATCGTTGACCTCCCCGTCAGACCCGACGGGGAGGTTTGGTTTATGGAGATCGTCGCCACCTACGTTCCGAGGCCGGGGGCCGACCCCGAGGCCATGCGGGCGGAGCTGCGCCGGCCGCCGCAGGGAGCCACGGCGGTGGAGCTCCGCGCCGACCTGCTGCCCGAGGGTGTGAGCCCGGAGTCGCTCTTCGGGGTCAGCACGCTGCCCGTCGTGGTGACGCTCCGCTCCCGGGAGGAGGGCGGGCAGGGCCCGGACGACCCGGGCGCGCGGCGCCGCTTCTACGAGCGGGCCCTCGCCCTGCCGGCGCTGGCCTTCGACCTGGAGGCGGCGCGGGACCTCGACCTGGTGGACCGTGTCGTGCCGCGCGAGCGCGTCATCCTCTCGGCCCACCCGGCGAGCGTTCCGACCGATCTGGTCGAGCTTGGGCGCAAGCTTCTGGGCCGCGGCACGTTGCTCGTGAAGCTGGCCCCGGCCGTGTCGACCCTCGACGACCTGCTGGCGGTGCTGTCGGCTGCCCGGGCGCTCAACGACCGCCCACGCAAGGAACGGCGGGCCGTGGTGCTCGCGATCGGCGAGGCAGGGCGGGCCGCCCGCCTGCTCGGGCCGCTGCTGGGGTCGCCGCTGGCGTACGTGGCGTGGGACGCCGACCGCACGGCGGCGCCGGGGCAGTACACGGCGGACGAGCTCCTGGCCCTGACAGGGCACCTGGCCGGCCCGCCGCGGCGGCTCTTCGCGGTGCTCGGCACGCCCGTGGGCGGCTCGCTCTCACCGCGCATGCACAACGCCGCGTACCGGGCGGCCGGGCTGCACGACCTCTTCGTGCCGATCGAAGTCCAGGATCCATCCGGCCTGGGGCGGCTGCTGCAGCCAGCCGGGGTCACCGCCCTGGACGAGCTGGGCCTGCGCGCCGGGGGCTTCGCCGTGACCATGCCGTGGAAGGAGGAGGCGATGCGATGCTGCACGACCCTGGCGCCCCGGGCCGCCCGGGCACGGGCGGTCAACACGGCGCTGCCGCGTCCGGGCATGGTGCTGGGGGACTGCACCGACATCGACGGGGTGGTCCGCGCCCTGGCCGCGGCCGGCGTGGAGCTCGACGGGGCACGGGCGGTGGTGCTGGGGGCCGGGGGATCGGCACGCGCCGCCGTCGTGGCGCTGCAGGGCGCCGGGTGCGAGGTGGCGGTCGCGGCGCGCGACCCGGAGAAGGCCGCCGCTCTGGCGCGTGAGCTCGACTCCGTGGCGATCTCGCCTCAGGACGCCGGCCGCTGCGGGGTGGCGGTCAACGCCACGCCGGCAGGAGCCGACGGCTCGCTCTCGCCATGGATGGAGGGGCTCCGGCTGGCGTCTCGCGCCGTCGTGCTGGACCTGCCCTACGGCCCCGGCCCGACGTTCCTCCAGTTGCTGGCCGAGTCGCGCCACTGGTCGTACGTGGGCGGTCGCGAGGTGCTCCTGTGGCAGGGCGTGGCGCAGTACGCGGCCATGACGCTGTCGATGCCCCCGGTGCCGGCGATGGCGGCTGCCCTGGGCCTGGCGGTCGAGGAGGAAGCGTGAACGCTCCCTCGCCGGTGCCGTCGGGGGTGCTTGCCCTCGTGGGGGAGCAGGCGCGCCGCCAGCGCGAGATCGAGCAGCGGCTGCTCGACCACCTGCTGGGGCGGGGGCTCCAGCTCGTCCACCTGCCGGTGCTGGAGTACGCGCATCCGGAGCGCGCCGAGGGGTACCGGTTCGTGGACCGGGCAGGGCGGCTGGTCGGGCTGCGCACCGACTTCACGCCCCTGGCGGCACGGCTGCTGGCGCCGTGCCTTGGGGCAGGACCTCTTTCGGTCTGCTACTCGGGCGAGGTGATCCGACCCCGCCCCGTGCGGCTGCGGCAACTGCCGGAGCTCTACCAGCTCGGGTTCGAGACCTACGGTGTCGCGGGGGGCGGCGAGGACGCCCTCGACCTCACCCTCGAGCTGCTGGCCCTGGCCGGTGTGCCGGGGGCCGACTGTCTGGTGTCGATCTCGCTCGCCGGCCTCGGGGAGCGGGTGGTGCGGCGGGTCACCGGCCGGCCTCCGGTGCCCGAGCTCGTGGAGCTGCTGCGCGCCCGGGACGCCGACGCCTTCCTCGACCTGGTGCCGCAACCGGCCGCAGCGGCGCGGGCGGTGCGGGCGGCGCTGCTGGGCCTGCCGGCTGACACCTGGGCGGATGAGCTGGGCGTGGCCGGGGAGGTGGCTCGCGTGGCGCTGGTGTGCGCGCGCCTCGCGGCAGCGGGCGTGCCATCGGTCCTCGACCTGGCGCCGCGCCTCGCGGGGTCGTACTACGACGGCCTCGAGTTTGCGGTGTGGGGCCGCGCCACCCAGGCGGTGCTGGCGGGGGGAGGGGAGTACCGGGTGGACGTGGTCGGCGGCGCGGTGGAGGCGGCGGGAGGGTGCCTGTACCTGGGCGTCGCCATGGAGGAGCGGCCATGTTGACGGTGGCGCTGCCCAAGGGGCGTCTCCTGGAGCCGCTCGTGGCGCTGGCCGCACGCCACGGGCTGGCGCTGGGTGAGGCGCTGGCCTCGGCCGGGCGCCGGCTCGTGGTCGAGATGGACGGGCTGCGGTTGCTGCTGCTCAAGGACGCCGACGTGCCGGTGTACGTCGAGCAGGGTGCGGCCGACTGCGGGATCGCCGGTCTCGACCAGGTACTGGATCGGGAGGCCGACGTGCTGCGGCTGCTCCGCCTGCCGTTCGGGGCGTGCCGGCTGTGCCTCATCGCCGGCGAAGGCGCGGCGGTGCGCGAGGAGGGCCGCCCCCTCGTGCTGGCCAGCAAGTACCTGCGCCTGGCGCGGGTGCTGGCCGAGGCGCGGGGGCTGAACGCGACCGTGGTGCCGTTGTCGGGATCGGTGGAGCTGGCGGCGCGGCTGGGGCTCGCCGGTGCGGTGGTGGACCTGGTGGAAACCGGGCGGACGCTGCGCGAAAATGGGCTGCAGATCGTGGAGGACTGGCTCGCGGTGAGCCCGTACCTGATCGCCCAGCGAGCCGCCTTCTTCTGGAAGGGCGACGAGGTGCGCGCGCTGCGGCGCGGCCTGGGAGGACTGGAATGAAGATCCTGCGTGCGAGCGACGACAAGGGGCAGAAGTACCTGGTGCGG
>JALOLB010000435.1 GCA_025456225.1 Thermoanaerobaculaceae bacterium
CGAGGCCGACTGGGACGCGGTCGTGCTCGAGCTCTCGTCGTTCCAGCTCGAGGGGTGCACGTCCCTGCGCCCGCGGGTCGGCGCGCTCCTCAACCTCTCTCCCGACCACCTCGACCGGCACCCCACCCTCGACGACTACCTCGCTGCCAAGGCGCGGCTGTTCGCCTGGCAGCGCCCGGACGACTGGGCGGTCCTCAATCGCGACGACGCACCCCTGCACGACCTCGCCACCCCGTCGAGGCAGGCGTTCTTCTCCCTCGCCGACCCGTCCGCCGAGGCCCACCTGGCCGAGGGCGTGCTCGTGCTGGACGGCAAGGGGCTGATGCCGCGCGCGGACCTGCCGCTGCTGGGCGACCACAACGTCGCCAATGCCCTCGCCGCGGCGCTCTGCGCGGCCCGGCTCGGGGTGCCCCGCGCCGCCATCGCCAGGGCGCTGGCGTCGTTCTCGGGCCTCCCCCACCGCCACCAGCTCGTCGCCGAGGGGCGGGGCCTGCGCTTCGTGGACGACTCCAAGGGCACCAACATCGGCGCCACCGCTGCCGGCCTGGCCGGCTATCCGCCCGGCAGCATCCATCTCATCCTGGGTGGGCTGGGCAAGGGTCAGAGGTTCGCCGAGCTCGCTCCGGCGGTCGCCGGGCGGGTCGCCCGCGCCTACCTCATCGGCACCGCCGCCGACGAGATCGCCCGAGCCCTGCACGGTGTCGTCCCCTGCGAGCCCTGCGGTACCTTGCAGGTGGCGATCGCGCGCGCGTGCGCCCTCGCGAGCCCCGGCGACACGGTGCTGCTCTCCCCGGCCTGCGCCTCCTTCGATCAGTTCGCCAACTACGCCGATCGCGGCGACCAGTTCGCTCGCCTCGCGCGGGCCGCGGCGGGGGGGAGCTGATGCCCCGGCAACGTCAGGTCGACCGCCTGCTCATCGCCACCACCCTGCTCACCGCCACGGTGGGCGTGGTGATGGTGGCCTCGGCCTCCGGCCCCCTCGCCCGCGAGTACTACCGTGTCCCCGAGTTCGAGTTCGCGTTCCGGCAGCTCGTGGCGGTGCTGCGGGGGGCCGGGGCAATGCTGGCCGCCACCTTCATGCCGCTGGACCTGCTCCTCAGGCCCCAGGTGGCCCTGCCGGGCCTCGGCCTCACCTGGGGGGCGCTGATCGTCCCGTTCCTGCAGTCCCCCGTCGCCGGGACCCACCGGTGGCTGCAGTTGCCCATGGGCTCGGTGCAGCCCTCGGCCCTCGCCAAGGTCGCCCTGCCGCTGGCCCTGGCGTCCTGGGTGGCGCTCTGCCGTGCCCGCCGCGAGACTCCCGAGCGCACGTTCTACCCGGCCCTCGCCATGACCGGCCTCACGGTCGTGCTGGTCCTGGCCGGGCCCGACCTGGGCTCGGCCGTGCTGCTCCTGGCCGGGGCGGTAGCGGTGCTGCTCCTGGCCGAGATGCCGTGGAAGCCGCTGCTGGCACTCGGGGGCGGCACGGCCCTCATGGTGGTCGTGGCTGTCCTCGCCAAGCCCTATCGCATCGAGCGGATCCGCACCTTCTTCGGCGAGACCTCCTACCAGGTCCAGCAGTCCCTCATCGCCCTGGGAGGGGGGGGCGCCCTCGGCCGTGGCATCGGCGAGAGCACCCAGAAGCTCTTCTTCCTGCCCTACCCGCACACCGACTTCATCTTCGCGGTGGTCGGCGAGGAGGTGGGCCTGTGGGGCGCCACGCTCACCCTGGCCCTCCTCGGCGTGATCATCGTGCGGGCGCTGCGCGCCGCCTACCGGAGCCCCACGCTGGCCACCGGCCTGCTGGCTGCCGGCCTCGCCGTGACGCTGGCCGTGCAGGCCCTCATCAATGTCTCGGTCTGCCTCAAGCTGATGCCTGCCAAGGGCTTACCTCTACCACTCCTGTCCGCCGGCGGCTCCGATGTGCTCGTCACCATGGTCGCCATCGGCCTCGTCCTCAACGTCGGCAAGGAGGGCGGCCAGTGAACTTCGGGCACGTGCGCCACCTCCACTTCGTGGGCATCGGCGGTGCCGGCATGTGCGGCCTCGCCGAGCTGCTGCACCGCGAAGGCCTGCAGGTGTCGGGATGCGACCTGCAGGCGGCCATGACCCCGCCCACGTGCTGGCCGCCGACGTGCTGGTCACGTCCTCCGCCGTGCCCCCGACCAGCCCGGAGGTCGAGGCCGCCCGGGCCCGCGGCGTGCCCGTCATCCGCCGCGCCGAGATGCTGGGCGAGGTGTCCCGACTGAAGTGGACCGTCGGCGTGGCCGGCACCCACGGCAAGACCACCACCACCTCCCTCACCGGCCACGTCCTCACCGACGCGGGGCTCGACCCCACCGTCGTGGTGGGGGGCCGGGTGCACCTGCTCGGGGCCCACGCCCGACTCGGGCGCTCCCGGTACCTGGTGGCCGAGGCCGACGAGTACGACCGCTCGTTCCTCGCCCTCTACCCGGTGCTCGCCGTCGTCACCAACGTCGAGGCCGAGCATCTCGACACCTACGGCACCGTCGAGGCCATGGAGGAGGCGTTCGTCGCCTTCTGCAACCGCACGCCGTTCTATGGCGCGACGATCGCCTGCCTGGACGACCCGGGTGTGCGCCGGCTGCTGCCGCGCCTCGGGCGTCGCATCGTCACCTACGGCGAGTCCCCCCAGGCCGAGGTGGCCGCCCGCGCCGTGGCGGCAGGCCCTGGCGGATCCACCTGCCGCGTCGCGGTGCGGGGCGAGGAGGTCGGGGTGCTCCGGGTGCCTCTCCCGGGTCGCCACGTGCTGGCCAACGCCCTGGCTGCCACGGCCGCGGCCCTCGAGGTCGGGGTCGGGTTCGACGCGGTCGCTGGAGCCATCGCGTCGTTCACCGGCGTGGCGCGGCGGTTCGAGCGCAAGGGCGAGCGCGACGGCGTGGTGCTGGTGGACGACTATGCGCACCACCCCACCGAGGTCGCGGCCACCCTGCAGGCAGCTCGCCAGGCGTACCCGGACGCACGCATCATCGCGGTGTTCCAGCCGCACCTGTACTCCCGCACCGCGGCGTTCGCCCGGGAGTTCGGAGAGAGCCTCCTGGGTGCCGATGTGGTGCTGGTGATCCCCATCTACCCCGCCCGCGAGCAACCCGTGGAGGGCGTCACCCACCACCTGGTGTCCGACGCCGCCCGCACCTGCGGCCACCGCAACGTGCTCCCGTGCGCCTCGTTCGACGAGGCCCTGAGCGCCCTGCCCGGCCTGGTGCGGCCCGGCGACCTGATTCTGACGCTGGGCGCGGGTAACGTGGTGGGCCTGGGCGAGCGCTGGCTGGCCGGGGGCGCGACATGAGCGGGATGGTGCGTCACCGGCGGCGCTGGCGCCATGTCGTGCGGGTCGGCCTGATGCTGGTCATCGCCGCCGTCCTCACCACGACGCTGGGCATGGCGTTCCAGGTCCACCAGGTTCGCGTGGAGGGTACGCGGCGCTTCGCCCCGACGGAGGTCGAGGCAGCGCTGCAGCCGGCGCTGGGCAGCATGTCCCTCACCCTGCGGGCCACCGACCTGCGCGGCGCCGTGCTCGAGGTGCCGTGGGTCGAGGAGGCCTCGGTGCGCGTGTCCCTCGACGGCATCGTGCACTGCCTGATCCGCGAGCGGGAGCCGGTGGCCGTGGCCATCGACGGGAGCGTCGTCAACCTCGTGGACCACACGGGTCACCTCATGGGGAGCCCCCGGGGGACCCTCCCGGAGCTCGAGATCGCCGACTTCGCACCCTTCCCCGAGGAGCGTGCGGCCCTGCTCGCAGCGCTCCCGGCCATCGAGGGGGCCGCGGCAGCGAAGGTGCGCCGGGCGGCCCGCCTGGGGTTCTGCAGCGTGGCGTTGACATTCCACCAGATCCCCTGCCCGATCCTCGTCGATCCGACCCGCCCCGACCAGCTTCGGCTGGCCCGCCGGGTGCTGGAGGCCTGGCAGCGCGACACGCACGCCGCGCCCCTCCGCCTGGACGCCCGGGTCGACGGCCGCGTGGCCGTCCTGCCCGCTCCCGAGCCCACGGAGACGCCGGCGTGAGCCCGCCTGGCGCCCTCTTCACCGCCCTCGACGTGGGCAATCAGCGGGTGCTGGCCCTCATCGGCGAGCCCAACGAGAGCGGCGCCATCGTCATCCGTGGCGTCGGCATGGCGCCCTCGGGCGGCGTACGGGGCGGACAGGTGGTGCAGATGCGCCCCGTCGTGGCGGCGATCCGCGCCGCCGTGGAGGAGGCCGAGCTGATGGCCAAGGCGCCGGTGGAGCGGGTCGTGGCGTCCACGGCCGGCACCTTCGTGGTGGGCCGCGTGACCCGCGGCGCGATCACCCTCGGCCCCCGGGAACGGGAGGTCACGCCCCGTGACCTGGATGCCCTGCACGAGGCGCTGCGCCGGCAGCCCCTGCCTCCCGGGCACGCGGTGGGAGAGCCCGGTGCGCACCCTCGAGAAGGCCATCAACGAGGCCGGCGTGGCGGTGGACGAGATGGTGTTCGCGCCGGTGGCGGCGTCGCTGGCCACCCTCACGGCGGACGAGCGCCGGCTCGGCTCGATCCTCATCGACATCGGCTTCGGCTGTACGACCTACGCCGCCTTCTCGGGCGAGAAGATGCTCATCTCGGGGTGCTTCCCGATCGGCGCCAACAAGATCAACGACGACCTGGTGCACCGCTTTCAGACCACCGCGGTGGGGGCCGAGAAGGCCAAGCGCGAGGCCGGCACCGTGCTGCTGAGCGACGTCGGCGAGGAGGAGACGCTCTCCGTGCCCACGATCGAGGGGCGCGGGAGCCACGTCATCTCCCGCCGGGAGCTGTGCCGGACCGTGCGCATCCGCATGCAGGAGACGTTCGAGCTGATCGCCGGCGAGGTCTGGCGGCAGATGCCCCAGGACGCGCCCTGCACCGGTGTCGTGCTCTCGGGCGGCGGCTCGCAGCTCGACGGCATCGTGGCGCTCGCGGAGGAGGTCTTCGTCAAGCGCGCCCGGCTGGGCGAGCTGGAGGGGCTGGTGGACGCCACCCACCTCCTGCAGAGCCCGGAGCTGCCGTCGCGCTCGCCGGCCGTCGCCATGGGGCTGCTCGCGTACGCCCAGGCAGCCGCCGACTCCGACACCCACGTCGCCGTGCGCGACCGCGGGCGGAGCGAGGGAATGTGGTCCCGACTCAAGCGACAGTTACTGACGAAAAAGGGAGGTGTTGCATGATCACGTTTGACGAGCAGGACAGCAAGGGAGCCCCTGCAATCACCATGGCCGAGGAGTGCTACCCGGCCGTCATCAAGGTGGTCGGGGTCGGCGGGGGCGGCTGCAATGCCGTCAACCGGATGATCGAGGCCGGCATCAGGGGCGTCGAGTTCATCGCCGTCAACACCGACGGGCAGTGCCTGCGCGCCAGCAAGGCGGGGGTCAAGATCCAGCTCACGACCCCGAACGGCCGCGGCAAGGCGCTCGGCGCCGGGTGCGATCCCGAGGTCGGCATGAAGGCCGCCCTGGACGCCACCGACCGCATCCTCGAGGTGCTGGAAGGCGCCGACATGGTGTTCATCGCGGCCGGCATGGGCGGCGGCACCGGCACGGGCGCCAGCCCGGTCGTGGCCAGCCTCGCTCGCGAG